>JABFSU010000043.1 GCA_013140455.1 Nitrospira sp. | reverse complement strand
CTTCGAATTGCCCACCCTATTCCCGATGGAACATTCTCCGCAGCCGTGCAATATCGCCTTCTTCTCCGCCCAGCCGGTGCAGCATCCGGTGGCAATTCGCGCAGACCGTGACGAGGTCATGGCTTGACGACACCACACTCTCCGCCAGCTGTGCCAGCGGAAGCACATGATGCGCTTCCGCAAAGCCGCTCCCGATCTCGCCATACACTTCTCTGAACGACATTTCACAGACCTGGCATCTGAACTGATCCCGCCGGAGACAGTGCTCAACCGAAAGACGGTCCTGTTCACGGGCCAGATGCTGGCGCACGGCATGACGGTTTACCACTCGAACGTAGTCCTGCTCGCGATCACTCTCGCGTGGCGGCGCGTCGGGCTGCCGGCTCTTCATGACGCTCTCAAAAAACCCCGTGGCCTGGCCCACAAGAATCCGGATGTTCTCCGGGTCCTCCGGAAGAACCGACCCATACTGCCCGTAATAGGAATAATCGCTCTCACTCTCGTGGAATTCTTCATAGATTGGCCGGTCATATTCGCTGGAACCTAACGGTTTCTTGAGCACATAGTCTGATCGTGAGCCGGTGGCGAGCCGCAGGTCCTTTTCATTCAATTGCCGCACAGACCGAAGCGACTCCGGCAAGACGGCGATTCTCCTCCGCAGCTTGTCCGCTTGCGCCGCATAGAACCCGTACCACAGTCTCCGCTGACCTTCTCGAGCCCATTCGCAGTACCAGATTTCCAATCTCGGCTCTCCCAACCCCAACGATCCCAGCTCCACACGCCAACCGTTGGTGTGAGACTCTTTCAGCGGCAGCTTGGTGCGCAGCCGGATCAATCGGCCAAGACGTCCCGACAGCTCCCGATGCAGCTCGTCCGCCACCAACTTAAGGCGCTTCATATCCTCCACATCTCGCACGCCATCTCCCATTACAACTCTCCTTCAACACACAATGTAACGATGGAACATGAACTGAACCGCGCCATTCCTACCTCGCTGAGCCACCGCAGTTGCCATCCTGACGATACCCGCCAGAACCGGTCCAGCGCACTCTACCCTATTCTCAAGGTGTTGTGGCTCTGACTCTCACCGTTGTTTTCCCGCCCCCGGTTACAGAATATTTACCCTCCTGCTACGTGCCTGTAACATCCCCCTGCCACACTTACCCTGACGGCTTGTTCTTCAGAACCATCTCGCACGTAGCCGAAGGAGGAGAGGTACGCCATGACAATCAAAGCCTGCGTCAAATCTCTCGGACTCTTTGCCTGGGCCATCGTTGTCGCGGTGCTTGAAAGGTGGCCTCGCTAGAAGAAACGAGCGCCTCACGAACTTGGACAGTCAGTTCTTCAGCAATGCTGTTCAACACCCAGGCAATCACCGCCGCATCGTCCACATAGCCAACCACAGGCACGAACCATCGGCGGCGTGCTGGGGCCAGAAACTCAGAGACGGGCGAGACGCGAGACGGCGTGACAGGCACATTCGGTGTTAACCAAACAGCTGTTCAAGTAGCTGCTCACGGGTGATATCGAAATGTGCAGCCACATCGGCGAGAATGGCCGAGAGGGTCCCGATGCGAAGCGGAATATGTTGGGGGATCGTGAGATGATGCTCGCCATGCTCATAGGTAGTCAGTCGAAGGTGACTACCGGCTTGACGGGTGATCGAGTAACCGAGCTTGCGAAGGGCCTGAGCGAGATCGCTTCCGGACAGATCGCGGGGAAGCCTCATACGGCGATAACTTCCTCGCGGACATGGTGAAGGCGGACAACCTTAGGCGCTTGCCCTTCCTCAAAGTGACAGCGAACCGCTTCACGGACTTTCCCCGGCAATTCAGCCAGGGTGTCCGCTTCTGTGAAAATCGACTCCCCGAGTGCACGCGCAATGTACCCGCCCTCAGGAGCCTCTTCCACGACAAAAATCAATTCACTCATGGTCATCTTTCATCAAGGGGTGTTATTCGCACATGGTAGTCTCGCGCACCTTCAATGTCCAGCCTGCAACGGCTTAACGCAGGATCGCTACGAGGCTTTTATTACCCAGCACGCAACGCTCAACACTGTGCTTCGCCATCGGCGGCAAAGACGCTTGGCACTGTCGGCTTGATGCAATGATAGGCCCGATCAAATCCCCTCTTCCCACATCCTAAAGTCCTTCAGTTCTTCGGCAATACTTTTCAGCACCCAGGCAATCACCGCCGCATCATCTACATAGCCGACAACAGGTATGAAGTCCGGAATCACATCCAACGGGCTAATGAGATACAGAATCGCCGCAACGATGGTCACGAGCTTGTGGACCGAGAGGCCTGTATAGGCACCGCTCACTGACGCTTTCAGGAGCCGCACCAATAATTGAAGGTCTCTCAACAGCGCTCCACCGCGGCCTTGTGCGATCGAGACCGCCGCGGCCAACAGATAACGAAGCCGCTCTTTGTCTCTGAGATACTCCCCCGCCGCCTTCGTGAACCCGCGAAACAGCTTCAATGCCTTCAGGAACATCGCTGGAGTCAGAGTCTTCATGTCGTCCTCCCTGAAGGGTGAACACTATCCCGGTACGCAATCAAGCTTGAGGATAACAGGCAGCCCGCCAAGGATCAATTTGGACCGATAGCGAAGCACAGGGACGAACCACCGCGGCGTGGTGGGGACGGAAAGTCAGAGACGGGCGAGACGTAAGTCTATGCAACAGACGGTAAAGTTTTCCGATTAACCAACCTGGCCCCTGTTTTTGGTTCCGAGATGCATCTAGAGACGCCCCGATTCCAGAAAGCTGTAATAGCCCTTCCGATTGAAGATGATGTGATCGAGAACTTCAATGCCAATAATCTCTCCAGCTTCCTTAATCTGTTTGGTGGCATCCATGTCTGACGGCGAGGGTTCAAGACTGCCCGCCGGGTGGTTGTGAGCGACTATGATTCCAGAAGCCCGGTCTGTCAGCGCATCAGCAAAAACTTCTCGCGGATGAACCGGGCTGCGATCTATTAACCCAATAGACACGACCCGCACATTCAAGACTTCATTGGCCCCGTTGATGGTGACTGCCAGAAAATGCTCTTGCTTACGGTCGGCAAAATGCCGGATGAGAGGAAGAATATCTGCCGGCGTGTTGATCTTCAGGCCTTCAGGCTTGATTCTTCGTCGAGCAAACTCAATGGCAGCAAGCACCAACGCAGCTTTGGCGTCTCCAACGCCATCGAATCCCGTGAGATCCTCAATGCGGACACCCAACCCCTTCTCGTCAAGAACCCTGGCAAGCTTGGCGGCAAGGGTCATCACATCCAATTGGGCGCTGCCCTTCCCTAACAGCACGGCCAGCAGTTCTTGATCACTAAGCGCTTCGGCCCCTTTCGCGAGCAGCTTTTCGCGTGGGCGATCCTGTAGTGGAATCTGGTCGATGCGCTTACTCACAGGTCTACAATGACGCTCCCAGATGATGTTGAATGACTGTCACGGCCATGATGTCGAAAATGCCGCCCGTGTCAGTGTACTTAGGATCGGCCAATTCTTCGTACCGGCCACGCCCATCGTAGGCGGTCTGGATTTCTCCATTGACCTGACCGCGGTATGCGCCTTCGAGAAAGGGAGAATCATCCCGGTGAGCAACGACCGTACGACGAATACCGGGATCTGCTGACTTCTCCTCGGTCACCTGCTTGATATAGAGCGCTTCCTCGTCACTGATCGAGTGAATAGCCCGGATCTCGGCGATCATGTCTTGGACGGAGACTTTCTTGGGTGGCGGGCCAGTGCCTTTCTGACCTTTGCCCGGTTTTAACTTCACTGGGCCGGCGCTTGTGGTGACACCCTGATATTTGACCATTGCCTTGACCACCTCCGTTTGGCGAATCTGCTTCATCAAGTCTGAGACACTGCCTTGCTTGATGAGCTGCGGGCCGACGTATTCGGCAAGCGTGGCAAACTCTTTCAACTCCGATGCATAGGTAAAGAAGCACGTCAGAAAATGGAAGCTCTTGACGTAGCGGGTCAGCAAATAGACGAAGGCTTTGCGCTCTTCAGGCGCTGCAATCTTTGACTGAAACCGCGAACGCAACGCGCTGACAAAGAACTGCACCTGTGCATCCGTCCCGCTGGCGGCCAATCTCGCGAAATCAGCGGCATCCTTTTGGGTGAATACACCGGCCGCGAGAATCTCGGCGTAGAGCTTGGGACAGAGAGCCTGGTCCGGTTCTTCCGGCTCGAACGGCGTGCCGTTGCGATATTTCTGAAACGCCTTCAGGATCGCCTTGGCGTTGTTGGTAAAGTCCACCACGACCACGTCGTTCTTGCCTTCGTAACAGCGGTTCAAGCGCGAGAGCGTCTGCACCGCGTTGCGGTCCACCACAGGCTTATCGAGGAACATGCCGGCAAGCAACGGCTGATTGAAGCCGGTCTGAAATTTGTTCGCCAACACCATCAGCCGGTAATCGTCGCCCTTGAACCGGTCCTCGATCAACTCGCCGCTTTTGAGTTCGTTGACGGCGTGCTCGTGGATTTCTGCGTTGGTGTCAGGATGGGTGAAATCAGAAAAGGCGTAGAGAACTTTGTATGTCGCATCGCGCTCCTTGAGCTTTTCCTTGATGATGTTGAAATACCGCAACCCGGCCACGCGCGAACTGGTCACGATCATAGCCTTGGCCCGGCCTCCAATGAGTGGCATCACCCTTTCCTCGAAAATGCGGAGCATCACTTCGGCCTTGTATTGAATGAGGCCGTCGTCCTGAAACGCGACGTTCTTGAGCGCCTTGGACACGACGCCCTTGGGATACAGCTTTTCCTCCTCTTCCGGGGAGGGAACGAAATGGCAATGCAGGTTGTAGAGGGTCTTGTAGGAAATGATGCTCGCGGCCACGTCCACAATGTAGCCCTCCGCGATGGCCTCCGCCTCGGTGTACGTGTCGAACGGTTTGCCGAACAGAGAGACCGTGGCGGGCGCGGGCGTGGCGGTAAAGGCAACAAACAACTGATTCAGATCGTGCTCGCGGATGACCTTGGCGATCAGTTCCTCCGGATCTTGCTCCTCCGCTTCGGCGTCGGCCTCGTCCTCGTCTGCCTTGCGGAACGGCAGACGAATGGCCGCGCCCATCTGTCCTTCCTGTGAGCGATGGGCTTCATCAATGAGAAACGCCACGCGCAGTTTCTTCAACTCCGGGTTCTTCTGAAGTTCCTCCAGCACGTAGGCGAGCTTCTGCTGCGTGGTAACGATGATGGGCGTCCGTTCTTTGAGAAAGCGCGGCAGGTCTTCGGCCTTCCTGGCGATGCCTACCACGTCTTTCAGATGAGCGAACTTCTCGATGTCTTCGCGGATGTTGGTGTCGAGCGATTTCCGGTCGGTAAGGATACACGTCAGGTCCACTAACTTCTCGTTCGTGCCGGGCTTGTAGAGGCTATGCAGTCGGTCGGCCAGCCAGCAAATGGAGAGGGTCTTGCCGCTGCCGGCGGAATGGTCGGCGAGATACTTCTTCCCGATGTCGCCCTTGTCGGCGAAGTGGGCGGTAATGTCCTCGGCCACTCGCCGCACCAGACGGCTTTGGTGGTAGCGCGGAAAGATCGTGAAAGCCGGTTGCTCCGGTTTGTCGTCCTCCGCCTCACGCTTCGGCACTCGGACAAGGAAAAACGACAGCGCCTCTAACAAGTGATCCTTCGACAGCACTTCGCGGTACAAGAACTCGACAGGATATTCGCCAGGGTTCGTAGGAGTATTGGTCAGCCCCATATTGTGCCATCGGAAGTGCTCCGCTCGGCGCGGGTCGGTCGCAGCCATTACGTCGCTGGTGTCTGCGGCGAGGTAGAGGAACGGGTGCTGGAAAATCTTGTGCTTGTGGTCGCGCTTGGTGAACTGCAACACCGCGTCATGCACGTTCTGATTCGCCTCGTGCTTCAGCTCCAGCGCCACGATGGGCAGGCCGTTGAGGTAAAAGACAAAATCAATCTCTTGATTCGTTTCTCCGAAATAGAAATGCGGGCGGAAGGTCATGCGGTTTTCGGCATACCCTTTGACTCCGGCGCTTTCGGCGGAGCGTGGTTTGGGATAGAAGAGGCGGAAATCCAGCCCACGCACCGTGAGACCATTGCGCAGAAGCATCCAGAGCGGCGTGTGCTCGAGCTCTTTACGCAACGCCTTGAAGACTTCATCCCGCGCGTCAGTGCCGTATGTGTCGTGTAGCTTCTTGAGTGTGTCAGACTGGGTGGCTTTGAGGAAGGCCCACAGATGGTCTTCGGCGATAAAATGCTCGGTGTCGGTGATCTCAGGCTGCTCGAGCACACCATACTGATGCACGCGGGTGAAAGACGCCGCGATGTGCTCCTGAAAGGTTAGCTCCGGGGCTTTCTTCTTTCTCGCCATGATCAGGGTGCACCGAGTTTCAGCCGGGCACGGGCCAGCGTGACCGCCTCGTGTAGTTTGCGTTCCATCTGCACCCGTGGCAGCGCCTTTGTCCAATAGGAAGATACCTGTATGCCGCTTCGCTCCAGGTTCAGTAGCTCGACCGTCTCCTGACGTTTTCCGGCACAGAGAATCAGGCCTATGGGGGACTCCTCGCCTTCCTTCCGTTCGTAGCGGTTGAGCCAGCCGAGATAAAGTTCCATCTGGCCTTTGTCGCCCGGTTTGAAGTCCTCCAGCTTGAGTTCCACAGCCACCAGCCGCCGCAGATGGCGGTGATAAAAGAGCAGATCGAGATAGTGATCCACCCCGTCCACGCTTACGCGCTTCTGCCGCTCCAGAAAAGCGAAGCCCACGCCGAGTTCCAGAATGAAGGCCTCCATCTGACGCAAGATCGCGGCTTCCAGATCCTTTTCGGCGTAGGTGTCTTTCAGCCCCAGAAAGTCGAGAAAATACGGATCGCGGAAGACAAGATCAGGCGTCAATTTGTCCTTCTCGCGCAACTGCTTGAGTTCCATTTCTGCCAGTTTAGCCGGTTTCTTTGAGAGGGCGGTGCGCTCAAAGAGCATTCCGCCGATCTTCTTTTCCAGCGTCCGGGTGCTCCATCGTTCGATTCGGCACATCTCGGCGTAAAAGTCGCGTTTCAGCGGATCGTCCAGCCAGATGATCGAAACCACATGGGTCCAGCTCAATTTTGCAGGCACCGCCTGCAAAATCACGGGGTCAGGAAACACCTCGGCAAAGCGAACCATGTTGGCCAAGTTGCGCTCCGAATAGCCCCGCCCGAACTCGGCCACTAATTTTGCACTCACTGCCTGCAGAATCTTCGCCCCATATTCCGCCCGCTTTTCTTTCAGGAGATCACACCTGATGCGGGAGCCGATATGCCAGTACAGAAGCGTCAGTCCGGTATTGACCGCTTGGGCGACCTGCTGCCGGGCCTGGAGGATCAACCCGCGCAGGTCGGTCACCAAAGGACGCGCTACCGCCACGCCAGTTCTTACCGGAACCTTGGTTTTCGTCACCCTCATGGCCTTGGCTCTCATGGCTATGCTCTCGTTGACTCTGTTTCAGCCCGCTCCACTTGCGCCAAGTCCGCCTCTGTGATCCGCCGCTGGCCTGTGACGCACTCGTGGATGAGGGACTTGCGATAGGCAATGAGGGTGGCGATTTGGGATTCAATGGTGACTACAATCTGCTTCAGCTCTCCCACCTTGGTGGCGAGCTGTTCACATATCATGCGCTGTTCAGTGACAGGCGGGAGGGGTACCAGCATCCGACCATAACGAGTTGAATTCAGATTTGACTGCTGCACCGAAGGAATAGCCAAGCGGCGGGCAAATGCGAGAAAGCCTCCACAGTTCACGACATAATTGAGGAACTCCGGAATGATGCGATGATTGACCCGCAGCCTGACTAGATACGAGGCGAACGTGACGGCATCGTCTTTGGAGCCAAGAAACAACGCCGCTTTGCCAACCTGATCCGGGCTATTGGTGCGATTGTAGAGCAGGTCGTTGTGTTCAAGCAGCAGTTCGTCGGCAACTTCATCCACGAACTCCATCTTTGAGAACACGATTTCTCCTGCTTGGATGTTGCCCATCTTGAGCACAGAGTATTTGCCTTCAGATTCGCTGCTCACCGAAATTCCATAATCGAGCCGTGAGATGATCCGTTTGATCCGAACCGCTTCCCAGCGCTCCGGTAGCGTCCCAATCCAATCCTGATCGACCACTCGTAGCTTAGGATTGCCGATCAACCCTCTTGTGACCGCTGTTTCAATAATACTTTCCCGTACTGCGTCGAGGGTTTCGATCTGCAGCCGTTTGGCAGCCACAGCCGCGTCTATCGCTGCACAACTCGCATCCAGATACGCCGCGATGCGCTGTTGTTCCGGCAGCGGCGGGAGAAATAGACGCGTATCTTTCAAAAAACGCGATGGCACACGCTTTTGGCCAGCCGCTCCCACCATATTTTCTGCTGCATAAGCCCGGTAAACCGGATTGAATGTAGCGTAATATAGGAATTGGCCATTGACCTTATTTCCCGCCCGAAGTACATGAAATTCGGTGCTCCCAAAAGCGTAGCGTGTTGGCAGTTGCCTAACGAACGCCCCTTTCCCGTTTTCCATGCAAGGAGTAATCTTCGCAAAGAGAACGTCACCCTTCTCAAATAGGGGCAGGCCTGTCGAAATCTCCTCTAGCGGTTGCTGAATTGATACGTCAATTGCGCCATCGCTGGAAAGCAGCTCCATTGGAATAACGGTGCACAGTTCATCCAATGCAGGCCGTGCCTGGGAGTAGTTCGGTGACAAGGTAGCCACGTTGCGAATGCGGCTGCGACTCCAGTCTCGCGGCATTGCGTCGAGCCAAAGGTCATCCATTTGCTCAGCTATCATTTTGCCAAACCTTCCAACATCTTCTCCGCCTCCTTCTCCAACTTCCAGAACTCCTCCAGCAAGTCTTTCGCTGGCGTGGGCGGCTGGTAGCGGTAGAAGTATTTGTTCGGGAGGATTTCGTAGCCAAGTATGGGCTTGCCGTCTTTCTTGGTCTCCTCCCAGCGAATGATCGGCTTGGCAATTTCGCGTTTCAGGAAAACCTCGATGTCCTCGCCGTGTGGGATGTATTCGTCATCCTGCACGTAGTGCCGGTGCATCCACTCGACGGACAGGATTTCCGGTCGGCCCTCGAATGCCGCTTTGAACTTCTTGATGGCGTCGTCCCCTGGCTTGAGGACGACTTCGATGGTCGTTTCCTCGCCTTCGTTCTTGACGCGCAGAAGAAGGCTCAGCTCGCTCTCGTAGAACTCCAGCTCCTTTTTCAGGTTCGCGGCGGTAAAGGCCTTCTCGTAAGGCTCGGTAACGATGGCAGGCTTATCGTTTTCGTCGGTCTGCCAGAACACGACGCTGACCTTGTGGTAGGCGAAGTCTTCACGGCGGAATATCTTCACATGCTCGTCGGCATAATCCTTGGCCCACCCATCGCAATAACGCTCCTCAATCCATGCGCGGTGCGCGTCGGTGATGCGATTACGTTTATTGCCGAAAGACTTTGGTTCTTTCTCGAACTGCCGGCGGGCGTCAATGAGCATGACCCGCCCGTGATGGCTGGCGGGCTTGTCGTTCCGCAGCAGCCAGATGTAGGTGAAGATGCCGGTGTTGTAGAACAACTGATCGGGCAACATGACGATGGCATCGAGCCAGTCGTTCTCCAGAATCCAGCGGCGGATTTCGCTCTCGCCAGAACCACAATCGCCGTTGGAGAGAGGCGATCCGTTGAAGATGATGGCAATGCGGCTACCGCCGTCAGCGGGCGTGACCATCTTGGCCAGCATGGTTTGCAGGAAAAGCAGCGCGCCATCGTTCACGCGCGGCATCCCGGCTTGATAGCGGGCCTTCTCTAACTTGCGAGCCTGCGCCTCATAGCCGTCCTTCCCGCCCCAGGTCACGCCGAAGGGCGGATTGCTCAACATGCGGTTGAAACGCCATTTGCCTTCGGGCCATTGGTCGCCGGGGTCTTTGCTGTTGGAATCGTGCGGGATGAGCGAGTTGCCGTAGGTAACCTTGGCTTGCTTATCATTCTTAATGAGAAGGTCGGCCTGACAAATCGCATAGTTCGTCGGTGACATTTCCTGGCCGTGGACGGTGAGGAATTTGTCCACGCGTTCCTTTTGCTCCTGTGTAGCCGCACGGTCGAGCAGATGTTCCTTGGCAACGGACAACATGCCGCCTGTCCCCGCTGCGGGGTCGTAGATAGAGAAATGTCGCTCGGGAATCGGAATGTCCAATAACTCAACCATCAAGCGAATGACTTCGCGTGGCGTGAAGTGTTCTCCAGCCTCCTCCCCGCTCTGTTCCGAGAACCGCCGGAGCAATTCCTCGTAGATGTAGCCCATCTCCAACCCGGAAAGCTGGTCCGGGCCGAGCGCGAGTTCCTTATATTGGTTCAGAATTGGAGCAAGACGGTTGTTCTTCACCATTGAGCCGATGGTGGCGCGGTAGTTGAAGTGCTCGATGATATCGTCAACGTTTGGGGAAAAGCCGTTGATATAGGCACGGAAGTTTTTCTCTAGCAGTGCAGGATCTTCCTCGTAGACCTTGCGGAGCGTCCAGTTGGTCTTGTTCGAGAATGGGCACTGCTTGGGATTGAGTTCGAGTTCCTTAACCAGTTTGGCGAGTTCTTTCTCGGTGAGCTTGGGACGTTTGGTTCGAATTTCAGCCGTTTTATCCACACGCCACTTCAGGAGGACACACTCCAGGCGACGAATGACGATGATCGGCAGGATGACGTTTTGATACTCGTACGCCTTGAACTTTCCGCGCAGCCGTTCTGCGGATTTCCAGATATCGCCTGCGAGATTATCAAGCTTGGGCTTGTTGAGGGAGAGAGTCATCGAGCCTCCATTTCGGTTTCGCAGAATACCCTTTTCATTCCTATAAATCATCCCGCCTTTGGGGGAAGGAGAAAGTGCCGCAGGGAAGTCCTGAGTGCTCCCAAGAAGTGCTGAGTCCTGCTAAGAAGTCCTGAGTGCTGAGTGTTGAGATTGGACGAGAGGAAACCTCGTAGGGTTACTAGGGCCTGGTCGGAGCTGGGAAGTCCTGAGTCCTTGGTGCTGGGTGCTGAGTTGGGAGAGAAAGAGGGAATGACCTGGCGGGTGATAGTGGGATCAGCCCTTTGGCGGACGTTTGGTCAGGGGCTTGACCATCCGGCGGATTTGCTTCTTGAGGGTCGGCAGGTCCCGCTCCACCACGGCCCAGACTTCTCCCAAGTCGATGCCGAGATAGTCATGAACCAGAACATGACGCATGGTGATGATCTGCGGCCAGGGCACTTGTTGGTGGGTCTTCCGGAACGTAGGGGTCAGCTTACTGGCGGCTTCGCCGATGATCTGGATATAGTGAATCATCCAGGTGTGGACCAGTTCGTCTTCTTCGAAAACGCGCCGGCCGCGCTTGGCATGTCGTTCAATCTTCTTGATCGCGTCCAGGATATCCTGCAGACGGTCGCGATCATCCCTCATAACGCCACGGCATCCTTCAACACGCCTTTTCGAACCAGGCGACGGAGTCCACGTTCGGAGGCCACATCAACTGATCGTTTCAGCAACCGCTCCAGATCGAGTACCAACGCCGCATGATCCAGCAGGCTCCGCCCCTCCTCCATATCGACCAGAAAATCGATGTCGCTACCCCGGCGAGCGGTGCCGCGCGCGACCGATCCAAACACCCTCACCTTTCGCGCACCGTGGCGCGCGGCGATTTGGAGGATCTGGCTTCGTTTGGACTGGAGTAATTGGCGGATGCTCATCACAAGTCTCCTGCGCGTAGTGTAGCCAAAACCAGCCGGGAACTCCAGCAATGCTCCCCGAGGAATGGAATGGCGGACAAAGAGATACTACCCCGCGATGGGAAGGGCGGCGGACTCGATGGCGGCAAGAATTTTGGCGCGGGTTTCATGATCGAACTCATGCCCGTAGAAGCGAAGGAAGAGGCCTTTCCTGATGGCCTCGATTGTGGCCTGTGGATCCTGCCCTTTGATGGACGCCTCCACGAGGGCGCGGGCGGTGTCCCGCATGGCACAGCCCATGATGAGCCGCTCTTCACCCGTCCGCTGCATGAGCATGGCGCGGTAGCGCTGCTCCATGTCTGTCGATGTATCGTTCACGCTGACACCTCGCGGTAGAGTGATGACAGGCCCAATCGGTCTGCCCATCGAGACAAATAAGCCATATCAAGGCCTTGAACCGAATTGAGCAAGTTCCGGACATCCGTTAATTGCATCTCAGATCGGCTCTCCTTGGCCCAATCCAGCTTGGACAGAATAAGGTCTTCAGGCGACACGATGAAGACCTGCTGGTCTGCGATGGAGACTGCCCGGCGCCTGGCAAACTCTTCTCGACGATATTCCGTCTCCTTCCGCACGACACAGTCCACTTTGACCACCAGGGCGTTGTGAATCATGTTGAACATGGCATGGTCTCGTACGGCTCGCTGCACCATGTCCCGGTCGATATAGTATTCCTGCTGGAACAAGCGCGTGATACGATCCCCATCCCGCTCAAACAGTTCAATGACCAGATCGATATCGCGAGTCATCCGAGGAACGGTATAGAAGTTCGCCGCCATTGAGCCGGTTACCATATACGGGATGCCGCCCCCTTCTAAGTCGGCGGTCACGGCCTTGAGGACATCTAGCTCATCGCTCACAGACTGATTGCACTCCTATTTGAACCGTAATTACCGTCGAAGCTTACCCCTTTCTCAATGGGAAATCATCAGCTTATAGAGGAACGTGAGAAGTGACCCGTGACGGGCAAGGCAACTGGGAAGAGTGCTGAGAGACAGAGGGCGGGACTAGGGGGAATCAGCCTCAGAGTATTCCCCGATTGATTCGAGGCTGGAAGAAGAGTACCGTTTTCTCTATTCCCCACCAGAAAGGAGGCTATCATGCGACGCTTCCGACTCCCCTTTTTCACTGTTCTCCTGTTTCTCTCCTGGACAACTCTGGCCTCGGCTGAAATTCTGGCTCTCTTGAACTATGAGAGTAAGCCGGGCCAGCCGGTGCGGCGCGAAGGCATCGCCATCATGGACATCGATCCCGACTCTGCGGACTTCGGGAAGATCCTGATGGAGATTCCGCTTCCGTCCGACCTCGTCGCGCACCACATCTTCTTCAATCGCGATCGAAGCAAAGCCTACATCACGGCCTTGGGAAAAAGCATTCTCCACGTCGTGGATCTCACGCGCTTCCCCTATCGTCTGCGCGCGATTGATGTGCCGGACTGCCAGGTCGGCGAGGATCTCGTGGTCTCGGAAGATAACAAGACCTGGTATCTCACCTGCATGGGATCGAGTGCGGTGATTATGGGCGATGCCGTGACCGATCGACCGATCAAGACGGTGAGCGCGGCGGCTCCGGCGGCGGCTTTTATTCTGTATCCGCATGGCATCACCATTCACAACGGCATCGACCGGGTACTCGTGACCAGTACGGTCAAGCCGGATATGTCGGAAGTGGGTGAGTCGGTGACGGTGCTGGAAGCCAGTACGGGGAAGGTCCTCTCGACGCACAAAATCTCGACGAAACCCTCACCTGCCAAATCCGCTCCCGTCGAAGTCATGTTCAGCCCGAAGGCCGACCCGCCGGTGGTGCACATCACCAATATGATGGAAGGGACGCTGTGGGCCGGAGTCTGGGATCCGAAGGCCCGGTCGTTTTCCTTCAATCAGGTCGATGACTTCGGTCCACGAGAACAAGGTATGCCGCTGGAAATGCTCTATAACGCAAAGGGGGACCGCTTGTTCGTCACCACGGCCAAGCCGGGGTATGTGAATCTGTATGACAATACCGATCCACGGCAGCCGAAGTTCCTCAAAACGATTCCCGCCGCGGCCGGCGCGCATCATAGCGTGCTGTCGCCCGATGAACGGTACCTCTTCGTCCAGAACAGCCTGCTCAATCTGGAAGGCATGAGCGACGGATCCATCACCGTGATCGACCTGAAGAACGACAAAGTCCTGGGAAGCATCGACACGTTGAAAGCGCAGGGGTTCAACCCCAACTGCATCATGCTGTTGCCGAATCATTTTCAGCAGAGCACCTTGCGCGTGAGCCGGTGATGAGAGGAAAGGCCTGAAGGATTTCGGAAGTCCTGAGTGCTGAATCCCGGGTGCTGAGTTTGGCAGGATTGAGAAAGTTGCGGTCAGGTACGGAGGCGCTTGGCGTGGCTACAATTTTGGAATGCGGATGGTGCTGATCATCAAGCTTCCGGAGAGGGCGAAGAGCAAAGACAAGGGGTGCAGGTCGCAGGGGCCGATGGTCCAGACACCCCAGTAAAGCTGTTCGCCCAGCCGGTCCTGCCAGGCGGCCAGGGCCAGAACCCCTGTTAACACCACGGTGGTGGGAATAGGCGTGCCTTCGAAGTAGGCCACCTTGTCCTTCCCCGCGGAAAGGGTCTCGGCGGTCACGTTGTATCGGGCCAGCCGGCTGACTCCGCAACAGACGAAATACATCAGCACGATCCAGTCCCACCCTCCGCGCAGGCCTGCGGCGAATCCGAGCGCCGCCGGCGCGACTCCGAACGAGATGACGTCCGCCAGCGAATCCAACTCGCGCCCGAGCGGCGATTGCCTATGCCGCCAACGGGCGACCCGGCCGTCGAGCCAGTCAAAGAGCAGGGCCGCCGGCGCCAAAGCTGTGGCTGCGAGAAAATGGGACGCCGACTGATTGCCCATGTAGCGCATGCTCAACAGCACGGCCGCGAGCCCGCAGGCGCCGTTGGCCAGCGTGAGGAAGTCGGCCAGGTGAAACTGGCGGATCATGGAGAAGTATTTGGGAGGAGTGGCTATCACTGCGGAGCAACCTACGCTGGAGTCCGGCAAATGTCCAGGATCCTCCGTCAGGCTTTGAAGCCGATGCGACGGGATTTGGATGCGGGCTCTGTCATGAGTTCACGAATGGCTTCGAAGACGATCCGGAACTGGCCGTCGTACTTCTTTTCCAATTCGTTTAGGCGCTTGGCCAGTGTTTTGTTCGCGCCAATCATCTCCCGCAGCTGCACGAATGCCCGCATGATGGCGATGTTCACTTGGATGGCCCTTTCACTGCGTAACACGCTGGAGAGCATCGCTACTCCCTGCTCTGTGAACGCATAGGGCCGATATTTGCGGTGCTGGCCACGACCTCCGTTTAAGGTCACACTTTGTGACCTTACTGTTGCAGCCTCCTCAGCCGTGAGTTGGAACATGAAATCATCTGGAAAACGAGTGCGGTTTCTTTTAACCGCTTGATTGAGTGTTTTTGTCAGGACCTCGTAGAGCTTGGCCAACTCTGTATCCAGCATGACTCGATGGCCACGGATCACGAGAATGGACTGCTCAAGTTGGTCATGAGGTACCAGCATACGCATGCTCCCCCCCGGCTAGCGGAGTGTACCCATGAAGCGAAACAACCCTATACGCATTCCTCACTGTACATCAGCGAGAGAGAATCTGCATTGGTTGTATTTGTAACGGACTCACCCGTTGAACGAGAGGTGCGGAGGGTGCCTCAGAATTTCTGAGGCTCTGCGGGGGAAACCGTTTCTGATTGAGGCTGGACCGCGACTGGTGCTGTGACAACTACCCCCTGCCCGGTATCGAGAAGGATGGCGACGAGCATGTCGCTCATCACGTTCACGCCGGATCGGGCCCGGGCGATGATCCAATCCACGGTCATGATGAGGGGGATGGCCGCGATGATCACGTGATCGGGCAGGCCAGCTGCAGCCAGCACGAGCGGTAACACAATCAATCCTGCTTCCGGAATACCGGCGACGCCCGCCCCTGCGATGATCGACGCGAGCACGATCAAGATCTGTTTCGCCATCGGCAGGTCATAACCCAGCGCCTGGGCAAGAAAAAGCGCGGCCATAGCTTCGTAGAGGGTGATGCCGTCGTTGTTGAGGTTCGTCCCGACACAGGCGGCGAGGCGCGATGATTGCGGCGAGACGTTCATGCGCTCCAGACAGCGGAGGGTGACGGGCACGGTGGCAAGGCTGCTGTTGCAGGAAATCGCCGTCATAATGGCGTCGGCCCCCTGCCCTATGTAGATCCTGGGAGACTTCTTCCCCACCAGCCAGGCAACGAGCGGATAGTAGATGAGCGAGTGAATCGCCAGCCCCGCGAGCATGGCGACGAGGAAAATCCAGAGGACGGAGAAGACGCCGACACCCGACTTGCCCACGACATGCGCGACGACGCCGAAGACGGCGAGCGGCACAACCAGGATGATCCAGCCGAGTATCTGCACAAGCCAACCATAGATACGCTCGATGATTCCCACGACCACCGAAACTGCCCCACCCGCTTGGCCTGACTGGCCATGCATGTAGCGCAAGATGGCGCCAAGGGCCAGAGCCATGAGGACAACGCCGATGATGTTGTTGCTGGAAAAGGGATCCGCGATGGTGCGGGGAATATAGGAGGCCAGATACTCGATCGGGCTCTGCGAGCCGGCCTGCACCTTGGCCAGCGCTGACGACGAGAGTGTTGTGCCTGGCACGAGGTGGAGCAACTCATCGACGTGGCCCAGCCAGGCCAGGCCCGGCTGCCAGGTATTCATGATGGCGAGGCCGATCGCCATAGCAACGGAGACATTCACCAAACAAATGGCGAGCAACTTTCCCCCCTGGCGGAACGGAATGCTGGTGCGGATCAGCGCATCGAGGATCGCGAAGAAAATGAGCGGGATGGCGAGGGTCTTCAGCAGCGTGACGACGAAGAGGCCGAGCTTGCCCAGTTGCTCATTGCGCAGGCCGCCGAGATAGGGCTCCAGCCCGAAGCTCGCACCCAGGAGCGCGCCGCAGGCCACGGCGATGAGGACTTGCGTATAGAGCGGCGGCATCCCGCGCGATAACGTATGCATAGAGGTCTCTCGTGGGTCGCGGCAGCATACCCGCTTGCCTGCCGGAAAGCATCAGAGAGAAAAGACGTCGCATCGGGTGTTGCGTGCCGGCCGATTACACATTCTGCCAGACGCCCACCAGGCCCACAAAATAAGAAAGCCTGCTGGCTTTCACCAGCAGGCTTCTTTTTGTAACCCGGCATCGTCCTACTTTCCCACTGCCTCGCGGCAGCAGTATCATCGGCCTTGGAGGGCTTAACTTC
>JABFSU010000139.1 GCA_013140455.1 Nitrospira sp. | reverse complement strand
CGTGCCGTGGTTCAGGCCTTTGAGAGCATTGACTCTCCCGAGATAGTGAGGGTGCTCGTAGACAGTCTGCATGATCCTGATCCACAAGTCCGCCGAGTCGCAGTGGCTGTGTTAGGTGAGTCAGGGAATTCCAAGGTCGCTGAGTTATTCCGTGAACAATTGATGGCAGAGTCCTCGGCAAACGTCCGGGCTGAGATTGCCTATCGACTGCAATTCTATTCAGAGGGGGAGTTTGAAAAAGGGCTCCGATATGTGGCGAGCCACGACGAGAGCGCTCAAGTGCGGCGCTGGGCCGACCAAACGCTTAGGGGACTGCAGGGAGCACGCGATTCCGGTTCAAGGCCTCAACCAATTCCACCAGCTGTGCCTGAGCCTTCTCATCGATATCCGTAAACTGCACGCCCATTCCTGGAAATAAGAGATGGCGCTCGGGTCGATTTCTCGTCCAGGCCACCTTCCCCTTGGCTTTGACCTTCTCCCAGGGCCGATCTGGTAAGGCAAATTCGACAGACACTTCCGTTCCGGGAGCCAGCGGGGTGCCACTTTCAATGAAAAGCCCGCCCCCGCCGATGCCACCGGTGAGGCTATCAAACTGTTTCCCCTCGGGAGTGGAATAGCGAACTTTCAGTGCGAGCGGTGCTCGGGGGTGTGTGCGGCAATGGGCAAAGCGTGTGTCGTCATCACTCGCGAGGAGTCGATCGATGATATGTCCCCAGGGGATTCCACCCAGGAGAGTGCCCGAGGGATCGTGGATAAGAATCATTTCTTGATCGGCGTCGACCACGAGGTATTTCCCTTGGTGACCTGCTGTGCTGACGACGGGATATTTCATCTGTGAGGAACCTCAGTAGATCTGACGCAAAGGAGGGCGGTCAATCGATGCTTCAAGCGGCCCGTTCGGCGCTATCAAGGGTTTTTACAATGGCCAAGATGCGATCCCGTGCTTCTGGCTGAATATCTGTAAATCGAACGCCCATGCCCGGACTAAAGGTGTATTGATCCGCCTTGGGACAGACCCAAGCAACGACTCCTTTAGCCTGAATCCACTCAGAGGGCTGTTCCGGGAGGGAGAATTCCATGGCGAGTTTGGTGCCGACCGGGAGCGGTGTCGTGCTTTCGATAAAGAGACCGCCTCCGCCGATGCCTCCTGCCCGACTATCGTAGCGGTCTCCCTCCGGTGTTTTGTATCGTACTCGAAACGCCAGATTGACGCGGGGCTCAGAGCGTGTTTCCTTAGGAAGCGCGGGCTTGCGATAGGCGAGGATCTGATCAATGACGAAATCCCAGGAGAGGCTTCCGATCGCCTCACCGTTATTCCCGAGCAGGTTCACGATTTCTCGTGAGGCATCCAGTTCGAGAACTTTCCCTTTGTGGCGAAGGCTGAGGGATACGGGGAGTTTCACAGGGCCTCCTAGGGCGATTCTGATACTCCCCAAATATAGCGGGTTATTTTCGGTTGTCGAGTAAATACGCGAGAAATGTTCAAGCCGTCGCGGCACGATCCGATAATTGGCTGAATAGCCAGACGGAATAGAGAATGATGTACGGGGTGAAGGGGAGGAGGCCGAGCCACGTGAGTGACTCGACCCCAGGATCACGTTTATGCGCTCTTCGCGTCTTTATCCTGCTCAAAGATTCTGATGGGAGGGTTCTTCCCGGAAATGGCATCCTCTGTGATGAGAACTTCCTTGATTTGCTTTTGTGACGGGGCATCGTACATCACGTCCAGCATCACTTCTTCGAGGATGGCACGGAGTCCTCGGGCCCCGGTTTTTTGCAGATAGGCTTTTCGCGCGACGGCGCCGAGAGCACCGTCAGTAAACTTGAGTTTCACTTTTTCGAAGGAGAGCAACTTTTCATATTGTTTCGTCAAGGCGTTGCGTGGTTCGGTCAAGATACGAACCAGGGCCCGCTCATCCAATTCTTCGAGTGTGGCGACGACCGGCACGCGGCCGACAAATTCCGGGATGAGTCCGTACTTGAGGAAATCTTCCGGCTGCACGTGGGCGAGCATTTCTCCCAGTCGAGCCTCGCTGCGTCCACGAATTTCTGCCCCGAATCCCATTGATTTGCGATTCAAGCGCTGCTCGACGATAGATTCCAGTCCAACGAACGCACCTCCGCAGATGAAGAGGATATTGCTTGTGTTCACCTGGATGAACTCTTGATGGGGATGCTTCCGTCCGCCCTGTGGCGGGACATTGGCTACGGTACCCTCGATCAGCTTGAGCAGGGCTTGCTGCACCCCTTCTCCGGAGACGTCGCGCGTGATCGAAGGACTGTCACTCTTGCGGCTGATCTTATCGATTTCATCAATGTAGACGATGCCTCGTTCGGCGCGCTCAACATCATAGTCAGCCGCCTGGAGGAGCTTGAGGATGATGTTTTCGACATCTTCTCCCACGTACCCGGCTTCCGTCAGGGTCGTGGCATCAGCCATGGTGAAGGGGACATCAAGGTATTTGGCCAGCGTCTGTGCAAGCAGCGTCTTTCCCGTGCCGGTTGGGCCGACGACGAGGATGTTTCCCTTTTGGAGTTCGACATCGTCGACGTCTTTTTCTTTCGAGGAGATACGCTTGTAGTGATTGTGGACGGCAACGGAAAGAATTCGTTTCGCGCGATCCTGTCCCACGACATATTGATCGAGGTGATGCTTGATATCAGCGGGCTTTTTGAGCTTGGAGGAAATTTCTTCCTTGGCTTCTTCCCAGTCTTCCGCAATGATGTCATTACAAAGATTGACGCATTCGTCGCAGATATAGACGGTCGGCCCCGCGATTAGCTTGCGTACTTCATCGCGGCTTTTCCCGCAAAAGGAACACCGCAAATGTCGATCCACCTTCTCCTGCTTGGCCATGCGTCCTCCTGTATTACTTACCCTTGGCGCCGTCTTTGGCTGCGTCCCCAGACTCCACAGACTTGAGTCCTTTGGTCTGTCGGGAAATGACTTCGTCAATCAGGCCATACTTCTTGGCTTCTTCCGCTGACATGAAATAGTCGCGCTCGGTGTCGTGGGAGATCTTTTCAATTGGCTGGCCGGTGTGCTTGGCCATGATGTCGTTCAGCCGTTCACGGATTTTGAGGATCTCTCGGGCATGGATGTCGATTTCCGTGGCCTGTCCCTGGAACCCGCCGAGCGGTTGATGAATCATGACGCGGGCGTTCGGCAGGGCATAGCGCTTGCCCTTCGCGCCGGCGGTGAGGAGCAACGCTCCCATGCTTGCAGCCTGGCCGAGGCAGATGGTGTTGATCGGTGGTTTCACGTATTGCATCGTGTCGTAGATACCGAGTCCTGCTGTAACGCTTCCGCCGGGGGAATTCACGTAGAGATTGATGTCTTTTTCAGGATCTTCGGCCTCAAGGAACAAGAGCTGGGCAATGATGAGATTCGCGAACATGTCATCGATCGGCGCACCCAGGAAAATGATGCGGTCTTTCAGGAGCCGGGAGTAGATATCGTACGAGCGTTCGCCTCGATTGGTTTGTTCGACTACGATCGGGACCAACATAGATTCAATTCCTTTCCGCAAAGTTTGGAGCGCGCCTCTCGTTCGAGGCGCTTGCAGGCACCGTGTCTAACCTTGGATCACAGAGTTGCGGTATACAAAGTCCAACGCTTTATCCGCCAGGATGCGCGAGCGCAACTCTTCGATGGAGTCTTGGCCGCCGGCCTGAATCATTTTCACGAGCTCAGCCATCGGGACGCGGAGTTCGGTCGCCAGCCTGGTGACTTCATTATTCATATCCTCCTGACTCACGGAGATCGCTTCTTTCGTGGCAATGGCTTCGAGGATCAGGCCGACTTTTACACGCCGGTTGGCTTCGTCGCGGTTCTCCTCGCGGATGGTCTTGAGTTCTTCGGCCGTCGCGGCCGGCGATGGATCGGTGGCCTTCCCACGTTGCCGTTCTTGGAGTCTCTGCCGGACGATGGCATCCAATTCACGTGTCACAAGGGTTTCCGGCAGATCAAAGTGGTGTGTTTCGGCCAGCCGTTTGAGAATCGTATCTTTGTAAGATTCATCAATATCGCGCTTGAGGGCTTTTTCCATCTCACCGCGCAACTTGTCCTTAATCTCTTGAAGCGAAGAAAAGGGCCCGCAGTCTTTGGCAAACTCGTCGTCGAGTGCCGGCAGCGTTTTCTGCTTCACGCCTTTGATGGCCAGGCTGAACTTCACGGTTTTGCCGGCGACCCTGGTATCGGGATGACTGCTGGGATAGTTCTGCGGAATTTCGACAATGTCCCCGTCTTTCTTGCCGACTAAATAACTGTCGATCTCAATGCCGAGGAGCGCAGCTTTGGAACCGACCTTGTGAAGCTGGCCTTCTTTCTTGGTTCCCTCGAGCGACGTGTCATCGAGAAAGCCTTCGAGGTCAACGACAGCAAAATCTCCATCGCCTAATGCGGTGCCGGGCGGGGCGGCTTCGAGCCTCGCCTGCTGTTCGCGCAGGACATCCAGCGCCCGATCGAGTTGTTCGTCGGTGACGGTGCGTTTGTCTGGCTTGAGCGAAATCGGATTAGGGGCTTTGTAGTCACGCAGCTCAATGGTCGGCTTGATTTCGACGGTGGCCGTGAAGATGAAGGGTTCGTCCTTCTTGATTTTGACCCGTTCCAGCGGCGGGATTTCGACCAGCACCGGGCTGATGCCGGCCTCGCGGACGGCGCGGTCGTAGAAATCCGGCACGATGCTACGAATGACATCTTCCTCAACTTCTTTGGCGTAGCGTTTTTCAAGAAGTCCCAGCGGGGCTTTCCCAGGGCGGAACCCGGGAATGCGCACTTGACGGTTCAGTTCCGTATAGGCTCGGGAGAAACGCTGCGTGACTTCCTGAGCAGGGACTTCGATTTTCAACGCCCGCTTCATGGGGCCCAGCTCGGTCATTTCCATCTTCATCGTCATGTGTCCATGTCCTTCCACGTACCGTGATGGGCGGGCCCAAACGGGGTTGTCGTCAAATTTGGTGCGAGAGGGGGGACTTGAACCCCCACGGTCACCCACGAGATCCTAAGTCTCGCGCGTCTGCCAGTTCCGCCACTCTCGCACGGTGGGGCGCATCGCGAGGCTGTCGCCGCGGATGCTGAGACAGCAAAACACGCGATTGTGTAAGCCTTTTGTACCGTCGAAGGCGACCCACTGTCAACCCATACTCCCGCGGGGTTTACGTTGTTCTGAGCGTCCAGACAGCAAGCAATAGATAGCAGTGATGACCATGAGCGGGTCTGTATGGATTTGCCTGCCTGAAGGGACAGGTTGAGGGGAAGCAGGGGGGTACCTGGCTCGTACTGGAGGGTGAGAGTATACTGACGTACAGGGTGTCCGGCGATGGGGTCGGCAGGCTGAAGGCTGTAAGACGTGGTCTACCTCGAGTTCCCATATGGGTAAGGAGGTGGTGCGATGTATCGTTTCTCTTTCTTCATCTCCATCATTGTCAGTTGGGGCATGGTGCTGTGGAGTGCTCCGGCTGGGGCGTATCGTGAATATTTCACGGCTGAACAGAAAGCGCAACTCGATAAGATTCAAGTGGTTCTTGTCGAGACACTGGCGCTGACCGACAAGGGACCGGTTGATGCCGGTCCCTTGGCCTCAATCGTCTCGCGCCGTCTCGGTGAGGTCGGTTACACCGTGGTACAGGATGCCTCGAAGGCGCATGATGCGGTATTCCGAGTGAAATGCGAACAGCGCAAGACCTGGGAGGGCACGGCTTCGTCGGGGGGAGACAATGATCTGCCTGACGCCCCCTCTCGTCTATGGAAAGGGCCGGCCTGCCAGCTGACGTATGCCTTAGGCGGGATGAAAATTAAATGGCAGAAGGAAGTCCGAACGGATTTTGAAGATGCCTCTGTCGCCGCTCAGGCTGCTCAGGCCGGAGATCCAGGGAGTTTTGCCATTGCGCGGTTGGCAGATCAACTCGATAAATATGAGTTCCCGTTGATTCTCGCCGCCGAATGGGGCCATGCCGACCGATTGCTGAAGCTGATGGATTCTTCAGAGACGAGCCTGCCCAGGAAGGTAAAAATCATTTCGCTGCTGGGGGAGATGCAGGCGGATGAAGCCTTGCCGAAACTGAAGCAGGTGCTCCAGGACCGCGATCTGGCCAAGCAGGCCCTGGTGGCGATGGGCAACCTCGGGAAAGAAGGGATCCCGTTGCTTGTGGACGTCATGAATACGTCCACAATGGTGGACATGCAAGCCTCTGCCGCAAAGGGTTTGGGGCAATTGGGCGGGGTGCATGGCGACGCGTCAGTTGTCCTCCCCTTGCTGGCCAAGCTGCAAGACCCGAAAACCGATTGGACGGTGCTGACCGAAGTGGCCTGGGCGTTGGGTAAGATTCCCGACAAGCGTTCGATCCAACCACTCTATGATTTAGATAAAAAGCTGCAGAGGTTGCGGGATCCGGACAATCAGTCACTGAAAAAATTGAAGGAAGCTGTATTTTGGGCCATCAAACAGTGTGATACCTGGGATCAGTATAGCTAGATTGACGAGGGTGCCTTAGGCTGTGGGAGCGTCTGGCAGGGTCGCTCAAATTTTCGTATGGCGGCGCTGTCTCTCGAAAAATGAGGCAACCTTCATCCGATTGCCGCAGAGTTGCATGCTACACCATGTGCGCGTGTGGTTTTTCGAGTTGTCGTAGAAGTATAGGATACAGGCGTCGTTCGCGCATTTCTTGATTAAGGTCGGGGTTGCGTCACAGAGAAGGTTGCTCGCCGCCTCTGCGATCGGCGCCATCAGGCCTTTATGCGTGTCCACAATCGAGTGAAAGCGCTGCTCAAACCCTTCCTTGGTTTTCGTGAGCTGTAGATACCCGGGTCGCTGTGACAAGCTGCCATTGACGGACTTTATGGCTGATTCAGGAATAGGCTTGTGTGTGGCGAGTCGCTCTGCAAGCGTTCTCAAGTCGGTCCGCAGGACTTTCGCGCGCTCGAGCCACATGGTGCCCTCTTCGTGAGTCAGGGCCGTCCTCATCGAGTCTGATTGAGGTGGCGTAAGGACGTCGGCCTCAACCAGCCACGCGAGTAATGTGCTGAAGTCTCCAAGCAGATCAGTTCGCTCGCCCTTCACAATTATCTCGGTGTTGATGAAATCAAGCGCCAGATGATTGCCAATAAATAGAAACGTCGATTTCCCCATAGCCAGCCTCTCCCTCACGCCCTTGCTTGTAACCGACAATAGTCTATTTGACAAGTTAGTCACCAGTGAGTATAACCATCAAACAATAATAACGGAGGTTAATTCTAACCGACGTATTCAAGGGAGAAAGCTATGAAAGCTGCCATCATCATTCTGTCCGATCCGAAGAGTGGTTCCGAAGAAGCGCTTGGGCGAGTCTTTAATGCGCTGGCCCTGGCGTCCGAATGTAAACAGAAGGGAGACGAAGTCGCGGTCGTGTTCAACGGCGCCGGCACGCGCTGGCCGGCTGAATTGACCAAACTCTTGCATCCGGCCAATGGCCTCTACAACGCCGTTCGCGATGTCGTGCAAGGCGCCTCATGCGGCTGCGCGGAGGTCTTTGGAGCGACGGAAAGTGTCAAGGCTTGCGGAGTCCCGATTGTGAAGGACCATGCATTGGCCGGGACAGCAGGTCTCTTAAGTTTGCGACGCTACCTGGCGGAAGGCTGGCAGACGGTCGTGTTTTGAGTCAATTCGCAGGAGAAGGCCTCGGGGCAGCCTCCTGAACAGGCTGGAACTGAAGACGAACAGGGAGAAACGATGGCGACGAAGTATCTTGATCTGATGTTTACGGATGCCGTGTGCCGCGCGCAGACCCAGTATTATGGACAGGCAGGCAAGATTGCAGGCGCCCATGACCGAGACAAGCTGGGCCGGGCAGAGGCGGAATTCATTGCCGCTCGAGACAGCTTCTACCTGGGATCGATCAGTGAAAGCGGGTGGCCTTACGTTCAACATCGAGGCGGGCCTACAGGATTTTTGCGAGTGATCAACGAGACGACCCTGGTTTTTGCAGACTACAAAGGCAATCGGCAACTACTGAGTACTGGCAATGTGTCAGTGAACGACCGGGTGGCGCTATTTCTCATGGACTACAAGAACCGCGAACGGCTGAAAGTTCTTGGCCATGCCCGTATCGAGGATGCCCAGGTGTATACGGAACTGACTGAACAGGTGACGGACCTCAACATGCGGTCGAGCGTGGAACGGCTGGTCTGTATCGACGTGGTCTCGTTCGACTGGAACTGCCCGAAGTACATTACGCCGCGCTACTCGGCGGAAGAGGTCGAGGAGCTTGCCGGTCCGTTGAGGAGGCGTATTGCTGAATTGGAGGCCGAACTTCATACTAGAAAATCGTGATGGCCTTTTGCGCGAGCGCAAACAGCACAAGCAGGTTGTCGATAAAAGGAGGGACCGATGAACGAGTTTTCACGGAGACGGTTTTTGCAACTGTCCGCAGTAACCGGTGGCGCCCTGATGTTCAACGATCTCATTGGGCAAGTGCTGGGGCTTACGGGAAGGGCGAGTCTCGCCGCCACGGGTGAGCCGATCAAGATCGGCATACTTGATCCATTGTCGAGCCCGTATAAGACCTCCTCCATTCATGACGTCCATGGGGCGAATGTGGCGGTGGATCTTTTCAATAAACGAGGTGGTGTGCTGGGGCGTCCGGTGGTGATTCTCGAAGCGGATGACGCGTCGAATTCTGAGCAGGCTCTGAAAGTCGCCACCAAGTTCATCAAGGAGGATCACGTTGACGTGCTCATGGGTACGTTCAACGGGGATTGTGCGTTGGTGGTAAGCGAATTGGCTCAAAGAGAAAACAAGCTGTTTATGGTGACCGGGTCTCATCTTCCCGAGTTAAGCGGTGCCGCCTGCAACTCCCACACGTTTGTTTTCATGCCCCACGCGAGAATGCTGGCGCAAGCGGTGGTGCCACATCTGGTGAAGGCCTACGGGACTCGCTGGTACATGATCACGACGAGTACGCTCGATGGCAAAGCCGCCGCGCAGGCCATGGTTGAGGCGGCAGAGGCGCATAAGGTGGAATTGGTCGGGGAAGCTCTGATGCCCTTCGGGTCGACGGACTTTGTGTCCGCGCTCAGCGCGGCGAAGTCGAAGGAGCCAACGGCGATCATTCTCAATCTCTATGGATGGGATCTTGTGCATGCCTTGAAGGGATACGGCAAGCTGGAATTGGCCAAAGAGAAAATCGGTGTCGGCGGGATGATCAGCGGTGAACAGATTGGGCGCCCGTTGGGTTATGCCAACAATGCAGGAATTTGGGGTCTCATCTGGGATCCTAAGATCAACACCGAGAGTTCGAGACGATTCATCCAAGGCGTGATCGACAAGTACAACCATACGCCAACTTCTCGGTGTTATTTGGGGTATGCCGCGATGACGCAGATCCTTGACGCGATCCAGCGCGCTGGTTCAACCGATGCGACCGCGCTGATCAAGGTATTGGAAGGGCACGAGTTCGATGGGCTGAAGGAAGGACGGTCCATCTTTCGAGCGTCGGATCACCAGCACGTGCAGGATGTTCTGGTAGGGGAAGCTTTTGGAAAAGAATTGGGGCTGGGCCACTACAAGATTCTCGCAATGGTGCCGGGCCTCGCTAATATTGGGGCGGCGGACCAGCATCTTTGCAAATTGTAAGGGCCGTAGAGAGCAGAGGGCTTCCCGTGTAGGGAGTTCGTCCTGACCCCGTCAGTTTAGATAGGCACAACCGCGATTGCGCCGCGGTCACTTCTGCGTTGGATAATGGGATGTGGCGAGAGGGGCAGGGGCACCGTCGAGGTGCACCCTGCCCCTGTGCTTGCGGGGACGAGCGACCTATTTCGTGACGCGGATTTCGACTCGGCGATTTTTTGCCCGGCCTGCGTCGGTCGTATTCGGACCCACCGGCTTGGTGTCGGCATAGCCGTGTGTCGTGGCCGCGCCCAAGCCGCCTTCAGTCAGGGCTTTGGCCGCGTTAGCCGCCCGCGCTTCAGAGAGTTCTTTGTTGGTCGGGAACTTCTTCTTCAGTGCGCTACGGATCGGGCGGTTGTCGGTGTGGCCATCGACGGCTACCTTGTACTCAGGGAAATCCTTCAAGATCGTTCCGACCTGCTTCAACGCATCGGCGCCTGCCGGTTTCAGCTGATCTTCTCCCGAGCCGAACAGATAGCCTGAGGCCAGGTTGATGAGCAGTCGCTCGTTATTCAGATCGACGGCGATCGTTTGCTTGTCGATCTGCGGCTTCAGCGCACGGATCAAGCCGCGCTGCGCTTCTTTCAGTTTTGCCATTTCAGTGGACAGATCACCACGGAGGCCAGCGAGCTCTTTGTCCCGATCCGCCAACATTTTCTCGAGTTCTGCGACGCGTTGCCTGCAGGCGACGCGTTCGGCTGCCATCTTGTCTTTGTCACCTGCGGATCCACCCATGGCGGCGAGCTGAGTGGTGAGGTCTGCGTTGTGCTGTTTGGCTGTGGCAAGTTCGGCGGCCAGCTTGTCTTTGTCCCCGGCTCCGGCTTGAAGCGCGGCGAGTTGTGACTGGGCTGCCGCAAGATCTGCAGCCAGTTTATCTTTGTCGCCGCCTGCTGACGCTTGGGCGGCGGCCAACTGACGTTCCAGATCGGCCGTGCGGGCTTTCGATTGATTGAGATCGCTTTGTGTGGAGGAGAGCTGGCTCGCGAGTTTCGAAGAGTCACCAGCGCTTGAGCGGAGAGCGGCCAATTCCCGGTCACGATCAGCTAGTTGGCTTTCGAGTGCTTTCACACGGTCGCTGAGCGCTCCGTTTTCTTTCTTTGCTGCGGCGAGCTCATCGGCGAGCCGCTGCCGTTCCTTTTCCAGCGCGGCGAGACGAGCGGCCATGTCTTTGGAGGCGTTGTCGGCGTCCCATTGATTACGATGACGGTACTCATAGCCGCCGTCACAGCAGATGGCGTTCCAATCAATCGCGGTGGCATTGCCTGCGATTGAGAGAAGGCCGAGGGTCAGAATGGATATGCGAATCGATTTCATGCGTACTCCTTTTGTAATGACGCGCTGCATGCGTACTTGTGGTTTGAGCCTGAGTTCTAGTGCTTCCCCTTGAGGGCGTCGCGAATCTCCATGAGGAGCTTCTCTTCATTAGTCGGGCCGGCCGGCGGAGCCGGCGGGGTTTCTTTCTTGAAACGGTTCATCTGCTTCACCAACAGGAAGATGACGAAGGCGAGGATGATGAAATCAAAGGTCGCCTGCAAGAAGACCCCGTAGTTGATCGTGGGAGCTCCGGCCGCTTTGGCCGCGATCAGCGAGGGCTGGGGAGTGCCGGAGAGATTAATGAAGAGGCTGGAGAAGTCTACCTTTCCCATCAGTAAACCCAGGGGAGGCATCATCACATCGCTCACGAGCGATGAGACGATCTTTCCAAATGCCCCACCGATGATCACGCCGATCGCCATATCGACTACGTTGCCCTTCATGGCGAATTCTTTAAATTCTTTTAACATCGTCTGTCCTCCTTAGAGGATGAGAGGGTGAGTTGCGTGCTGCGAGTGTACACTATCGTTTCCTGGTCGTATCGAAGCTGTATCCGAGGGTGAAGAGATACAAGTTATCGGTATCGCCGGTGCCCGGCGCCGGCCGACTGTTGTACCGTGTGGTCACCTGAATCCCGCTCACGAACCCTTCCCAGATTTTGAAACGGACCCCGTTATCCATGGTGAGGAAGTAGTTCGAGGCGTTTTGGAGCGACGGGTAAAATTCGTTGAAATGGTAGAGTGTGATGCGATCGTCAAAGAGCGGCCAATTCCATTTCATCGAGACGCGGCCGCGCAGGCTGGATTGGTCGTCTGCGACACGGAAATCTTCATTGAAGAAGGCGACGCCGGCTTCCGTATAGAACGTCATGTCTTTGAAGATGCCGCTGAAATCTCCCCGCTCGATAAACTGAAAGCCGGGACCGGACGCCAAGGCGGTTCGCATCTTGAGGTCCTGGAAGCGATCGTTCTCGAAGTAGGCCGAGGCAAACCAGTAAAAGCGTTTGGTGATGAAGAAGTCGAGTTTGATGGTGCCGCGGGCATTCCGGGCAATAAGCGTGTTGGCATTGTCGCCGTAGACGTAGCGTCCATTGATTGAGAGCCGGAGTTGTTCGCTGCGGGCGACGAAATCTCCCAGCAAGCTGGCGTTCTTGAGATGGCTGTTTCCGGTGGTCTGGGAGTACCCTCCCGTAAGACTACCTGTGTAAATGACGGGCGGCTGAACCAAGGGGTTCACGGATCCGATGGCATCGAGCGGAACGGTGAGCGAGCCTTTGAGCGGTTCAGATTGGATATTCAGATTGCCATCGGCTCCGGCCGTCGCGGTCCCAACAAGGATGCTGCCCTCTTTGAGATGAAACGGGATCGGATGGTTGACGGCGAGTTTGGCGACGTCGCTCCACTTTACCTTGATGACATTGTCCGGGCTGGAGGGAGTTTTCATGACGAGCACGCCGCCTGCCATCTCGACGACTTCTCCATAGATGTTGCTGCCGTCCTTGAGGGTTACCACGTCGAGCGGGGGCGCGGGAGCATCGGCTGCAATGGCCGTGGCGACTCCACAGAGTGCGGCTGTCAAGATTGCTAAAACGGCGAACAGGCTCTTCATCTTTCCTCCTCCAGATATATGGGAAAAGAAAACATCGTGGTGACGCGGTGTCGTAAATAGCCCTAAGGCTAATTGGCCCCAAATATATCGGGCCTGTATACCCGACTGACCATGGTTGTGCAAGCCGGAAACCATCACCTTCGATCGTTGATGCCGGGGCGTTGACCAAGTTGCCTTATCTGAGTTGTGGAGATGTCAGGGTGTTGGCTGAGCGTGAGACGAGCGCTCTTCGGAGCGATTTTCTTGATCCGGTGGCCACGATCGCTATTGTGATTCAGGATGCGACAGAGATTGCCAAAGAATTCGAGGAGGGCCCCAAGCATGCTCTCGCGGAGTCTCCGTGACGATTGAGGCGGCAGGCGGACCCACTCACCTTTATGGAGCTGGAGTACGGACAACGTATAGCCGGCGGCTCCGACTCCCTCCTCCGGGACCAGCAGAAACTCCTGACCCTGTGGATCGATAACGAGGAGACCCTCGGGAAGCATAGGACTATCCTTTCCCGCGTGTGGATAGGGTGTTTACATCGCGGGGGTCGTGATGCGGGCTGAGCTGTGCGATGAAATAGCGGGCCGCTTGGGCTCGTCGCCTGACGCGGAGTTTTCTATAGAGCGTCGAGAGGAGTTTGGTGATGGCGGTCGTGGGTTGCTCGAAGGCGGTGGCAATGGCCTTGTTTGAGGCTCCCACAGCCAGCATCGAGAGGAGTTTCAGGTCGATCGGCGAGAGGGTTGGCGGGTGAATCGCCGGAGTGTTTGTGATGGCGAGCTTCACCCACGAGAGAATGTGGGCAGTCTCTTTCGGCCCAAGGAGGGATCGCCCCGCGGCGATGGTCTTGATCGCGCGGCTGAGGTCTTTCGCCCCGACATCTTTCGTCAGGTACCCGTGTCCGCCTGCCATGACGGCGTCATAGAGATCGTGGTCGTCGCTGTAGGCAGAGAAGAACAGAATCCGCATCCGAGGAAAAGCCGAAAGAATATCTCGGCAGGCATCGGACCCAGTGCCATCGGGCAAGCGCATGTCCATGATCACCACATCAGGCTTGGTGCGGTGTACTTCTGCAATGGCGCGGGCTCTGCTGTCTGCCTCGCCAACTACCTGAATGGCACGATCCAATTTGAGGATGGCCCGGAGTCCCTCACGCGCGAAGGCTGAATCGTCGACAGAAACGACTCGAATCGGCGGCAGTAGGGTGGATTTTGGCATGAGCAATCGAAGTTCTGTTGCGCGTGGACATTGTGTTCGACAAGGGTCTGTCTCTATCCAAGGCTATCATCAAGGTTCATGCCATGGGCGTTGTAGGTTTTCCTTGTCGAATGGCGAGGTGTTTCTGAGCACCGCGTTCATCATGTCTCAGTCGAGCTGTCGCAGGAGACAGAGTTGTCTCACGGCGGGTGTCTCACAACGTGTGCGGGTGTAGGGAGATGGGCGAAATACTACTCAGCTACGTCGATGTGGTGCGCGAGAAGTCTACGATAGAGTGTGGCGCGGCTTATTCCGAGAATCTTCGCGGCCTCTGTCCGGTTCCCTTGAGCTTGCTGGAGCGCTTTGAGTAATTGCGCCTTTGGTTCCGCGTGTTGCGATTCCTGGGAGGATGGCGGTCGATGGTCGCGCTGGGTGTGACGCAGTTCTTCGGGAAAATCGGAAGGCATCAGGCAGGCGACTCGGGCGCTGATCACGGCAAATTCGACCGCGCTTTTCAGTTCTCGAACATTGCCGGGCCAGGAGTAGGTCATGAGCAGATGGAGACTGTCAGGGTGCAGATCCGTGATGGCTTTGCCTGTGGCTGCACAGACTTGGCCGAGCAAGGTCTGTGCGAGCAATGGAATATCATCTCGCCGATCTCGCAGCGGAGGCAAGTGGATGCGCGCCACGCGGATGCGATAGAGCAAATCAGCGCGAAAGGTGCCGCGAATGACGTCTTCATTGAGATTGTGATGCGTGGCGGCGAGGATGCGTACATTCACCTTCCGTGGATGGGTCTCTCCCAGACGCGTGATTTCTTTTTCTTGAAGCACCCGGAGTAAACTCGTTTGGACGGAGGTCGGGATGTCTCCGATTTCATCCAGGAACAGGGTGCCGCCGTCGGCCGATTCGAATAATCCATGGTGATCGTCGATCGCGCCGGTGAAGGCGCCGCGCTTATGGCCAAACAGCTGGCTGCCCAGCAGTGAATCCGTCAAGCCTGCGCAGTTGGCGGCAATAAAGGGCCGGTCTTTCCGTGGACTGGAGTAATGGATGGCTCTGGCGATGAGTTCCTTTCCGGTTCCCGTCTCACCTTCGATGAGGACGGTGGAGTCTACGCGCGCCACATCGCGGACGAGTTGATAGATCTGCAACATGGCAGGACTGCGTCCGACAAGATCGTGGAATTGCATTTGGTGATTGAGCTGCTGCCGCAGATGGTGGACCTCTGTGCGATCATGCAGCAGGATGATGCGCCGTTCCGAGGACTGAGGATCCTCATGGATTTCGTAGTCGATCCATCGCGGAGTCGTACCGGCAAAACGAATGCTGTGGCGGCTGCGTTGGGGAACGGCCGCTTTCCATGCTTGGCGGAGCTGTTTCCGGTCTGCGGAATCAATCGGGAGACTTTGTTCCCACGGCTGACCGATGACCGTGGTGGAAGGACACTCGATCCAGGCGAGGCAGCGCGGGCTGGCGAAGGTCACGCGGCCTTCTTGATTGGTGACGATGGCGGCCAGATCCAGATGCTGTAGAAGCGCCAGGAGATCGTCGCGTTCTTGGGTGGCGATCGCGAGTGACCCAGTCAAGGATGTCTGAGTCCGCTCGTGGGTTTTGACTTGGTCGATATGGTGCAAGCGCTGATCGCGGGCTTGCTGTAAGAGCTGCTGTATCGAGTCGAATCGTTCGTCGATACGCTCGATAAGGAGCAGCGCGCGATGAGAAGCGGTCAGTGCGGTGGCTTCGAATTGGTGCAGGATGGATGTAAGGTCACGATGACTCCATGGGCCTGATCGAACCACTCGGTCATGATTGTCTCTCCACGCGGTCTCGCTTTCATCCAGGAAGTGCTGCAGGAAAGGGGCGAGGGGCCCGACGGCGATAGGAGACTCCGGTGACGTCTTAAATGTGGTGGCCCACCAGAGTGGCGGATTTCCAATGAGGCGAAAGGTATCTCCGGTCCCTACTCGTTCGAGAACGGCAAGGCCAAGGGTTTTGAGGAGAGCCTCGGGCAGATGGTCGGAGGAGGAGTCCGATGAGCTGGGTGGTGCCATGGAAGTTCCGGTGTACGGTTAGGCGGCTTCCAAGAGTTTCTGCGCGAGCTGCACAAAGAGTTCAGGTACGCCGTCGCCGGTCTTGGCGCTTCCCGTGAACACCAGCCATCCCTTGTGCCGCAGCCGTGCGAGTGTCGCCTCATCGATTTCCCATTCCTTGAGCTGATCGGCCTTGTTCACGATGAGCACGAAGGGCACCGGACCGAGTGTGGATTGGGCCAGCTGGTGGAGGGCTTCCGCAGTATCCAGTGTAGACCGCCTCATTCCGTCGGCGACGAGGATATAGCCGGATGAGCCGCGCAAATAAGACTCCCGCATGTTCTGAAAATCGTCCTTTCCATAGAGATCCCAGATCATGAGCGTCACGTCCTGGTCGCCGACGAGGAGTGTTTTCTTTTCGATGGTCACGCCGATGGTTGTTTGGTACAGCTCCGAAAACATGCCCGTGACGAAACGGCGGACGAGGCTGGTCTTTCCGACGGCGAATCCACCTAGGAGACAGATCTTCTTCTGGATCATGGTGTGGGCACAACCTGCGGCATCTTGTCCTTGATGGAGGTGAAGAAAGAGGTACGTCTGAGAAGTTTGCGTTTGTCCGGAGTCTGGGCTCGCCCTCGCGAGACGGTGGACATCGTTTCTATACCGGTCGTGAACGTCAGGTGTGAGCCGAACGAGGGGCCGCCCAATGCGGCAATCACAGTATGAGCGCGCGCTGTGGCAAGGAGCAAATTCATCGTCTCCGGTCCGGTCTCATCGGCTCCACCGATGGCTTCGACGACGATGTGTTGTCGGCTGGATTGTGCGAGGATTTGCAGATCCTCAAGGAGAGTCCGGAGCGGTCCGAGTTTCCCTTGTGCTTGTTCGCTCAGGGTCGAAGAGCCGCTATCGAAGAGAAAAGATACCAGGTTGATTTGTTCGATCAGTTGTTCAATGGAGACGGTCCGCAGGTCGTCATCGCGATAGTCTTGGATTCCGGGAATAAGGCGCGCCGTCTTTTTTGCCTCGATGGCCCATGCGTGTGATGCCGTGCCGGTGACTGCCAGATGCTCCTCCTGGAAATGCAAGGTCGCGGTTGGGGGAGGATTGAGCATGGCCGTGGCCCGCTGTCGGATAAAAGGAAGATCGAGGGAATAGTAAGGGGACCAGTGAGCGGTGATCTGATTGCTGGGGATTCCTTCTTCGACCAGGATCTGTTCTGGATCTTCTGCCAGTGGATCACGGAGTCCCGCGAGGTTGATCCTGTTGCCGTCACGTTCGAGAGTGGTGATGACAATTCCAGGCATGGCGCTG
>JABFSU010000055.1 GCA_013140455.1 Nitrospira sp. | reverse complement strand
ACGACTTGGGCCGCATCCACGAGATCTGCCGCCTGATCGACCAGCAGTGAAGACAGATGGGGAATATGCTCTTCGATAAACCGCTTATTGGCGCCGATCAAGCGGCTGGTCGCCACATTCTTATCATAGATTTTCACCTGAAACCCTTTTCCCAGCAGAGTCTCAATGACTTCGACCAATGGGCTTTCTCGAAGATCGTCGGTATCCGGCTTAAACGTCATTCCAAGAAACCCCACGCGCTTTTTCCCCAGACCGACGATCCGCTGAATCACGCCTTTGATATGAACGGCATTGCTTTGAAGAATGGCGTTCAAGACCGGCACCTCAACATCCGTCCGCTTGGCCTGATAGGAAAGTGCGCGAAGATCCTTGGGTAGACAGGACCCTCCAAACGCAAAACCCGGCTTCAAATACACTTTCGACAGATTCAACTTCGTATCTTGGCAGAAGATGTCCATGACCGCATGACTGTCGATATCAAGTCGCTTGCAGATATTTCCGATCTCGTTCGCAAACGTCACTTTCAGAGCATGAAAGGCATTGTCGGAATACTTCACCATCTCCGCCGCCCGGATTGACGTCCGAATCGTCGGTGCTGTGATCCCGGCATAGATTTCTTCCACCACATCCCCCTCGCCGGCCCGCCGCTCACCGATCACAATCTTCGGAGGATGGTAATAGTCTTTCACCGATGTTCCCTCTCGAAGAAACTCCGGATTGTAGCAGACAAATAGACCGTTCCCGACCGTCTTGCCCGAATGTTTCTCAAGAATCGGAATGGCCACGTCCTCCGTCGTTCCCGGCAACGTCGTACTTCGAAACACCACTGTATGCGGGGTCTTTTTATCGCGTAGGGCCAAGCCGATATCTTCACACACCCGCTTCATGTGGGTAAGATCAAGACTGCCATTGGCTTGACTCGGCGTCCCCACACAAATGAATGAGACATCGGTATTCTGAATCCCTTCAGCCGACGACACCGTGGCTTTTAACAACCCCTGCTTCTGAGCTTTAGCGATAAACTCCGAGATGTCGGGCTCAACGATTGGAGCGGCTCCTGAATTGATCGATGCCACCTTGTCAGCATTGACATCGACGCCCCAGACCGTGTGCCCACTGGAGGCAAGACAGCCCGCCGAAACAGTTCCCACATACCCCAGGCCGAAAACACTAATTTTCATCGCCATCACCCTCTCCTTGCTCTCACTCACTCCTTCGTTTCTCTATGCCGACACTGTGCTATCAGATCACCTGGCGGAAGTACTCGATCGTCTTTCGCAGGCCGTCTTCCAGCTCAACCTTCGGCTCCCATCCGAGAAATTCCTTGGCGCGGCGTATGTCTGGGCGACGTACTTTTGGATCATCCACCGGCAAGGGCCTATGCTCGATCTTGCTCTTCGAGCCCGTGAGCTTGAGCACCATCTCCGCAATCTGCTTGACGGTCAACTCTCGTGGATTCCCAATGTTCACAGGGTCATGCATCGTTTCCTTCAGAGGCTGGTCTGACTTCGTTAGAAAACTTGCTCGGTCGGTCCGTTCAGCAACAGACTTATCCGAATCGATCAGCAGAAGCTCCGTAATGCCACGCACAAGATCATCCACATAGCAGAAACTTCGCGTCTGGTTGCCATCGCCAAAAATGGTCAGCGCTTTACCTTGGAGCGCTTGAACGACAAAGTTTGAAACGACCCGGCCATCGTGCGGGCGCATCCGTGGACCATAGGTATTGAAGATACGCACAATCCTGGTATCCACGCCATGATAGCGATGGTAGGCCATCGTCATGGCTTCGGCAAAGCGTTTTGCTTCATCATATACCCCACGGGCTCCGATAGGATTCACATTCCCCCAGTAGGACTCCGGCTGTGGATTGAGCAAGGGATCGCCGTAGACTTCAGAAGTACTGGCTAGCAGAAGCCGAGCCCCTTTCGCCTTTGCCAAACCCAGCGCCTTATGAGTACCCAACGCTCCGACTTTCAGCGTGGCAATAGGCATCTCAAGATAGTCTTGCGGGCTCGCAGGAGACGCAAAGTGTAAGATGGCGTCCAGCTTCCCATCGATGTGAATATAGTCACAGATGTTGTACTTAATAAAACTGAACTTGGGGTTCCCCATCAAGTGCGTAATATTTTCGACGCGGCCGGTAATCAGGTTGTCCATGGCCACAACCTCATGGCCTTTGCCGATCAGTAAGTCGCTCAAGTGACTTCCTAGAAATCCTGCTCCGCCTGTAATCAGTATGCGCATGGGTTCGTACTCCTACTTCTGGAAACCTAATCACTCATTTTCGACAAGCAGTAGCGACTGGCTCCGTCGCAGAAATTAATCGCACATGAGCCAATTTACATGGACAGCATTGGATGCACCACTGTATTCAATTTTCCTGAACACCAACCCAACTCCGCCATCCATACCTGTAGATACCTTTCAATGGCGGGCGGGCTCCAGAAAGAGCGAATTGGGAAATGCCTCTTCCAACCCACAGCTTATAGAAACGTATGAACAGGAACAGGTTGGAATCTCAGAGTTAAGCAATAACCAGGAATTCGTCCGTACCATGCTCCTAGTCGAGCTCAAACTCATTCTTCCAATCTGAATCCCCTTCAAGCGGTTTCTGATCTGTCTTGTACAGCACACAGTTCTCAAGCACGAGCACATCCATCTCCGTCCGCATAAAACAGCGATACGCATCCTCAGGAGTATGAACGATCGGTTCCCCCCGCACGTTGAAGGAGGTGTTGACCAGCACTGCATACCCTGTTTGGGCTTCAAAGGCCTTCAGCAAACTATGGTAACGAGGATTGGTCTCCTCGTGGACCGTTTGCACTCTTGCCGAATAGTCCAGATGGGTTACAGATGGAATATCTGACCGTTGGACGTTCAACAGATCGATGCCCCATAGATTTTTTTGCGCGGACGTCTTGGGACAACGCCGTTTTTCGATAACCGGGGCCACGATGAGCATATAGGGACTATCGGAGTGCAAATCAAAGTAGTCGGAGACCCGCTCTCGCAGCACCGAGGGGGCGAAGGGTCGAAACGACTCGCGATACTTGATCTTGAGGTTCATCACCGACTGCATCTTAGTACTGCGGGCATCCCCGAGAATACTTCGTCCGCCGAGGGACCGCGGACCGAATTCCATGCGTCCCTGCAACCACCCCACAACCTTTTCTGCTGCAAGATCTTTGGCCACTTGCTCAAACAACACCGAATCATCAAGACGGAGATACGGCGCCTCTTTCGATCGCAAAAATGTCTCAATCTCGGCATTGGTGAATGCGGGCCCCAGATAGGTGCCCTTCATCTTGTCGTGCTTGTCATCAGACTGGCGAGGCTTGCCCTCAAACTGGTGCCACACGGATAAGGCTGCGCCGAGAGCTCCCCCCGCATCGCCGGCCGCAGGCTGAATCCAAAGACCTTTGTGCGGCCCTTCCCGCAAGATTCGGCCATTTCCCACACAGTTGAGCGCAACCCCTCCGGCAAGACACAAATTCTCCACGCCCGTCTCTCGATGAAGCGTCCGGGCCAAACGGAGCATGACCTCCTCCGTTACCTCCTGAACAGATCGCGCCAAATCCATCTCGCGTTGTCCCAACTTGGCCTCAGGCGTGCGAGGCGGACCGCCAAACACATGGTCAAACTTCCGGCTCGTCATCGTGAGGCCTGTACAATAGTTAAAGTACTCCATGTTGAGACGAAACGTCCCATCTGGCTTCACATCGATCAGATGCTCGTAGATAGCCTTCACATACTTCGGCTCGCCATACGGCGCAAGACCCATCACCTTGTACTCGCCGGAATTGACCTTGAATCCGGTGTAATAGGTGAACGCGGAGTACAGCAGACCCAAGGAATGCGGGAACGGGATCTCCCACAATGGGGTGAGTGTATTCCCTTTACCTTGCCAGGCAGATGTTGTCGCCCATTCCCCCACGCCATCCATACACAGCACCACGGCCGAGTCATAGGGGGACGCAAAAAATGCTGACGCAGCATGAGATTCGTGATGCTCTGAAAATAACAGCTGAGGCAACTCGCTCTTGGCCATTCCTTCCCCATGCTTCAGAAATTCCTCCCGCAGGAGGGTCTTTAGCAACAGCTTCTCTTTCATCCACACCGGCATTGCGGCAAGAAACGACTGGAGGCCGGCCGGTGCAAAAGCCAAGTAGGTCTCGAGTAAACGCTCGAACTTCACCAGCGGCTTGTCGTAGAAAACCAGCCGATCGACATCCCGGAATCGAATCCCGCCCGCCTGCAGGCAATAGTCGATCGCCCGATGGGGAAACCCTGGATCATGCTTCTTCCTGGTAAATCGCTCTTCTTGAGCGGCAGCGACAATCTCACCATCACGCACCAGACACGCAGCACTGTCATGATAATACGCTGAGATACCTAATATGTTCACGAAGCACCACCTCTCTTAGGGGTCTCTTTTTCGAATACTAACCTTTGCATCGTCTCATCTACTTGGGCTGCAATCAATTTCCAAGCAAATTCCCTCGCGGCTCGAACTCGCCCCTGTTGACCTATCCGCCGAGCAAATGATGCGTCTCCAATCATTCGAGAAAGATACTCTGCCAATGCGTCAGAATCGTCTGGATCAACTAAGAATCCAGTCTCTCCGTCCACGACCGCATCTGCCATACCGCCGGATCGTCCAGCAATCACTGGTTTCCCACAGGCATTTGCCTCGATAAAAACGATACCGAATCCCTCTACATCGCAGGATTTGATATTCGCACGGCTTGGCATCGCAAACACATCGCAAAGATTGTAAATCTTCAGCAATTCTGAATCTTTTGCGTTTTCCCAAAAAATTACTTTGTCTCCAAGCCCCATTTCGTGGGCAAGACTAGCTATCGTCGACTTGGCTGGGCCGCTCCCTACAACGAGATAGCAGGTATCAGGGTAGGCCTTGAGAACCCGCGGCAGGGCGCGAATGACGAGATCGTGTCCCTTGCGCATCACCAGCCGGCCAACCGTAAGAATTACTTTCTTTTCCGCGTGAGGTCCAAGAATAGCCCTCCGGTCCTCAATAGAAACCTCAATCGGCCTGAACTTATCTACATCACAACCGGGATGGACGACTTGGATCCGTTCAGGTTGAACCCCCGCCTCCTTCAAGAGATCAGCAGTGTAATAGCTATTCGCAAACACACAATCCGCAGTTTGGATAGCACGACGATGTCCATCCCATTCAGCCTGCACTGCATCAAGGATCTCATTCCCATGAGCATAGACGGCAAATGGCATCCCCAACCATTTCCGCATCCACGCTCCTAAGTATCCCTCATAGATGGTAGCCAACTGGACAGCCTTTGGCTTCTCCCTCACAAGAATCTCCGCGACAGCCGTCAACCATCCCGCAGCTTGCACGAGTTTAGGGGCTGCGAACGCTAGTGGGCGGCGATAGACGCCGATCCCTTGCGTGTCCGCATCTGAATATCCCCGCGCCCGGGCACCTGTCAGGCAGCATACCCGCTCGGGTCCCAGCGCAGCTACCATCGAGGACATGTACTTAGAAATTCCCCCTACATGAGGTGGATAGTAATGGCTAGTGATCAAAACAGACTTGACCGGTTTCTGGTTATCGCTTCCATCCATCATGTCCATTACCTCGTTCTACGACGGGGTGACTGAACGCAGAGTTCTTGTCGGCATGAAGGAGACCGCACAAGCTGGGCGAGGGTACACTCCCAACTCTCAATCATTCCCTCGAGAGTTAGTTCTCGTAGGGCTGCGACCTGACCACGCTCAGCAATTTCCCTCAGCAAGTCATGGTTAGTCACCAGCTGTTCCAAGAGTTGGGCAAGCGCTCGTGAATCACCTTTAGGAAACACAGGAAGCTGCCCCAGATCCGCGATCTCCTGCGCACCACCACTTCCTGTTGTTACAACAGCGCATCCCGCAACCATCGCTTCTGCCATTACAAGAGGTAGCCCCTCCGGTCTGGTGCTCGTGAATACAAGCAGGTCATGGTTCTTATACAATCGCGCCATGTCGTCATGCCCAACCTTTCCCGCGAACCTAACCATCTCAGTCAAACCAAGATCTCGAACTCGAGAGACAACCTGACGATAGTAATTATCATGAATCCCGGTGGCGATGCCGGCCACGGTCACACTCACTTGCCTTTGAGAGGACGGATCCAGCCACCCCAACGCCTCCACCAAGGTGTGCAATCCTCTGTCCGAGCTGATTTGTCCGGCATACAGCACCTTGAGCAGTCGCTCTTGCCGAGGTTTCTCAGCGAGGGGAACGTAGAAACGATCGCGCGGAATCCCACCGAATTGAACAGATGAAGCAGGAAATCTGAGACCTGCGTCAGAGTAGATCGTCCGCATGTATTCACTAACAAACGACACGAGTGCCGGCTGACCTGAGAATGATCGCGTCGGCAATCCTTTTCGAGCCACTCTCGCTTCCCAGCGATTCCCAATCTGCTTGAAAATCTGGCGCAATACACTTGGCCCCCAACATCCCTCCCAAATTGCGCACCAAAACTGGGCAGCTTTCTCACCAGCAGGACCATAGTCATTGATCATCCACGAATCTTCAATCCAATGAACGGTAGGGATATTTCTGGACTGTAAGACCGCTAACAGCAGCTTCGCAATACCGTTCAGATTCCAACAATTCACGATATCTGGTTCAAATTCAGATAAGACTTCTACCAAATTCCTCGCATCCGACAGTTCTCGCATCGCTTGAAACAGCATCCAGGGACGATATGGCGGTTGAGGACCAAAGGAGTAGTTATGAAGCAGCCGATCTACCCGAATTCCACCCACACTTTCGGTGGCCTGCTGAAATCTGCCCCCGAATTTAACGGGTAGCCCAAAAACGCTGGTGAGCACCCGAACGTCATGCCCTCGTCGATGGAGGGCCTCCGCTACCTGGGCGCATCGAATCTCATATCCCCCCAGAAATCTTGGCGGATAGAGGTTGGATATAATCAGGATCTTCATGGTCTGTTCAGTCTGTGAGAGTGCGTACCCAGTCCGCCCCCAACTGGTGGGGAAACTGCAAGCCTGGCACCAAACTCCCCCGCAACCAACTGGCTCAACTGCTGGCTGAATATCTCCGGGCAGAACGCCGCACTCCGCTCACGGGCCGCTCGCCCCATGTTTTGGCACAGTGACTCACTGCTGGCAACGCGGTTCGTGTATTTAAGCAACGATTCGGCATCCCGACAGAGGAACCCGCTCACCTCATGTTCAACGATCTCCGGCTGTCCTCCGCTCATCGGCACGAGAGGGACACAGCCTGCCCCCATGGCCTCGACAGTGGCGATTCCAAAGTGTTCCATCCGTTCGGGTGGAACGTCGGACTCACTGCCCAGCGCCGTCGCATGCCAGTAGAGCTTGGCCGTCGCCAGATGTGTCCACAGCGTATCCCGAGAAGCATTCACAACAAAGCTCACAGGAAGATCTATGGCGAGGGCTTTGAGCTTGTCGAGATATGCCCGATCCTGCGGTAGATCGGTACAGAAACCGATCAAGCACAACCGCCAATCCCTTCCATTCATGGACACGAACTTCCGGAACGTTTCCAATTGCAGGGCATGGTTCTTCCCATCGGTCACGATAAACCGTCCGAGCGACACAATGGTATTTTCTTTCGGCAGAGAAGTCGTTGTGACGGCAACAGGGGGGTAGAGCACCTCGGCCGGCCGCTTCCACCGCCGCTCGATCCACGACGAAGTGAACCGCGAATTGCCGATCACCGTGTGGTAGCCTCGCATGCGCCAATGCCAGAGCGCCAAATAGCCTTGTGTCCTGACCCAGCGACTGAGCGCGCTTCGCTCGGCCCATCTCTCCGTGCGGGAAAGCTCCTGGATTGGATGCCATTCAAACGGAAAGTGGCAGTATACCATTCCATGCTTCGCCCCACAAAACGGTGGGACCCCATGCCCTGAATAGATGAATAGGTCATACGGTTCGGTAAGCTCGTGGTCAGCCTGAATCCTTTGACGAACGCATGACGGGCTTAGGCCCTCTGGAGAAAAGCTGCCCAATGCGTCCTTCACTATTCGCTCTTTCACTTGAGATAGGTCCACCCCAAAAGCAGAGGCCAGGCTGCCGACGGTGTACCCCTTTCCACTATGAATCACGTCAACCTCATAGCGTTGCGACAAGGAACCAGCCATATTAGCTACAACGAGCTGGCTTCCTCCAAGCCGGAGCGACAAATGATCAAAGATTCCTACTCGCGGCCGGCACGCCTGTCCTTCTTTTATCTGAGGAGATTCACCCATGCTGCTCCCAAGAGTTCTTCGTTTTGGAATCGCACAACAAGCAATCGACGGCAACCTACAATCTCCCAGCACCTAACCTCTGGAGGACGCTCCAATCCGCGAAAAGACAATTTCCCGAATTACCTCCCCACAAACACAAGCTCTTCACATTCCACCCGCACGATCTCATTGCATGGTTTTCAAGATACGTGCAATCGCGGTGTCCCAGGAAAACCACTCTTGTGCAAGCTGCATAGCTCCTCGCCTCAGCGTCCTGCACAACTCAGGCGAACTCCTGACCGCGGCAATCAACTTCGCCAACGCCTCAGGATCTTTGGGGGAACACAGCAACACATTTTCGCCATCCCGAAAGGGAGTCTCCAAGGCCTCTCCTTTCGTTGTAATAACGGGAATCCCGTGAGCCAACGCAGCCGCCAGTGAGCTTCGACTCATGGTCACACCCTGATCGAATGGCAATACACAGGCATCGGCTGCATACAAGTACATGGATGCCATATCACTATCTGACTGATATCCAGTCAACCATCGCACATGATCGGCAATCCCCAGTTTTTCGGGAAGCGCATGAATCCCTAGCTCATACTGAGAGATGCTCTGAGCCCGATCATCCTCGCCCTGTGTCGTAGAACCTCTTCCACCCCCGATCATCGCGAGGGTGACATGCCTCGCATCCTTGGTCACGATTTGGACGGCTTGGAACAACGTTTCAATCCCTTTATTTTTGTCCACATAGCCGAAGAACACCAAGAGCAGATCTTCGGGCCCCAATCCGAGCGCAGCCCGTCCCCGCTCTCTGGCCATGACGGGACCATCGGAACACATCGGCAACAACGGCGGCGGCGGAATGACTACGCTTTTTTCCATCACTCCTGCGAGTTTGCCCGCGTGCGTGGCCTGGTGGCGCTCACTCAAACAGATAATTCTGCTACTATCGCGCAACAGAGTCCCAAAGGAATAGTCCACACCCGCTGGCCCCACCAGAAACTGGGCGGCCTTGCGCGCCGCGCGCACGACCGGTGAGCGCCAAGACTCGCCCTCTTCAATTTCCATCTGCGTCACAAATGGAATTCCAGGAAATATGCGCTTGACGATCGACGGAGCAAAGGTAATCATCGGGTGCGCATTGTAAATCCAGCCGCTGTACATCAGCATAACCGCATCCGGCTTATTGCTGCGCAAGAACTGCACCAATCGAGGGAGATCGGTCCACGACCAATCCCGCATAACCGGATGAATCGTAAAAGGAGCCTCAAGTGTGCCGGCATTCGACCGACTTGTCAGCAAATGCACATCCACGCCCTGCCGGGCAAGGTGGCTGCACTGGTGATAAGCATGTTCGGATTCCCCTGCCCGCATTGGGGGAAACGCTGCAGAGATAAACAGTAATCGCATACCTCTACCTCCAGCTTTACTGAGCATACATGCTCGCTCCCCGATCCGCACGGAGGAATAAAGAAAGATGATTGAAGCGTTGAAAGGCACGCATCCGGTTCATGACAGAGTCAGCGCACCCTTCCCACGCATAAATGGGTAGTGAACTCGGGAGGCGTTTTCAAATCGTCGGCTCTCTCTGCTCACCTTACACTTCAGCAAACAACAGACACATGGCGTATCTAATGAACAGGCTGTTTGGACCACCCTACCATCATCCGACCGGTTTCTAAATAAATCCCTGAAACTCACAACGTAGGCTATCGCTGATCAAGAATGCCGCATTTCATGTCACGTTGGCGGCTAAGGATCTCGTCCGATGGCTTCTACGGATGTGCTCGAACACGGCATCACATAGACAAAACCCAACTGCCTCACGTCCTGCGGCAGAAGCGTGCTCGCCAGCTATTAGGACATCTCAAGATTTTTTCGCGAAACCTTCGGAATGGGCGACGCAACCGAAACCAACAGTCCACATAATCTGCGCAACGAATAGATGCTACGCGACCAGGTTTGCTTTTCCCCCGTCCGGGGGCTAGCGCCGTCAGACTGCTGCGAGCAGCATGTTAGATTGAAGCCTGGCTGCACCGTTCGTTCTCGTCAATTTCATGGCCTGCCCCTCGTGTGGGCCGTCTTCCGCACGCTCAGGCCGAGCAAGATCATCCTTTACGATATGCCCGAGTGAGTGAAGTCCTCTATTTCATAAATGACAAACTCAACAGGCACTTCCGAATGCGAATGAATAAGCTTCCATCCCTTGATCGCCTCTACCTCAACTAATCCCTTAACCTTGTCGTACCGAAAATGGGAACCGAGTATTTGCGATCTTGAAATGTCATCTTTATGCACGATCACATACCGCCCAGAACTGCCCCGCTTGTTGTCAAGGACTCTATTCAATGACGCTATCCCCCCTATCTCAAGTCTAGGATCATTCGTCTGCCATATTGCAATGTTCCCCTTGAGGCCAACCAGCCAAGGGTAGCGCCAATATAGGCCCTCTTCTGACAGAATAACGAGATCATCGTGTTGAACCGTTGTAGCGAACCATGTGGAGATCTCGGCGAAACCTCTTGAAGGCGGGGCAGGCGTTTCCGGCCAATGAACCTCTTGAGTGAGCACCACATATCCCGCAATAAAGGCATAACAGAGACTCATAAGAGCAAGAAGAGTTTTCTGGAATACGGCTACGTTGAGCTTGGGAAAGGCCACCTGAACCAGATACTGGCACACCACCATGATTCCAATCCCGAAATAGATGAAGACGAGGGGAATCAGAACGGAAATGAACCGAACCGCAGGAACAGATTGGTTCAGCCAGGCAAATGGAAGGAATATGGCCAGCATGAAGCCCACCACATATAAAGTTCTCGGTGTCCGAATCTCACTTAACACCCCTATGCCGAAGAGCAGCAGCACGAGCCTACTGGCGCCTTGGATAGGAAGATGTGGCTCAAGGCTATTCAGGAAGAGGAAGAATTCCCGCCGTACCCCGCTTCCCATTCTGTGAAGAACTTCAGAAACAGAATGTGACGCAAGGTACGACCTCATGGTCGGGAGGTCGGTTCCTTTCCACACAATTTCAGGAAACTGCCAAGCCAACTCATATCTGGGATGATAGATATCATCCCAGCGATCCAGCCAGAGCGCATGCTGATTGACACTCTCATAAAACGGCCCTCCATACACCTGGATATTCCGCACAATCAGTGGAGAAGAGATCAGAAAGAATACCGCGACGAACGCCCAGAAATGTCGGCTTCTCAGCGCCTTCGGCCCTACGAGCACGAGCGTGGCACCCATAAACACAAGAACCAACAGCAGGCCTGTGCCCTTTGTCATGTACGAAAGTCCAGCGAAGACTCCAGCCAGTATCCAATACCGCCCTTGATCCAATCCTTTCATCATGCAATAGAGGCTCAGTAGCATGAAAAGCATCAACGTGGTTTCGCACTGAACGTGGGAAGAAATCCGAATCATTGTTTCATTGAGTGCCACTCCTCCGGTTGCAAGAAATGCCACAGACTCCCCATACAGGTCCCTGGCCACATAGAACAATGCAATAATCGCGAAAATACCCATCGCGAGGGACACGACTTTTGCTTTGTCAAAGAACGCCATGTCTCTTGATGCAAACGTCGATAGCAGTAGCGGGTGTAGCGGCTTTTGGACGGCTGCCGTATACGCTCCTGTCAGACAGAGGTGGAGAAAGTTTGAGACGCCGCCGTTCTCCTTAATAAACAAGGCCACCTGCAAGAATGCAGGCGTATCTTCGAAGGCAGGCTCTGTGGCTTCATTCACGCTGTCCAGCCCGACAAATAGAAAGGTTCCACTGATCAACAGTAACAGCGCAATGGAAGCCCAGGTAGGCAGCACCGGTCGTTTAGAAGCACCCTCTGCATTCATGCATACCGCCGTGCAGTAACGCGGACATTATGGCCCACTCTACCCATTTCCCTTCGAGGGTTTGGTGCAGATTGCGAGCACACTCTGCCCCAACACTGGTTCCCATCTGCGCTCAACCCCAGGGATCCAACTCATGAACAATCGGTCGTACAACCAGACGCTCCATGGACTCAAGGTTGTCCGCTTGAAGATCTTCCCGAAGATAAACCAACTCACAATCCCGGGAAGATTAAAATACCGCAGGCATCCGACCTGAAATCCCACCTTCGTGAGCAATGAACCCAATTCGCCCTTCCGATATCTCCGGATGTGCCCGAACGCTTCGTCAAGGGCCCCATAAAGGCAGGGCAACGCCGGCACAAACAACAGCACAGCCCCTCCTGGCTTAAGGACCTGATATATCGCACGCAGGAGGTCCTCGTCATGTTCAACATGCTCCAGCACATTGAGCAGCACTACGACATCACACGAAAGAGAACCGGCAACACTCTGCAGGTTCCCGTTCACGCATCGCACATTCGAATTTCCAGAAAATTTCTTACGCAGTACCGGAACCAAGTTCCCGGCAGGCTCAACTAGGGTCAGAGTCGTAATTTGAGGAAAACTCAAGAGGCATTGCGAAAACGTTCCAATCCCGGCCCCCACTTCGACGACATGGCCACCGAGATGCGGACCAAAGTACTGTAGGATCGCCGCATAATAATTGGCGGCCTGGTCGAACGATGGCAACTCAGTACTGAAATAGCCGTCTTCCTCGATCGGCATAATCCTCCAAGGCGTTGACTGTCCGGCAGCGCGGGATCGCTCAATCACTAATGCGGTACCGCACCATACACCATAAGGCGGCGACGCCATCCTTCCAGGTGATCTTCTTGCCTTCCGCATAGGTTCTGCCGTAGTAAGAGATCGGCACCTCGAAGATACGGCACCCAAGCTTTGCTATTTTCGCTGTAACTTCCGGTTCGAATCCGAAACGATCCGACCGCAACCGCATGCCGCAAATCACATCCGCGCGGAACGCCTTGTACCCGACTTCCATGTCGTTCAAGCTTAGATTCGTCAACATGTTGCAGGCCAAAGTTAACACTCCATTTCCGACAGAATGCCAGAAGTACAAGACTCGATGCGCCTCTCCATGAAAGCGATTCCCATACACCACATCGGCCCTTCCACTAACGATAGGGTGAATGAGCCGCGGAAGATCTTCAGGATCGTACTCCAAATCGGCATCCTGAATGACGACAATATCGCCGGTGACATGCGCAAGCGCCGTTCTAATCGCCGCGCCTTTCCCACGATTCTGCTCATGAAATATGATATGCACATCTGATACCCCACGAAATGACTTCAGCGCCTCACTCGTTCCATCGACCGAAGCATCGTCGACAATGATGAGCTCTTTCGAACACCCCACGTCCACAGCCTGCACTTTGGCGATCATCTCCGCAATGGTCGCCGCTTCATTATACGCAGGCATGATGATTGACACCTTCATGGCCACCTCCCTGAATATCGACATCAGGACGAGCTCACTAATCCTATTGCTAGAAAAGACTCATCGAAAGACAGAGCCTTGAAAGCCTGCACCCTCGTCCTTGATGAGGCACTGTACCACCTCCTGATTACCCTTTACAGAAAGTGCCCTCCGGCCTCCGGTGCATTGAATAGTTCTGTCGCCGAGAATAATCTCATGCAGGGCGTTACATCAACATGCGCTAATTGGACACTCTTGAGAACCTTGACGCCCACCGATTCAGAATATTTGCCTAGGATGTCACTCTCTGATGGAAGGTGAACGATGAAAGGCTTCCCACCATCAGCGATGACCGCCTGTTGGAATTTCAGGAACAGCGCGCCGTTGATCTTCACGGTTTCAGCCATGGACGTTTCAGGTCGCTCCAGCTTGTGAACAGGATACAGCGACGTCAACAGGCGAAACAGATAGGAGTGGGACAAGAGGTCCCATCGGGGCTGATCCCATTCCATCGGTTCATACTTTCTGTCGAGAGCAATGAATGGAAGCTCCCGGATGGCGGCTACGGAGAACACTTCTCTGGCGGTGACAAGAGGGCGATTTATAATCTGCACGCCACCGTTCCGGAACACAAACCTAGGCTTTGAAAACGGCATCTCAGCATCGGGAAAGGTCAGAAAACTGTAGACACTCATGGTGCGTGCCACATCGTCACTGATAAAGGCTAAGATCACGATGTCGGGATGCCATGGTCGTACATCCCGAAGGTATCGCAGGTACATCTGGTCCACGCCATACCCCGGCACGCCGAAATTCAGCACCTGGCAATGCCCCTGCAACGCAGATTCAAGTGCGCTCCCCCACGTATCTTCAAATGCCACGCTTTCGCCGAAGGTGAAGGAATCTCCAACAAGAGCAATGCGACAAGGCCGGGGCTTGGTGTTAAGCACTTCGCCGGCGCGCGCAGTTCGAATTCCTTGATTCCCGATAAAATAGAGGCCGTTTTGACTGCTTCTCCCGCTGCCAAGCGTCCATCCAAGATCCTCATCGGGAACAACATACGGCTTACTCTGATCTGCCTTGTCAATGATCGACAGATACGCGGCCTGTGTCTTCTTCCATTGTCGCGGATACAGCAACAGTGTACCGAGCTTTTCTTCGGTATTCGTGCGAACTACCAGCAGGCGTAGCGCAACTTCGCCGACGAATAGGACGACCGCCACCACTGTCGCATTCATCCCTAAGGCCAATATCCACCGCCGTGACCCCGCTCGGCGATCCGCCAGGCACGACCAGAAAACGATCACTAACATGCCCGCCATGCTAATGAATGCAACAATAGTAACGATTCCCGAAACACTGACCCAAAACTCTGCGGGATTTGCCCGCCCGATTTGACGATGCCACGCCACGAGACCCAGCGCGAGACAAAACTCAGCGGCATACAGCGCTCCCAGGATTCTCCACTCGAATGAGCGAGGCATATTGTCAGCCGCCATGTGCGGATCTTCTTTTCATTCTTGCGTGACTCCATTGAGCAGGTTGAGCCTCTTAAATCGCAAGTGCAGTCATTCCCCTATTGCCTGTACGCCCCACTACCCGCAGTCTCCATCACAGAGACATTCTCACCAAACAACCGAAGCCGACATTGACCAGTCCGAGCGCTTTTGAACACGTGCTCATCAAACACGTACCGCAACCGGATATTCGAGGGCATCACCAAAGCACTCATGAAAGACATGCAGGTTTCTTCCCCTCCGACCGCGCTTACTCCATCGGCTTTTGACGGTCCGAGGGTCGGGCAATCTCATAAACGAATGTCTTTGAAGGGATATGTTCATAGACCACCCGGAACTCCTTCGGCATCAGAGCCGGATCGCGTAGAGCGTGAAGCCCTTTCCAATACCGTTCCTCAAACTCGCTGTAGACAATGAAACGGACATTGTTCTCCTTGGCTCGCTGCAAATATTCCTCAATGGTGTCAGGTCCCTCAATAGCCACGATGCTCAGTTTCGCCAAATACGCGAGATGCGGTTTATAACCCATGATCGCGTCGCCTAGTGACGCACGTGCTCTCAATATCTCGGCTGCCTCCAAGAGATGCACGGGCACACCAAGAAACAATCCTCTGACATTAACGAAGCTCGTATACGCCGACACAATCAGGAGACAAGTAACAATCATCCAGCTTAGATTCCATACCTTAGGCACTTCCTGTAACCGCACAGGCACCCTACCGAGCTCAAATACTGCGAGGCCAACGAAAAGGAATAGGAGTGGGTATAAGAACAAATAGAAGCGGTCGGCAAAACCTGCGAGACCATGTAGTAGGTATCCCATACCACACACCAGTAAGAACACAGCCCGAGACCTGGTCAGATCCCTGAGATACAAGAGCATCCCTGCTCCTGCGAACAGAATGGCGGGGAAGCCGATGACACTCCAGCTCAACTTGAGTGGCCGGTCGTACAAGATATCCTTCATGAAGTTCCGCATCAATCGCACTGGATCATAGAAGAACACATCCCAGTACGAACCAAATTGTTGTTGCATGTGCTGGATTGATGACGTAGACCCATCCCCCTCCGGGTGGTAAAAGTGGGCAGCCACCTGTCCGTGGAGATCGCTGGCGAACGGATTACCGTGATATTGCCAGTTGATGAGCAGCCATGGGGCGGTGACAGCCAGCGCCGCTGTGGCAAACGCCACAATTTTGCAAATTCGTTGCCGTATCGAATCCTCCGCAGGACTCAAGAACAACAACGCCAGCGGAATCCCGACAAGGACAAAGATCGTGTTATATCGCACTAGGTAAGCCAGACCGGCAGTCAGGCCCGACTGAATGCACACATTCATCGTCGGCGCACGGCGAAAAAGAATCCATAGCGGGAGTAGCAACAAGAAATTCGCAAGCATGTCTGTTGATGCTTCAAATGAATGTGGCAGCAATGCGAGTAGAACAAGTAGCGTCGTAACGAATGCTAGACGTCGATCAAACAGGATGGTAATGATCCCGTAGCTGACTAATCCAAATAAGGTACTCGCCAGAACAGAAATAATGATTCCGGCCTTAAAGAAGTCATGAGTGAGGAGCGACATGCCGGCAAGCACATAGGCGTAGCCTGGCGGATAATGCTGGTTCGTGTAGGGTTGTCCAGACAAAATATTCTGCGCCTGCCCGACATCGCGACCCAAGAAATCGGTCTCGACCCCCCAATTGGCGACTTCACGAGGAGCACCGATGGAATAGGAAAGAAGTCCGACACCGAGGCAGACGATCAAGGCAAGAATGTCATACAAACGGACTCGGCCAGGTTCAGGCCCCCTGAAAGATGTCGAAGATGGCTGTGTCGAGATCTGCACTATGTACTTGCCTCCATGAGACCACCATTCCTCCACGTACCGCTATACGGCGATCGGAACACATACCCCTGTGAATATCATTACGATCGATCAATGCACCGCCAGATCTTGTCCACACACAGCGTAAACTCCCCTGTCAACGAGACACAGCCAAGGGAGAACTTCCGGCCTCGAGTTGAGCCCGATACGTGGCGGGCGGCAGGCCTGCCAGCGCGTCATGGGGTCGTTCCTCGTTGTAACTCTGCAACCATTCCGCACTGATCTCCCGCACCTGGTCCAACGACTCAAACACATAGGCATTGAGCACTTCGGTCCGATAGGTCCGGTTATAGCGCTCGATCAAGGCATTCTGATCCGGCTTGCCGGGTTGGATGTGCCACAGCTGAATCGCCCGCTCTGCACACCAGGTGCTGAACGACTCGGCGATGAATTCCGGACCATTGTCGAGCCGAATCACCTGGGGCTGCCCTCGCCAGCTCACCACTTGCTCCAACGCGCGGATCACGCGCTCGGCTGGCAGCGACGTATCAATCTCGATGGCTAAGCCCTCCCGCACGCCTTCATCCAGAATATTGAGCGTGCGGAATCGACGCCCGCCATACAAGGTGTCACTCATGAAATCCACTGCCCATACCACATTGGGCTTCGGCACCACGGTCAGCGGCTGACGGAACCGGACCGGAAGACGCTTCTTGGTCCGGCGGGGGAGATTCAGCCGGAGCACACAGTAGACCCGCCAGACCCGCTTATGATTCCACCACTGGCCGTCTAATCGGAGCCGATCGAAACATTTCCAGAAGCCCCAGCGACTCTTGGCCGCCACGAGCGTGGTGAGGGCGGCGATTACGGGCGCATCCCATCGCGCCCAATCCACGAGGGGCCGGTAGTAGGTCGCTCGGCCCATCCCAACCACGCGGCACGCCCGCTGAACCGGAAGGCCGCCCTGTGTCACCAAGTGCGTGACGACCTCCCGCCGCTCAGCGGGCTTCAGAGCTTTTTTTCGATCAAGGTCCTTCAACGCCGCATTCACCAGCGACAGGTCGGCATACATCCGCTTGAGTCGGCCGTTCTCGTGTTCCAGCTCCTTCAGCCGCTTCACGTCGGAGACCTCCAGCCCGCCATACTTGGCGTTCCACTTGTAGTACGTCGCAGAGTTGATGCCGTACTTTCGCCAGATCTCATTGACGGGGCGGCCAGCATCGGCCTCATTGAGAAGGGACAAGATCTGCGTTTCGGTGAACTTCGACTGGCGCAGGGGAACCTCCTGGCTAGGGTGACGATTGTGCCAGAACGTTCTCCTTTTGACTGTCTCGATTTACGGGAGCTTACGCCCCAACTTCGATTTTGTCATCATCTCTCCTTACCAGATAGGCACTTTCAGTCAAATAACCTCGGTCTAGCCTTGTTGCCTCCCAGTCTCCACTCAATCAAGAGGCTTGGATACCCACTTGCTATCTGGCAAACCGAATTAGACGAGAGATTTATAAAGGTCTAGATACCGGCGGACCTGAAGTTCCCGGGAGTAGTCCTGCACGGCAATGCGGCGGGATTGTTCACTCATCGATGCCCGCATCGATGGATTTTCAAGCAGCCCCAAGATGGTGGTCCGCAAGCCTCCTACATCCCGGGGAGGCACCATCAACCCGGTCAATCCGTCGCGCACCATGTCGGAAATTCCACCCACGGCAAATCCGATGACCGGCGTTCCGCAGGCCATCGACTCAAGTACAGTATTGGGCAAGTTGTCCTGGAGCGAAGGGATGACAAACACATCCGCTGCGCTATAAATCAACGACAGCCACCGATCATTGTTGACATGGCCGAAGTGTAAACAGGGAATACCTCCTGCCAAAGGCGGTTGCCCTTTACCGACCGACATCAGAACGAGATTCGGGCATTGCGTCATGCCGGCCAGCGCGTCAATCAGGAGCGAGAATCCTTTCCTCCGGTTCGTAAGCTGATCCGACACGAACATGACGACCCGAGCCTCATGCGGGATACCCAGCACTTCACGAGCCAGACGACGATCGCGAGGCGAGAATTCCTCAAGATCCACCCCGTTGGGAATGTGAGTCACCGGGAAGCGAGACAGGATGGGGCTTTCCCGGACAACCACGGACATCCAACGGCATAGAGTCACAATGTGTAACTGATTAGGCTCAAGAGCACCAAACGCCTTCTGTTTTCGTAGCCAGACTTGCCGTGAAAGGTCCTCGCGATCGCCTGAGCCCAGTTGAGGGCACATGCCACAGCCCCTGCCAAGTTGGCCACAATCATCATCATAGTGGCAGCCCCCCGTGAGAGCATTCATGTCAGCCAGCCGCCACACGATCGGTGTCCGTCCTGGCAGAGAGCCAAACAAACCCTGGTAGTCAACAAACCCGGCAATCCAGTGCAGGTTGACGACGTCACAAGGCGGCAATTGCGCCGCAACGGTCTCCCCGTAGGGCGTTCGATCATCGCTGAACGGCTCATAACCTGGTGGCCTCGACAATCGATACCGGGAAAACTCGCGATCAATCAGCAGGCGACGAAAGCGGCGCCGTATTCGAACGGTTAAGCCGTTCGGTGGAGAGAACGCAAGCACCGACGAATCCTGACTACTCCGCTTGGCGACGAGCATGGACGAGTCATGGCCTGCCCGCTGCAACCCTCTGTGCAGGCGATACGCCGCCAGGGCAGCACCACCGCCGATATCGCTCGCGCTGAGATGCACGATCTTCATGAAAGCCGCTCCCCTGCCCTCAACACAAGTCTTTCCAGGAATAGGTCGGCGCCGATGTGCTTGACCGCTCGATAAACACCTCGTGCCAGAGCTGATACATCACCGCCGCCCAGACCTGCCAAGTATAGTTGGCGGTCCCGTTCAGATGAGGCTGAACGAAATTGGTATAGAATTCTTTCCGAAAAATCCCTTGTTTTGAAAGCCGTTTCGGCGCAAGTAACCGTTCGGTCAGCGGACGCAACTCACGGCGCAACCAGAGTTCAATCGGAATCACGAAGCCTCGTTTAGGTGCAGTCATAATGTCAGAGGGCAGAAGGTCGGCAACCGCACGCCGAAAAAGGTACTTGGGATCGTTTGCCTTTGTTCTCATCGCCGAAGGAATCTGAAACACGAGTTCCACCAACTGGTGATCGAGAAACGGAACACGCGCCTCCAGACTGTGAGCCATGGAAAACCGATCCGTCATGAAGAGAAACTCCTCGGCGAGCTGGGTGCGAAAATCGACGGCAGCCAGACCGCTGCGAAGATCTGGAGCCCCACTCGCATCGTACACCTCCTGGAGGTAACTCGCGGTGTCCTGCACCCGACCCCCGCTCCGGGCCAATACGAACTGCCGCTTTTGTTCATCAGACAGGTAGGCGAAATTGGCGTAATAGTTCCGCCCGAACGGTTCACCGAGCAATTGGGGCAGCTTGGACAGCAACCGCCCCTTCCCGAGCCAAGGGAAAGAAGCCGGGAAACAATTGGTCAAGCCGGATAAGGACGAAGCTAACTTCGCGCCGATATCAGCCCCGACTTGATGGCGGTGCCGGAAGGACACGGCAGCGCCCAAGACCGAATCTTCTTCAAATGGACGGAACTTTCCATAATTCCCGAATAACTCATCCCCTCCCGTCCCAGTGAGCGCAACTTTGACGTCTTTGCTCATTTCTCGATAGACATACCAGGAAGGGAGTCCACCACCATAGGGTTCATCGAGAAACCAGACCATCGAGAGTAAATCATTTAGCAGCACCTCAGGCTTCAACATAATTTCGTGATGCTCGGTCTGCCATCGGCGCGCCACCTGCCGCGCAAGATCTGTCTCATCGAAACCAGCCTCACCCTCTCCTTCGAATCCCAGGGAATAGGTCTTCACATGTCCGAATCCCTGTTCGACTAGAAGCCCTACAAGGGCCGACGAGTCCAATCCTCCCGACAGCGAACAGGCAATCGGCACATCACTCAACGTCCACCGCTTCACCGCTGCGCGCAGTTCCGCTCGGAGGACGTCAGCCCATTCCTCTTCCCGGCGGCGTTCGATGGGGACGCACTGCAGCTGCCAGTATTGCTCCAACCGGAGCGTATGCTTGTCTAGATCATAAGAAAAGCTGTATCCCGGCGGGACCCGAAACACCCCTTGAAGAATCGAGGCTTGGTCCGGCACATACAGCAATGTCATGTAGTGAAACAAGCTCTGCGGATCAGGATCTCGGGAAACAAATGGCAACTGCAACAGCGATTTCAGTTCAGACGCAATGGCCAAGCGCCCTCCCTGGTTCCAGTAGTAAAGCGGCTTGATCCCCATACGATCGCGAGCCCCGAACAACAGGTTCTTCCGTTGATCGTGGATGACGAATGCGAACATGCCGTTGAGATCATTGAGGAGGTCCGATCCCTTCTCAAGATACAACTGCAGCAACACTTCCGTATCCGAGTTCTTCGTTCGAAAGCGCCGGCCTTGCGCCTCGAGCCGTTCACGCAATTCAGGTGCGTTAAAAATCTCTCCGTTGAAGACGACCCAGACTTTCCCGCTGGGATCGCCCATGGGTTGATGGCCCCCTTCGATATCAAGGATACTTAAACGCCGCATCGCAAGTGACACCTGCTGATCGGGGCTCTGATAGACTCCCTGATCATCGGGGCCACGATGAAAAATGGCGTCGTTCATCCGGCGAATCCACTCCACTTCATGGCGCCCAGCTATACCGATGATACCGCACATACGTGAGCTTCCCCTCTCAGAACATAGGCATCGTGGTCATGCCGTACCGAACCAGATTCCCGACCCCGATATTCAGAATACCAAAGCGGCGAGATGTCACCCGATCCCGACTCGAAACGACCGAGAACTCGCACTTAGCTCATGGTGTGTTTGAGCGAACGATAGATGCGATGCGCCCACGGGAACAAGCGCTTCGCCTTGTCGAACGCGGAGGCCTTCAACGCGTAGCCCAGTGTCGACATGACGCCTCGGTAATAATCTGGAATGAACGGCATCGTAAAGGCCGACCGCGCCCATTCGGCGGGCGATTCCCGTTCCCGGTACATCGTGTTCCATCGGTCGAAATTGGTCTGCCAGATCATCTTAACGAGGAGCCGTTTTACCTCACGATATTGATCTGGGTGGCTGCGTGCATACTGAAGAAGGACGGAATCGGAATCGAGAAAAGTCAAAAACCGCCGGCTTCCCTGAACGAGATCCCGGTAACTGCATGAAAATCCCATGCTTGACTCATAAGTGCACTTTCGAAATAGACAGCCTGAGCTCAACGCCACAGCCCGGCCCAGACACAACTTCAATAATAAGGCATCGTCGATCCCATTGCCTCCGGTCGAGAAGAATGGGTACCCCCCACATACCTTTATCTCCTCAGTGCGAGAGAGAATCGTCGCAAAGGTCTCAAACTTGTACAGGGATTGGCACCAGGCAGAGACAAAGTCCTCACCGGACAGGATCTCGGGAACAACCTCCACTGATTTGCGTAACACCCGCCCGCTAGGATCGACCGCTTCCTGCTTGGAGATGGCGACAACAGCGGAAGGATGCCGCTCAAGAAGCGCAACAAGGTCGGACACGAAATTCGGACTCATGTCGTCATCGTCTTGAAACAGAATGAAATACTTGCCTGTGGCCTCCTGAACAATCTGATTGAAATGCTCACTGACGATCGCCGTTTCCGGATTCTGGCGAAATCGGTACGGTCGAGGATAGTGACGGGCGACCAGGTCGGCAACCTTGCTCCCATTCATGCCATTGTCGGACACGATACACTCAATCTCAGGGTAGTCCTGCGCATTAACAGCCGCCAGAGCTTGAGGGATAAACTCCAGTCGTTTATATATCGGAATGCCTATCGTTACACGGGGAATCATGATATCACTCCCTTCACTGACGCTTTCTCCACCACAATAACCGACGAGACATCTCCACACGCGTACAACCAGATCACCGGGCAGCCGTCGGCGAGTCCTCGATTCAAACTCCAACTGAAATCGATTCGTTACCACCCTTTGAGGAGAGGCGCTTTCAGCTCATCGATATTCTTCATCTCCGCTAATTCATCCCCTTTAAACCTCGCCCCGAAGGCTTGCTCGATGCTGAACGTTAGATTAATGTGCGCCAGCGAATCCCATCTCGGAACGGCGCGGCCGATTTTTCACACGCGCCACGATGCTTTTCAGAAGCTCAAACCTCACGATGGTCTAATCTGGACACGCTTTATCCATCACAAACATCGTCGACAGCCACCCAATGCGTTGAGGCCTTGGTGAAGCCGATAGGCAGAGCGCACGGCGCCTGACTTCACAGTCACATACACTTGCAGTATGGCCGAAATAGAGTGCCCCTCAACCCGTCGAATCAATTGATCTGTCGTTTTACCCGGATGAAACGGGTGCATATTCAGCGCTCAGAAAGAGCACGTCCTACCAAAGAATAGTCTTAAAGAAGCGGATGTATCGAGACAGTCTCGGTCCTCACCACTGCTCACATATTACATAGAAGAGAGCCATCAGACTGCACCCTGGGCGTTCTTGACACCTGCTCCCTCAGCCAAGTTCCGACGCATCTTCTTCGACCGCGCGTCGAACTGCAAATCATCTGACAGAGTAACTCTCAAAGGAACCTTATACTTATCCAGCCGGCCCTTACAGTGCGCTCTAAGCCTCCGCGAAAACTGCTCAGCAGGTTCTGGTCGTGCCAGCCTGATCTTTGCGCACACGATGTTCCCAAGTAACTGGTTCTTCTCTCCGTACACCGTTGCGTCGGCTACCCCGTCCAACTCACATATGACCTCTTCAACCTCTGCCGGATAAACCTTTTGCCCACCAACATTGATGATGTCGGACTTTCTCCCGAGAATTCTTAGGCTTTCGCCATTTTGCTCGACCACATCTCCTGTAATAAACCATCCATCAGAGGTGAATGGGCTCGGCGCGTTAAGATATCCCACCATGGCGGAATCACACTTAATCTGTAACATTCCGTCTACGACTCTCCACGCATAGCCTTCCCCGCCAATCTTCACCCAAAGCGAGTCTTGCTTTTCTGACTTCGAACGCATGGTCCCAATCTCTGTTGCTCCGTATTTCTGTAGCAATGTAACACCGGGAAACACAGCAGCACATTTTCTCAATGTACTAGCAGGCATCACCTCCGCCCCATATGTAATATATCGAAGTGATCGCAGATCAAACTCCGCGTGAGCTTCGCTAAGGAGCATGAGATTGAGGAAGGACGGAGAAACTGGAAGCACCTGAACTTGATGCTGTGCGATTGCTTGACAGACAGGCCCTGGCAACCGGAATTCTGGAACCACCAATGTGCTTCCATTTGACAGGACATATAACAAGGTATCGAACCCACCAATGTGATCAAACAACAAGAATGCTAACGTTCTGAGATCGTGCCGCCTGGCGTGATACTTAGCGAGCAGTCTTGCCAAGTCGTGAACAACTCCCTTGCTCACACCCGTAGACCCTGATGTGAAAAACACTATGCCCGGATGCCCCTTCTGTCTGAGAAGTTCATAGAGTTCATGGCTTGATTGCGCTTGCCGTTGATTGATACTGACCGAATCCTCTTCATCGATCGCAATCGTCCAGTTTGCCATAGCAATCGATGACAAAGTTTCCCGTTCATGAACTCGCTCCGCACTTAAAGGAACAGCTATACATCCCTTTTCAACAAGGGCGAGAAGTACCGCCACGGAATTCGGAGTAAAGTCTCCTTGAAGCAAGACAACGTCACCCGAACAGATGCCTGCAGACGTCAACCTCCCTACCCAGTATTCCAGTGCGTTACTTAACCACGCATACTGATATGGACGCCCATGCCAAATTATTGCTACCGCATCGGCTTTCTCCAGAAATACGTCTTTCAAAAAACCAATGAACATTTACACTCCACCAAGAAACACAATTTGGCCGGTAACAAAATCACTTTCCGGCTTGATCATAAAATCAATCACATTCGATATATCGCGAAATTCGCCAAACCGCCGGACAGCCTGTCTCGCCAACAATGCATCCATTTTCTGTTGAGGGACCGAGCGAATAAGATCTGTCTTAACCGGCGTGGGACCGACGGCGTTAACCGTAACATTAAACGGGGCAAGCTCTCTGGCTAAGATGCGGGTAAAGCTTTCAATAGCAGCCTTCGAGGCGGCATAAACTGCCTCCCCTTCCAAATTCAAAGGGGTGGCAACAGTAGCGAAGTTCACAATACGACCCCCGTGTCTACGCATGAGCTTTGCAGCTTCGCGACAAAACAGAAACGTACCAAAGACATTGGTCTCGAATATGTTCCTGACGGTCGTCATAGGGGTAAGCAGGACATGATTCATGGAAGCAATGCCGGCATTATTGATTAAGACGTCAACACGCCCCACACTTCTTGCTATTTCCTGAAACATTTTTTTGACTTCTGCTTCGTCAGCAACGTCCAGGCAGAAATGACGGTACTTCGCGTTCACAAAATCAGAATTCTCCCGACTACAGCCGATAACTTGAAAGCCCAGGTCGCAGTAGTATTCAACCAAGTACCGACCAATTCCTTTTCTACTGCCCGTGATGACCATGACCTGTTGATTAGCCACGGTTGCACTCCTCGATCACATGCATAATGTAATCCGCCATAGTCGCCACTGTTCGAAACGGGCTACTGCGCTGAGACATAGCTTTTTCATCCGCCAAGGTGATCGCCACACCAAACTCTTCAGCGATCTTACTCTCTAGCGAGAGAACTAGACCTACCAGCTCGAAGGAATCCAAACTCGACGCCGGTCCCATGAGGCTTGTCTCCTCTGATTCAATCAACTTTCCCTCGGAACCCTTTTCCGAATTAATTTCATCGAGGGCTGAATAGATCACCTTAATGACCCTATCCCTCATAGCGCTGTTCACAAGCATCGCAACCTCTCCGTTAGAGTTTTACCGTGGCAATACATTTCCTCGAGCCACCTTGCAGCCCCCTAGTCATTCAACATCCATTCTGCAATATTTCTGCGCGAACAGAAACAAAACTCGCACAAACCAAATGCATGTGTAGCTGAGCGGCGCACCTTGCGCCAACAGCAAACTCAGAGCCGACAGAAACGCGCATGGGCAGATTCATTGTAATGACATGAATGATCATCGGCCAAGGGAAGCTCTCATACAATAAGCCTCCTATTCAGTCTCTATCACCACGATGCGTTCGCAAATAGCGAGGGATCGAACGGAACTAGCTTGCTGAGTCTAGAGCCGCGACACTCCTCCCACCTGCGGCACATCAGCGCTTGACACAGTCTCTTCTTGCCCCTTTTGCATTTGAATCATTCGAGGAGGCCCTAAAAACACCGTTGTATTTGCAGGCACATTCGTCATAACAACGCAATTTGCGCCTATTCGCGCCCCATCTCCTATCATGACCTTTCCCACGATGACGGCTCCGGCACCAATATCAACCCGATGCCCAAACTTCGGCCCATCCTTAAACCTCTCCCAAGTCACAGCCCCAATGGTCACATTCTGGCGGATAATGCAGTCATCCCCTATTTCCGTATTTGGATGAATAACAATGCCATGCTGGTGTGCAATTCGAAGTCTTCGGCCAATTATAGTGGTGCGAGGAATCTCTATCCCGTAATGATTCCTCACATAGCGCCACATTATTCGATACACAAACAATAGCATCGATCGTAGAGGCCCTTCCCGTCGCTCCCACGTCCAGCGCCCCGCTCGGTAAAGAGCAAGTGCCCGAAACCCAGGTTGCGTCCAGTCCCGGTGGTTCGCATCCCAGTCCTCATGGATTTGCGCAAAGAGATCTTTGATTAAGTCATATTGCTTCATCAGTGATTTCATTTGCTTACCTAACTAAACTTTATATTGCACACCGCATTCCTTAAATCATCCAGCGTTCCAATATCAAGGGTCAAACATCCCACTAGCTGGCCACCTCAAATACACAATCCACTTAAGAGAGCACCTTGCAACACACTCCCGAAGGAAAACTCCAGATCTCCAGCCTGATCCTTTCCGAAAGGCACTTCGTGCTACAGACTCAGCCGATATTCATGAAGAAACCAAGTAAAGACCAGAGTCCACACGGCAATAATCCATCCATGATCTAGACTCGAGACGGGAGGCTTGAGGACGATAGGTCTACCCTTACCATTGCCATCTACCTCTACCATGTCCACCGTCCAAGGCTGTTCCACAGGGCAGAGACCTAACGCCACATCGGCCTCTGCTGCAGTCTGCCGGTCGAGTAATTGAACGAAAGCCTCATCCACGCAAACAAGATGTCTGAAAATCCGAACACCACAATCGCATCGCTGAGAAAAGGATAGGCCTGGTCAAGGGTATAGGGCGTCCCAAAAGGTAACCGCATCATCAAGTAACCCAGATTCATATCGACTGAGGCCCCGTCACCAAAGTACTTGGGAATATCCCACTTACCTTCGCGCAAGATGAAATAGGCTTTCTTGACCCCAGCCTTCCGCATTTTCTCCAGCAAGTACTGCGAGACGGCTTTGGGTCGCATATTGTCGGTTCCTGCCACCTTCCCAAATCCGATTGGGAAGATCTCCTTGCTGCATGGCAATGGATCAATACGGATGCCTCGGCCTCCGGCCGGCAAGATTCCCACAATGTCGACGCTCTTCTCCACAGTCCTGCCTACCCTTTGATCTTCATCTTACACATTCAGCTCACAGGAGCCGTTCCGCCTGTCTTGTCACGCCTCATCACGCTCTGCTGCTCACGATACCAATCAACGGTCTGCTGCAATCCCTGCTCGAGAGACGTGGTAGCTTTCCACCCAATCTTTGCTAAGGCGCCGGCCGTATCGGCGAGACGCATCGGCTCAAACGGACGGTCCGGCAATGCACCAAACAGCGGTTTGGCCCCGCTGTTAATCATCGATTCCAGACGGTTAACCATGTCCCGAACAGAGGTGAATATTCCGGAGCCCAAGTCAATTGTGCAGCCCTCCACATCGGGCATCCATCCACCACATATGAGCCCTTCGATTACATCATCGATATAGATCCAATCCGCTTCCCATCGCCCGCTTGAGAGCTTTGGAGACTCCCTTTTTAACATCGACAAGACTGCAGATGGAATGAGCTTATTGATCTCCTGCCCAGGCCCATAAGTCATGTAGGGCCGAAGTACTACAACCGGCGTCCCATAAAGGGCATGGAACATTCGTCCATATCCGCTGCCTGCCCACTTTGCCGCTTCATACGGTGACGCTGGAACTGGCTCCCAATTGAGGCCTGAGGGCCGTGGCTCTCGAAGTGAACCCGCTAAAACGACTCTCCGACAACCCTCCTCAGTAGCGATTGTGAGAAGATTTACGGTTGTCTGGAGAAGACTGTGGAAAGCTGGGAGGACAAGCTCTAGCGTAGGAGTCGCTGTCACAACCCCCGCAAAATGGTATATGACGTCAGGATTTATTTCGCGAAAAATTTTCTTGCTTGCTGCCAAATCAGTCCAATCACATTGCCACCATTTAACTCCAGGATTCTCTCCAACTCGCCTTATACGAGATGTACAGTGAACCTCACTCCCCAATTCCCATAACCTTCGGCACAAATGAGATCCAAGAAATCCTGAGCCCCCGGTAACTAGGACTCTAGACCCCTTCCCTGAGATTGCAGCATCCATATATTCCCTGACGGCCTCTATTTGGCAGGCTCGTCGAATTCAGCCGGCCGATACACCACTGCTCCACGATCACTGGTGCCATCGTCATAGAGCTCCACGATTTCGTCCGGAAGATTCGCTAAATCCGTCGCCCGCAAATAGTCTCGCATAGTAGTGCCGGTCGAAGCAGAATCGATATTAGGGGCCCCGCGTTTTGCAAGGGCATCGTCATAATTGACGGTCCTGAAATCAATACTGAACCGGGTTACCCCTGAGCTATTGGGCACGCTCGAGTGCAGCTGGGCAGCTGAAAAGAGGATGAGGCCTCCTGCTGGGCAGAGAAGGCGAATCTGAGGGTCCATCTCAATGGGCACAGTTGGCTTTGAGAGTGGCCGATCATCTTCTTTTGTCTTTAATGCGAGCTGAGGCCCTCGCATCTTGTTCCATTCATAGTAGTTAAATTTCTCGGAATCGTTGCGCACAGGGGCGCTCCAATATTGCGGATGAAAAGCCATTGCATTAGTTGGCTGGATATCATAGATCGGAATCCACCAATTGAGTTGACACATCGGAGCCGCATACCACGTGTCTCGATGCGGATGCCACGCATAGGCAATTCCTGTTGTGAGATACTTGTCACTCGTTGAACTTCTCATTTTCGGCACATCAAAATATGTCTTTTCTAAGTCGCACCCGAAGTCATTAAGAATTGCTTTCAAATGCACTTTAGACTCTGGGTGATGAATAAAGCTCGGCTTTAATTTCCCAAGAATCTTCGCGTATTGCTCTACCTGCATATGGTACTGCGCCGTTTCTGGAGATAAGGGTGCAAAGGCCTCTGCAACTAAGCGGCGTGCATGCTCAATGAACGCTAGGGTACTCTTACGGGGAGAATACACGAATAATTGCCCCTCGAAGAGCAATTGCCTTCGCTGCTCGTCAGACACCGAAGAATCATAATAGACAGTGTTATTCATGCTACCCTCTCTACTAGGTGTTGTCCGGCCTCCGAACTTCTTGCAATAAGCCCGCTCCGACTAACGCTTCCACCGCCTCTTGTATCCTGGAAAATGAGAATTCCGCTCGTTCCGCAATATCCAGGACCGCATGGTGTCCATCCGACAGATTGAGCACCCAGAGAAGGGCCATCTCCCTAGATTTCTCCCCGGCCTGCCCTCCAATCGCCCTATACAGCCCGCGCTTTCCCAACTGCACCTCACAAAATGGATTCTGATTGAGGTAGGTCTTGTTCTGTTCGAGCACCTCGATCGCGGCTTCACAGTAGCTCAAGGACTCAGCCAGCGCCTGTGGCTTCATAAAGTCAAGATTGTCGGCCGACGTGTGGTATTCGGGATATTGGCTGTGCGGCGTTCTGCTGAAGCACCCGACCGCGAGGTTGAATCCAGGGGAACAGTACTGTCGTTCATCGTACCCGTAGGGGATGAAGTCGAGGACCTTGTACGGCTGCCCGGAGTGCTTCAGCACATGCGCCATTGCCCGGTCGATTTCCGCGTCGCCCCGACGGCTCTTCTTATAGGTGATCGGGCCGGCGTCGCCGACCCCGGTCAGCACCAGCCCGTGCTTGATTCCCGACACCTGCTCCCGATGCTCGCTCAACCAGGTAATGGATCCGATGGTCCCGGGAATGAACAGGATCCGATAGGAATAGCGCCGCGGTTGGGCGCGCAGCCACTCGGTCAAAAAGGTGGCCACGGCGATCCCGGACAGATTATCGTTGCACAGCGAAGGGTGACAGATATGGGCCGAGATGAGCACTTCTTCTTGACTCCGGCCAGGTAGAAACACTTCTCCGTAGGTCAGCTGCCCCTCTGTCAGAGCGGCATCAATACACACATCGTACTCTTCGTCCGTAAGCCCGAGCCATTGATTATGACTCAGGCAGAAGCCCCAACTCTCCTTGTAGTAAGACGTGCGGTAGGGAATCCAATCCGGGCGATCCGGCAGCGTGTGCAGGTGCGGGAGGAGTTCGGCCCGGGACATCCGCCGTCTGACCGGCTGGCTGTAACTCACGACATGCAGGTTCGACTGCCGGAAGTCAACGACCCGCTCGCCGCGTAGATTCTTGATGTAGGCGTCGCGGATATTCCACTCCAACGGGACCACCCAGTCGAACACCTTTGTCCCGCTGGGTACCTCGTGGATACTGAGGGGAATACGCTTCTGGAGAATCCTGAGGGTTTCCCGAACGCCCTGTCCGGTGATACTCCGAGGAATCGGGAACAATTCGGTTATCAGGCCATGCATAGCCTGCCCCGCCTTAAGCGATTCGTTGCGGTCTCCACTCTTCCCGCTGTTCACCACATGCCCTTCCACAAATCCCGAACACTCATGAATGAACCGTGATCTTGGGAATCGGCACGACGAACTTCCCTCCCCAGTCCCGCACGAACGCCATCTGGGCCATCACTTCATCCTTGAGATTCCAGGCCAGAATCATCACATAGTCCGGCTTGTCCGTCTTGATACGTTCCGGATCGTAAATGGGGATATGGACTCCCGGCAGCCAATGCCCCTGCTTGTACGGGCTCCTATCGACCAGGTAATCGACAAAATCTGTCCGGACACCGCAAAAATTCAGCAGCGTGCTGGCTTTGGCCGCCGCTCCGTAGGCCACGACCTTCTTGCCTTCCCGTTTCGCCTTGATCAGAAATTCCAGGAGCGCGCGCTTCGTCTCGTTTACGCCCTCGGAAAAAGACAGGTAATGGCCGAGTGTCGCAAACCCTGCGCTGGCTTCTTTCGCCCTGAGCGCGGTCAACCGTTCGGTGACCGGCTTGGACCCATCTCCGTCATGGCGCGCATAGATCCGCAATGACCCGCCGTGCGTCGATATTTCTTCGACATCAAAGAGGGTCAATGCATGCTTGCTGAATATTTGCTCCACGGTCGTTAAGGAGAAATAGGAGAAATGCTCGTGATAAACCGTATCGAACTGGTTGAAAGCCATAAGCCTCATCAAATGAGGAAACTCCATGGTGACGACTCCGCTCGGCCCCAGGAGCACTTTCAGTCCACCTACAAAATCATTGATGTCAGGCACATGGGCCAACACATTGTTTCCGATGAGGAGATTCGGGCGCCGCCCCTGCGCAACCAGTTCACGGGCGGTCTCAACCCCAAAGAACTTGACGAGCGAGGGCACTCCCTTCTTGACGGCCACCTCCGCCACATTCTTGGCCGGTTCAATGCCCAGGACCGGAACCCCTCGTTTCACAAAATTCTGGAGCAGATAGCCGTCGTTGCTGGCGATCTCGACCACGTAACTGTCCGACCCCAGCTTGAACCGGTCCATCGCCATGTCCACATACTCTTTCGCATGCTGGAGGAACAGATCGGAGAACGAAGAGAAGTAGGCATAGTCGGAAAAAATGTGATCCGGGCTCTCAAACTCTTCAAGTTGCACCAGGAAACACTGCTCGCAGACAAAGGCTCGCAATGGATAAAACGGCTCCATGCGGTTCAGTTGGTGCGGCTTCAGATATGAATTAGCCATCGGCGACATGCCGAGATCGACGAATACATGCTGCAACGCTGTTCCGCAAAACCGGCATCCTGCATGATCCATGGCCATCACTCCTTCTAAGAGGGAAATCTGTATTCGATGCTGCGTCTTGCCGGGACGGGAAACCCTACCCCGTGGTTGGCGTATAGCCCACACCGCGCCACCGGACTCCGCCCGACGTGAATACCGCCGGGTCATAAATGCCTCGTCCGTCGATGAGGAGTGGATGCCGCATGAGCCGTGAGAAGTCGGAGACGGATATGCTGCGGTATTCTGGCCACGCCGTCACCAGGCAGCAGGCGTCACTTTCTTGAAGCGCTGCCTGCCAACTCTCGACGAAACGAACCTTGGAGAATTCGGCGCGCTTCTTTGCCTGAGGCATTGCGATCGGGTCGTGCGCGACTACCTGCGCTCCCCTCTTCATCAGTTCCTCCACCAACGGGAGCGCCGGGGACTCGCGCAAATCATCGGTCCCGGGCTTGAACGCCAGCCCGAGAATTGCGATCTGTTTCCCGGAGAGGTTGACTTCTTTTTCCAGGAGCGCCACCATTCGGAGCGGCTGGGCGGCGTTAATTTCCAAGACGGCATCCAAAATCCTGGTTGGCTCTCCTACCGTGCGGCCGAATCCTCGCAACGCCGCCACATCCTTGGGGAAGCAACTTCCCCCAAATCCAAGCCCATGCCACAAATACTCGGTCACTCCGGCCGGTCCTCCTGCTTCTCCGCTCACCGGCGTCAGCCGCCGATCGAGATGTACCCCTTTCCACACCAGCCGGGCATCCACTCCGGGAAGAGCCGCACACATGTTTCCGATCTCGTTGGAAAAAGAGATCATCGTCGCCAGCATGGAGTTCGATACATACTTGATCATTTCCGCCGTTCGCGGTGTCGTCACCAGCTTGGGGCATGTGAACTCTTCGTATACGCGAAGGAACACCTCTGCCGCGGTGTTGTCCGTTGCCCCGACCACAATGCGATCCGGCAACCGAAAATCTTCGACGGCTCGACCTTCCCGAAGAAACTCGGGGTTCATGCACAACCCCCATCCCTCTCCCACTTTCCGCCCCGAGCGGGATTCGATGGCGGTCTGTACCGGCCCTTCCGTCGTTCCCGGTAAGACGGTGCTTTTCACCGCCACCACATGGTACGTGCGCTTCTCCGCCAGCACGGCCCCGATCTCTTCCGCCGCCGCCACAACCTGGGACAAATCCATCCGGCCGGCCACCGTCGGGGTCCCGACGCATATCAATGTCACGTCCGAGTCCAGAATGGCCTGCCGCGCATCGGTGGTTGCAGAAAGGGTGCCGTTCTTGCGCACGGTTTGCAGCATGTCCTCCAACCCGATTTCATGGATGGGAGGACGTCCTGCGTTAATATCATTCACCACTTCTGACCGGATATCCACGCAGGTTACGCGATGCCCTCTCTCCGCCAGACATGTCCCCGATACGAGCCCGACATACCCTGTTCCGATGACTGAGATTTTCATAATCGCTCCGTTGCTACTTGCCTTGCGGTGCCTCGACCAGATTCTCTAACTCGACGAAATGCCGGTACCAGTGCAGCATTCTTCCAAGACCGGCCTGGAGACCGACCAACGGCTGATACCCTAACATTGTGCGGCTTTTCTCAAGATTGGGGCATCGCCTGTTGGGGTTGTCCGTCAAATAATCGGCTTCTGCGCTGGGCTTGTGCATCACCTGCCGTTTGCTTCCGGCGACCGCCAAGAGCATCGACCCAAGGTCACGCATGGAAATCTCAGGAGCCTCTGAGCCCACATTGAACGGCTCGGCATGATGGGTTGAAAGTAATGCGAGGAGGTATCCTGTCAGGGCATCAGACACATAGCAAAACGTCCTGGTTGGGCTTCCATCAGAGTGCAGGACGATATCTCGATCGGCGAGTACGTCCCGGCAGAAATCGGGTAACACCCGCCCATCTGCCATCCTCAATCCCGGGCCATAATTGTTGAAGGGGCGCACGATCTTCGAGGGGACCCCATATTGCTGCGCATAGAGATAACACAGCGTTTCTCCCAACCGCTTGGACTCGTCATAACATGCCCGAGGTCCGATGCAGGCTACATTCCCCCGGTATGATTCGCGTGTTGGGATTTCGTGCGCGGGCGGGTCGCCATATATTTCGCTGGAGCTGAAATACAAAATGCTGGTGCTCTGATGTTGCCTCGCCAGATCGAGCATATGACGCAATCCTGAGATGTTGGTATCCAGTGTCTCCAATGGATATTTACGATAGACCTGCGGGCTCGCGATTGAGGCGCCGTGAATAATGAAATCAAACCGTTCTGTTTCATCGTCAGGCCAAGGCTTGGTGATGTCCTGTCGAATCAGCCGCATGCGCGGGGTTCCAGCGGCAAGTTCGACCAGCCAGCGCGGACAGCCTCTGATGAAGTTATCAGCCGCGATGAAAGAAAGAGGAGTCGCTTTCAACGCGCTTCGGTTGAGATACGCCAGGAAGTGCAGGAACCCAAACCCAAGAAACCCTGCGGCGCCCGTGACGAGCACGCGCTTTCCCGCGAATGCCTGGACCCGGTCGCCGAGGGTCTTCTCCATTCGCTCCCAGTCTTCATCGAGCCATTCCGTAGCCTTCGCGTACAACGACTTCTCAGCACACATGTATAACCTCTTTCATTGGCGAGTTACTCTTCGATAAGATCCAGCGTTAGACACACCTTCATCCCAGCACAGATGCCATGGGACGCGGAGTCTCAGCACCCTCGACATCCCTTCCTCTACCAGATCCTCCAAGGGGCCTTGCCGGATTGCCACAGTTCTTCCAGGTAGTGTTTTTCCTTCAGCGTATCCATGCACGACCAAAATCCATAGTGCTTATACCCCATCATCTGTCCATCTTTGGCGAGCCTTTCAACAGGATCGCGTTCCCAGATGGTTTCATCTCCATCAATGTAGTCAAGAATCTTCTTGTTTAGAACAAAGAAACCTCCGTTAATCCAACCCTCACCACTTTCAGGTTTCTCGAAGAATTCGGTCACTCGCTCACCTTCAAATCCAATTCGCCCGAACCGCGCAGGGGATCGCACCGATGTCATTGTTGCCAACTTCCCATGCGAGCGATGAAACTCTAGAAGTTTGCCAATATTCAGATCTGCGACCCCATCTCCATAGGTCAACATGAATGACTCGTCATCCCCAATCCATTTCTTAAGACGCCGCACGCGCCCGCCCGTTTGCGTACTTGAACCCGTGTCGACCAAATGTACCGTCCATTTGGGCTTGTTGCCCTCATGAATGGTGGACTTTCCAGTGGAAAGATCGACGGTGAGATCACTGTTAATTGCGTTAAAATTAAGAAAGTACTCCTTCACCATCTCACCCTTATAACCCAAGGCCACCACAAACTCTGTCACGCCATGCATGGCATGGATTTGCATGATGTGCCAGAGAATCGGCTTCCCGCCGATTTCGACCATGGGCTTGGGACGCAGAACCGTCTCTTCACTTAAGCGTGTTCCAAGTCCCCCAGCTAAGATTACTGCTTTCATATGCGATCTCTCCTCGTTACGCGCACTTCCTCTTGTACGCTCTACTCACAAATCCTCTTCTTACTTGTTTCCCTGCTGAGCTAAAGCCCTTTAACGGTTCAGGCCGAATAGGGAATTGAGATTTGCTTACTCCTGTTGCGCCAGACAAACGCGTTCTGACTGCATTTCCAAGCCACTCATTCATACGCGCCTAACCGACTTTGAAAGACTCCGAGGCCACGGAGCCCACGAGCTGCGTTCGCCACGTCAAGAGCGGCCTCACCGCGCCTGGCATTGTTCCTACATAGTCTCCCCGGGAAGAGTCGCCGTCATGATTATCGACGATCTGAAACGCTATGGCTTCAGAAGCCGCAAACTGCACCAGATCTGGCGCAAGTGTTATGCAATGGCACCCGACAAATACCGTTCCCTCGGTGAGCAGATTGCCGGGAATCTCAACTCGGCTTAAATAATGCCCTGCCGGACGAGCCCGTCTCCTCCACTCTGGATCGAGATCTTGTGTGATAAATATTAACGTCCCTTCCTCATCGACCAGATGGAAGTGCGGAGCCAACACGTATCCTGGCGTGAGCACCTCATACTCCATCTCAATGGTAAATGGGCGACGAATATCCAACACCTCTGCCACCCTGCCGTCTTCAGCTTTCACGCGAGCAGCACGAAGGCGAGCCACTTCCCCCCCGGGGGCGCTTGATGGATCAGTCCATTCGCGAGCAGGCGAAGCGCCGAACCCGGCGTTCAGATATGTCTTCACGACTTCATGTGCCGGTCCGTCGTGGAGAACTCTCCCTTTATCAAGCATGATCACGCGATCACATAGGCGCATCACTGCCTGCATATTGTGCGAGACAAACAACACCGTCCGACCATGCGCGCCAATATCCTTCATCTTATCGAGACACTTCTTTTGAAATTGTGAGTCTCCGACCGCAAGAACTTCGTCGACAATCAGAATCTCGGGCTCAAGGTGAGCCCCCACCGCAAACGCCAGCCTGACATACATGCCACTCGAGTAGCGTTTCACCGGCGTATCGATAAACTTGGCAATCCCGGCAAACTCGACAATCTCATCAAACTTCTGATCAATTTCTGTTTTCTTCATCCCCAGGATGATCCCGCTGAGATAAATATTCTCCCGCCCCGTCAACTCCGGGTGAAAGCCGGTTCCAACTTCGAGCAAGGTTCCAACACGCCCAAAGATCTCGGCTCTGCCGCTCGTCGGCTCAGTAATACGAGAAAGGACCTTGAGCAGCGTACTTTTCCCGGCACCATTTCGGCCGATTATTCCAACGACCTCTCCTGCACGAATTTCAAACGAGACATCCTTGACTGGCCATAACTCTTCTTTCACTAACCGCTTGGTACTCAAGGAGGATCGGAGCGTGAAGAGTTTCTTGGCCCCTTCATTGACACACTCCGACAAGGACGAGTCAGGCGCGCCCTTCGTCACGGATATCATGTACATTTTCGAAAGATGTTCAGCCCGAATAGTTACATTGCTCATATCACGCTACCAGTGGCCTTCCCTAACAGACGTTGCCTCATACAGCTCTTCAGTCGTTCAAGACAAATACGAGGAGATGCGCGCCGATCAAATCACATCCGCAAACTTCCGTTCCATTCGATTGAAATATGACATACCCAGGAGAAGGAGGGCACTGACCAACGCGACCGTGATGCCCATAGTCTCCAAGCTCGGAGGCGGGGTCTTCAACAATGCCCACCGAAATCCTTCGATCACTCCAGCCATTGGATTAAGGCTATTAAGCCATTTCCACTGGTCCGGGACTAAACTCGCCGGATAGACTACCGGCGTTGCAAACATCCATAGCTGTGTCACCAATGGCATTGCAGCCGCAATATCGCGAAATCGGACGAATAATGCCGCTAACCACAAGCTTACCGCCAGCGATGTAATCATCGTCAGCACCAGGAAAACTGGAATGAACAGGACTTCCCACGAAGGCATGACTCCATAAAACGCCATCATCACAAGGAGAAGAAGAAATGAAATCGCGAAATCAATCAATCCCACAAGCATGGCCGAGATTGGGACCACAATTCTTGGAAAGTACACCTTGCTGATGAGATTCGATTCCGCGACCATGCTGAAGCTGCTCTTATCGAGACTGCGGGCAAAATACCCCCACGGCAAAAGTCCCACATAGACGAAAAGTGGATACGGCACCCCATCCGACGGAAGCTTGGCGAAGTTACTAAAGACCAGTGTAAACAACAGCATCATGGCAACCGGCTGAATGATTGCCCAGGCAAATCCGATCGCGGTCTGTGCGTATCGCGTCTTCAGGTCTCTCCAGGCGAGAAACAGGAGCAATTCTCGGTATTCCCAGATTCCACTGAGATTCAGATAGAACCGCCTCTTACTGGGTTCAATTACAGTCCGGCGCCGGAGTGGCACTCCTCCAACCACGCTTATCGGTGAACTACTTTCTGGCATTCTTATCCACCCGCCGCCTTCCCTCAGTCCCTCTTTGGGACAAACGCCACATACCGCTGGTTCCAAATAGATTGCTTTCTACCTGCACGTGGGGCCTCTCACTTGAAAACCTTAACGTTCGCCGACAATCTTCGCTCTTCGCTGCAGCTTGGATCATTAAAACAAATGGCACATCGCGGCCGGAAAGAAATCGACCGACTCCCCATGCCTTGATTCACGTCTCACGCTTGATAGGTTCAACAACCCCACTGCAGAATCCGTCCCGTGAGCTTGACATCTTTCTGGAAGGTGGGCCCGAAAGGATGTCGTTCCTAGATTGGATTCTCTTCGCTGATCGTTTTGCACGGAAGAAAGGGCGGAGAAATTGGGATTTTACTTCGCCTTCGCCTGACTTACGGTAAGCGGTCTGCATGGTGCTGTCAGTGTATCGAAAAACATTCGACTCTCCGACTAATTTCGAGAAACCCGCACCTAGCTACGACACTCCAGTGCTTCCGAGGCCCTCTTTTCATGCTCGAGCAACCAGAGCGGCCGCATGACTTGAGCAATCGCGCCAAATTGAAAATCTTCAAGAAGCGCGATCAAACGCTCCTCCGTCTTATGCAGATTAAGATAGTGCCGGAACTGTGACAGCCATGACCCGTCCATGCGAGGCTGCTCGGGATCAAACTCCCAAGGGTGAAGGTACATCACAAGTTTAGCCCCTTGCCGTTCAAGGCGCCGCAAAAAGTTCTTGGATGCTGCATAGGGGAATAGGCGAAAATACCCGCCACCAGCTACGGGAATTTGGAGGCCTAGCATCTCGATCGTAGAAGGAGGCACTTCCCATATTTTTCCAGCTGGAGTGGCGATTTCAAAGCCGCAGGCAAGTCGTTTCTCTGACTCTGTCCGACGAAAACGATCATAGATACTGGAATCGTATACATAGCCTTCCTCGACCAATATCGAGAGCGCCCAGGCCGTCTCGGAGGTAATAGAAAAACTCGGAGCCCGATAGCCAACCACCGGATTCCCCGTTAGGTCCTCCAAGATTTTCTTGGCAACTCTTACATCTTGGCGAAACCGTGCAGGTGACTGAGTCGTCACTAATTCGTGTCCATACCCATGAGAGGCCACCTCATGCCCTTGAGCCGCCAGCGACTTGACCAGCTCTGGATGCCGTTCCGCAACCCATCCCAGGATAAAAAACGTGGCCTTCATCCCATGCTTGGCCAGCAGTTCAGCCAGCAATCGAGTATTTCTCTCGACACGGCTTTCGTACCGATCCCATTCTTGCCTTCTCGCGTCTGACCAGAATGCCGATACCTGAAAATGCTCCTCCACGTCAAAGGAAAGACAGTGAATGGGTCTCTCCACTGGCATGCTCATCGAGCACCTTCTCCCCGCAGGATGACACGTATCGTCTCAATCAGAATGCGAAAATCCAGTCGCAGAGAGAGGTACTTCACATAATAGAGGTCATACTGCAACTTAATATGGGAGTCTTCCGCCGAAGCTCCGTACCGAAACTGAGTCTGAGCCCATCCGGTAATTCCCGGTCGAACGACATGCCGGAGATCATAAAATGGGATGACTGATCTCAATTCCTGAACAAAGACCGGTCGTTCAGGACGTGGCCCCACTAGACTCATCTCGCCATGAATCACATTGACGAGCTGCGGCAATTCATCGAGTCTCCACTTCCGCAAATACCACCCCACCCGTGAGATTCTGGGATCCCGTTCCGATGTCCACCTGGCGCCCCCTTTTTCCGCATCCGTAAACATGGAGCGAAATTTCCAAATCATGTAGGGCTGAGCGCGAAGGCCGACCCGAACCTGACGGTAGAAAATTGGCCCAGGAGAATCCAGCTTGATCAGAATTCCAATCACAGCCAAGAGGGGGAGGATAAGCGCAAGACCTATCAAGGCAATCAGCAGATCGATTGATCGTTTCATCGTTCTGACGACGATACCTCGCTTAAACTCCCTGGAGAAAATAATGGCGCTGGGCTTCAGGTCATCGATTGAAAGCCGACCGGACTCTTCCTCATAGAGATGATTTCCATCCCAGATATCGACCCCCATCCCTTTTAAATCCAGCAATACTTGGACGGGAAGCACAGCCCGGCGATCCTCCAAACATACCGCGATCGTATCAACCCGATCGCGTTCAACCACCGAAAGAAGTTGGTCTATGGTCCCTAGAATCTTCACACCGGATAACTCTGTACCGACTTGTGCGCTTTCCTTGGCGAGAAAGCCGACGACATCGGTAAATACTCTGCTCCTCGACACAAGCACCGAGCATAGGTTGTTCGCCAGCGACCCGACCCCTAAAATCAGGATCCGCCGCCGCGCCCCCGGCACCCTGAAGATTGCCTTCGGGGCATGGTCGACAGGCAAGATCACCAGTTTCTCCGTGCGTGATCTATCTGAGTTGGGTACGGTGAGGTTCATAGACCTTATTGCCATAGCTATAGTATGAATACGGTGAATCCTGTTCTTCCACTCCGTTTAGTATCACCCCCATCGGCCGCTCTTGCCCCACCATTTTCATGGCACTCATGGCGGCATCGCGGGGAGTGCTGCGAGCCCTAATCACATGCGCCACAACATCTGCCATTCTCACAATTAAGAGAGACTCGGCAACGGGCAACAAGGGTGGCGCATCCAGTACGATACATTCAAACTTTTCGCGCAAATTGCTGATGAGTTTGGACAGCCGATCCACATGGGTTAATGCCGCGATTCCTGACTGGATAATACCGGCAGGAAGGATCCAGACTCCTAGCTGTTCATGATACTCAAGACATTCCTCAAATTGTTTTTCTCCGAGCAACACTTCACTCAATCCTATGCCCAATTCCATCCCGGCATAGGCATGAACCATCGGGCGTTTTAAGTCGCAGTCCACCAACACCGTCTTCTTATTAAGATCTCTGGCAAAGACATGGGCGAGATTGAGAGCAGTAGACGTCTTTCCTTCCCCCATCAACGCACTCGCCATGACGATCACTGTGCTTTCCTGCTGGCCTGCCATCAATCCAATTCTCGTTGCCGCAACTCGATACTGTTCGGCTACCGCAGACCTTGGATACCACATCGCGACAAGTTCCGGTCCTACCGAAACTTGCCCTCGCTCAGCTGTGGGACCTCCGTTCGCGACAAGCAGCCCTTCTTTCCGACCTCCTGGGAGTGCCAGCAACCGATCTTTTCGACGAGTTGTTTCTGCCGTCAGTTTCGCTCCTCCCGGCCAAGCCGACTCAAAATGAGAAATGACTGCAAAAACCGGCAACCCCAGCGTGAGTTCGACTTCTTCGGCCGACACGAACCCTCGTCGAAGCATTTCAATGCCGATCGCGCTGCCGAATCCGAGCGCACAGCCTGCAGCCAAGCCCCCCAGCATGACCATAATCAAATTCGGTTTCTCTGGCCATGTGGGGAGACTGGCAGGCTCAACAATGCGCATCTGCGTGCCTTGACGCTTCTGCTCAAGATCACCGGCCATACCAACAGCCAATTTCTTTTCCAGAAGCGACTGATAGTTTTTCTGGAGATTTTCGTAGTCCCGTTGGATGGACATGAGTTCTTGCTGATGGACCGTTGTGCCTTCAATTCGCGACTCGTACTTTTTAATATCTGAGGTGATACGAGCCTGCCTGAGGCGGAGCAATTCCTGCTCACGCAATAAATCGTCTCGCTGCTTGAGCAATTCGGCCTTATACGGATCAACGGGTTTGCGTTTCGGCCTCCTGGGCCCATCAATAATCTCGGCCGCCTCAGGCTCGATATAGAGCGAAATATACTCTTCTGTCGTCATGGCTTGAATCTGGCTCAACTCATTCTTCACTCGAGCAACGTCCGGATAGGTTTCTTTGTACATTGATCGATACCCAGCCAATGTCCGTTCCAATTCCCGTATCTTTACCAGTCGAGGATCCTTTTCAGCCCGCTTTGGATTTACATCACTTGAAGGATCCTCATATTCTCTGATTGCCTTGTCCACAGATTCGAGACGAAGATTCAGGGTCTTATCCATCTCTTGCTGTGCCGTCATCTCATTCTCAAACCGATCAATCGCTCGAAGGTTGGAATCCATTTGCTCAGGCAACTGGCCGAGATGTGACTGTTTGAACTGAGCGATAGCCCGCTCTTTGACTTCCAACTGTCCTTTTAAGACATCCAATTCGTGTTGCAAAAACTCTGTCGAACTCTGAGCAATTGCTGTCCTCGTCGTTGTGTTTTCCTGAATGAAGAGGTCGGCGAATCTTGCCGTCACCGCTTTAGCAATCAGCGGATCCGCATCTGAAAAAGAGACTTTCAAAAGACCGCTGCCTTGCGGCTCGATTTTCACAAGCTGCCTTAGACCAGATGCGACACCATTGTCCATCGCAGGCGTAGCATTTTCTTTATAGTAGCCATACAGATGAAACTCCTCAGCTACTTGCGTCAACAAATCCCGCCGATACAAAACTTCTTTTAGCGCATCGATGCGCGTCCCCATTGCAAGATCCGGTCGATTCGCGTCTCCACCTGATTCCGGGGCATCGACACCTTTTATACCCCGCACCTTCTGTTCTTGGTAATAGAGTAGGGTATTGGACCGATAACTCTTGGGCAACCATTGACAGAGCAAAGCCGCCAGACCAATGCAGACGACAATCGGAATGATAATCATCCACTTATGATTTTTTATAGCCCTGAAATAGTCTTCAGGAGTACTCAGCCCTGTAAACAATCCTCTTACTCCTTCTTTATAACGCCGGAACCAGCAGGACTACTTCCTGTCCCCACATCCGATGGAGCAGGTGTGCCCTCTATCGATTCCTGGGACACGAGGCTCCCTAGCCCACCCATTCTAAAGAACGACTGACTCGTGAACGCGTAGGAGAGCGACAACATGATCATTTTTTTTGAGAATGCATATTCACTTTGGGTCTGAGCTGTTTGAGCAAACGAGCTTGAAAAATACAGCCAGTTATAGGTGAGATTGACCATTACCGGCCCCAGGAGATAGCTGGCCCCTGCAGTCGCTCCAAGCGTGTCAAAACTCGATGCAGGCGTACTCGTGCTCCCATGCGAGAAGTTCATTCCCGCCTGAGCCGTGAGCTTAGACGTAACTCCCGCACTGGCATTGACACCGACAACGTGCGTCTTCATTGGCCCTGCATTAAGGGCGTAACTTGGAAAGATGCTAAAATTATAGCTCAGCGATGTCGTGAAGGCGCCTGGTGCGATAACCCCTCCCGGAGCCAGGCTTCCGGCCACCCTCGGTAAATTATCAAACGGTCCCGGGGCCGATCCCGCTCCCCGCAGCCCTTCCGAAAATGAACTGTACGTCATTGTGACCGTGCCAGTCGGTGCAAAGGACGACTTGATTGATTGGCCTGGAACGGCTGACTCTATGGGAAGGGTAAAAATTCCACCTCCGGCAAGAGACGTGCTCAATTGCTTTGTCCAGAGCTTTGCCCAGTTCGCCGTCCCCGAAATGGTCGTAAACGAACCTGACCCGCCGCCTGAAGCTCCCCCCTGAATAAAGTGAGACATGGTCGCGGTAGTTCCCACCGAGTCTGTCGGCGATACTTTCGTGGTCAGTGTGGTCATTGTTGTGTGTCCGTCTGTATCGAACAGCTGGTTATTAATCCCACCTGATTGGTTCCCAAAGGTAAGCTTCGTGTAATTGTAACTAGCCGTGAGTGCCGTATTCCTGGAGAGGTCATATCCCCCGGTAATATCACCACTCATGTTATGCATCGACACCCGATTGGTGATAAGCCCTGTATCGATCGGAGAGCTGATCCCCGTCGTCCCGAACCCAGTTCCTAGGGCCCCGCCTGTCGTTGCCCCGAAACCGCTCAATGACGGTGTAAACTGATAGGTTCCCCGAACGGACAAGGCCGAGATACGCTGCGAAAAACTATTGGCCCATCGCTTCAAATCCAACTGACCAGCGGTATTGATACCCGTGTAGTCGAGGCTGGGATTATTCATATACTTCGTAATATTAGCACCCACAGAAAAACTGCCATTTACGAGAGGGCCTGCGTGAGCGAGATTGATCTGAGGTATCACTGTGGTCATAAAATCTTCTGCTTTGAAACCTGGGCTCAGTAATGTTTTCGGAGTGTAGAACACGTTTGAGTCATAGGTTTCCGAAACCGATAATGTTGGGATAACGATCGTCTGGGCCAACACGGAAGGTCCCGTCGACCACCAGACCACCAGCCCCATAAATAAAACGGCTTTAGCTATTCGCAGGCCGGTATCACGGTACAACAATGACGTCACCAGCCTTCAGGATGAAATTCGCCTCCAGATTTTTCCCTTGCACAATGTCTAGGTACGGCACGGGAATCATGACCTGCTTAGTCTCTCCTTGCGCATTCTTCACCATACGAAGCACATGAACATTGTTACGGGAGGCAAATGTCGTAAACCCTCCAGCATAAGAAATCCCTTGAACCACACTGGTGAATGACTTGAGAGGAATCTTCCCAGGCTTCGCAACCTCACCGACTGCAAAAATGTGGTAGCTATTGATCTCTTTCACTTGGACAGATACCGTCGGGGTGGACATGAACTCAGCCAATGCATCAGCCACATGCTTTGAAAGAACCTGCGCGGACAATCCCGCGGCCATGATGTCGCCGATCAGAGGCAAAGAAATTTTGCCATCGGGCCTTACAATCACTTCTTTCGACAACTCTTGATTGCGCCAGACAGTGACGACAAGAACATCCTCTGGCCCGATGAGAAACTCAGTAGGAGGAACGGACATACCTTGATACTGAACATTCTGTTGAGAACAACCGCTTACCCCGCTAAGAAAGACAATCAGAACCGCGGTAGCCACAAGGTTTCTAGCTAACTCCAAAACCTGTCCTGTCATCGTCGTCTTACCTCTCCAAGTATCTCAGCTACAGCACATGCGACAGATCGCCAATCCTTGATCGCTCGCTGAGCTCAAGAACAACCGGGCTACCAACTAACGACTAGGCAGTATTACCATCGTCTCTGACGGCACAACAATCTGATCGCCGGGCTTCAGCTCCATATTCTGGACGGATCCGTCGCGCACAACGATGTCGTCATAACTTGCTTTTAGTTTCGTTAAGCCCTCCCCATCTTTGGAGAAGCGAAAGACAACGATCTTATTCCTCGCCGCCATTGGTGTAAATCCACCAGCCACGGTAATCCCCTGCAAAAGCGTGGTCTTGCTTTTGAGCGGAAATTTACCTGGTTTATTGACTTCCCCTAACACATAAATCTGATAACTGTTTACTTCTTTCACCATAATCGAAATGGTTGGGTTTTCCATGTAGGCCCTGAGCCCGGCAGAGATTTCCTCGGCCAACTGCACCGGCGTCTTGGCAACGGCTGATATATCGCCCAGGAGCGGAAGAGAGATTCTGCCATCCGGCCGTACCTGAACTTGCTTGGAAAGATCTGCGTTCTTCCACACAGTGATTTCCAAAATATCCTCGGGACCAATAATGTACTCTGGCGTGACTATCAAGAGAGACTTGTCTCCCGAGCCTGCCGTGGATCTTACAGAGGAGGAGGCTACTCCTCTTTTGACATCTGTGTCCTGGGGAACCGCCAACGCTGGGTCGAGCAAGACACACATACTTAACCAGACAATCACAGCGAAAGCTTTAATACTTTGCATCGTTGTAAACTCCTTTAGCAGGGGCAGACAAACAAGACAAGCTACCGCCAATCCGAGGCACTACCTCTCCAAAAAACCTGTCCCCAAAATCACCGCCCGCCTAGACCGCCTCTGAAAAATCCTCGATGTCCGAGACCTGCACGACTGCCCGGCTCTGACAAGAAAGCACATGCAATAATACAACAGCTCGCTCTTTTCTTGGCATAGCAGACTCAAACACTGCTCTTATTCCAGCAAACGGCCCACTATTTATGCGAACCACATCTCCAGGCCTAAAACTCGGCACTTGCACGATATCTCGCACTCGGATGCTTTCTTGTATTTCACGAAGAAGACCCGGATCAACCTCAGCTGGAATATGTCCAAAAGCTACTACTTTTCGGACCCCTCGAGAATAGGAAATAATTCGATGTTCTCGCTCATAGTCAAAACGCGCAAAGAAATAGCCTGGGAAAAGGCCTGAACGACGGAAGCGACGCCGCCCCCTGACGTTAAAACACTCGTTCACTTCGGGATAGTAGGTCTCGATCCCTGCTTGGCCAAGAAACGAGGTTGAGAAATGTTCCTGACGGGGCTTGGCCATCACAATATACCATTTTTGCATCCGCGTTCCCCTCAACTTCTCTCACCCTTCCCTCACTGACCAAGACTTCCCCTATTTTACTCAGCCCCCTTATCCCTTGGAGAAAAGAGTACGACGAACCTGGGGTTCAAAAACTATTCATTCAAAACATGAATTTGAGGCCCACCAAATACGGGCCAACCCCTTTTCCAAAAGGGACGCGTCTTGCCCACCGGACTTCAGCTAATGTAGGCGTCTCAGCGACCGTAACTGGCGTCGGCACAAAGACCTTCAACACCTGCTCTACAGGAGGAGCCTGCTCCATCAGTATGAGCATTCCCCCACTGCTGATGTTCAAGGAGAGTGCCTTTCCTTCACGACCTGATGGAGCAGGTTCATCCGCAGGTCTAGTCATTTCATAAGGGATAGGTCTCAGCATCGCCACTCGATCCTTATGACTTTCCCCACAATCGGTCATCGGCCATTCCCAGCTTATCTGTCCCACATCACGCCTCCCCTGTAAGGATTGATTCCTTGGCTTCCCTATCCGCAACTTGAGAATTGGACTCTCGATGGTAGCTGACCCAACCTGCGCTACTCTTTTTCCAATCATGCTGAACTATAGGGAATGCCTCCGAGGCGAACAATACCGATGATGTAGGCCAATATTCTCTAACGTAGGTGTTGACTCCCCCTAAAGGGTTAGGTACTCTTTCTAGTATCGTTTCACTCGCTGCACTCTATCAGAGTTTGTTCAATTGTCTAGCAATACTGCCGAGTCTGTCGTAAAGAGAATCCATGACTGAATCAACTCAGCACGCCGATCAATCAGATGGTCTTGCCGACCAACGTGCCGGCTCGGGGATTGTTGTACTAACTGCCGCGATGCAACTGCTCCACATGAATCGTCAGGCGACGGAGTTGGCCAAAAAAATCAATGCCGCGGAACAGGCAGGATCGGCTGCTCGATCGGCCCACGGCGTTTTGCCAACGGCTCTCACTGAGCTCTGCGGGGAAATCATCAAGGCGCTCCACGTTCGGACTGAAGCAAAAGACTGGGAACAATTTGAACTCAAGCGGGTGAGCGGGGACCCCGGCCAACCCATTTTGCTTCGAGGGTTTGGCCTGCCTGACCGTGGTGGTGTGGAACATGCTCGTCTGGTGGTCACCATGGAAGAGCTGGGAAGAAGACAGAACCTCAATACCGACCATGCCCGCGAAAAGTTCCAGCTCACGAATCGTGAACAAGCCGTGGTGGAGCATTTGGCCAAAGGATGGACCAACAAAGAAATCGCAAACGCCCTCCTCATTACAGAGCAAACAGTTAAAGAACACATCAAACACATCATGCGAAAAACAACGGCGACAACCCGCACCGGCATTCTAGTCCAGATCTTCAACTCCTAAGCTGCTCGGCTACCCTCTGTTGCAAAGACACCACACTGAGCGATCTTCACAACATTCAACCCGCGATCACAGAAATTTACTTCAATAAATTCAGCGACTTGTGATTTTATATCTCAGGTCTATTGATTGCAGAATACCCTTCAGTAAGTGAAGCGGTGAAATTTTTCACCTGAGGAGCCTAGACTTGAAGCAACCTTTCTCCAAACAATCCATCGGTAGCCTACTCGGCCTGGCACTGCTCGTTTCAGGATGCCAGACCGGCACACCCCTTAAAACAGTAGGCCTCGACAACCCTGGATTCATGAACCTTTGGGGGACATACACACACTGCAAGTCCACCTCCGATCTTGGTGAAACACAGCAGGCGATGGGAAAACTAACGACGGCCGCCTTGCTTGGCCAGGGACATGACGGATTTGTGCTCCCGATGCCGCAACAACTGGAACGTTTCGTCGCCACGCCGGCAAGCCGGCTTGCCGTGGACGTTCACGCCATGGCAGCTTCGTGCTCTCTCCATGCTGGACAAGTCGCTTTCAGTTCTGGAAGAGTTGACTTGGCTAGGGAGGCACTCACTAGCGTGATCACGCTTCACAAGGAAAATCAGGAACCAACCTACTATCTCGCACAAGCCAATAAGCTATTGGCTGAGATGGAAAATGGAGTTCAGATTTCGCTTAAAAATCCCTAGGCTATCTCTCCCCGCTTAACTTCCTATACACTTCGACATATCGCTTAGCCGAAAGCTCCCAGGAACAGTCTACTCCCATACCAGCTTGCTGGATTGACGCCCACACCTCCCGATCTGCATAGACCTTCAGGGCGAGAAGTATCGTCGCCAGTAGGGAGTCCGCTGAAACTCCTTCAAATTGGAATCCCGTCGCATGCCCAGCCAGTGCCGTCGAGGGCCGGTACGGAATAACCGTATCTGCCAACCCCCCTGTCTTCCGGACAATAGGAATCGTGCCGTACCGCAGACTATAGAGCTGGGTCAGTCCGCAGGGCTCATACCGCGATGGCATGACCAGCATGTCCGCCCCTGCCTCAATTCGATGCGCTCGCCCTTCATCGAATTTCAGAGACACACCGATTTGCTGTGGATACCGCTCCTTCAACGATTGAAACCTATCTTCAAGGATCCGATCTCCTGTACCCAGAATCGCAATCTGAACGTCAACTGCCATCAACTCCGGAAGAATCTCCGCCAGCAGATCAAACCCCTTCTGTGAGGTCAACCGCCCGATGACTCCAATGAGCGGAACATCACGATTCGGCAAGCCCAGTTCGAGCTGAAGCGCCTTCTTACAAACAGTTTTGCCTGACAGGTCAGTCTGTGAATAGTTAGCCGCAAGGTGGCTGTCCGTCTCGGGATCCCAGGAACCAATATCAATGCCGTTGATAATCCCAACCACACCATCCCGACGACCAGCCAGCACACCCTCCAAACCAAACCCGCCATCAGGGCTCATGATTTCTTTTGCGTAGGTCGGGCTCACAGTCGACACCTTGTCCGCAAAGAGAATCCCTCCCTTAAGCAGATTCACCGACCCGTAGAATTCCAACCCTGCAGGAGTAAATAGATCGGCAGGCAAACCCGTCTCAGAAAACTGGGGGCCTGGAAAGATACCTTGATATCCCACATTGTGAAGCGTCAACAGCGTCCTGACATCGCCGACGATTGCCCGACCACGCTCCGTGGTTTTCAGATACACACCCGCAAGCGCCGTCTGCCAATCGTGCAAATGCAAAACAGAGATCGACTCACGGCGACTGCTCCCAAGAAATACTATCACTTCAATGATCGCGTGGCTGAAAAAGGCGAACCGAGCAAGATTGTCGCTGAAATCTCCGTCCGGACCTTGATACAGCCCAACCCGGTCAAAATAGGGATCATATCGAACCGCCACCACTCGAACCGATCGTCCGGCCACCCCGACAGGAATCAGATCTTCCTCAAGCGTCGCATCGACAAACCCCTTGGCAGTCCTGACGCGAATCGTCCCAATCTCCCGGAGCGACCTTCCATCCGTCTGAAAACTGCGATAGCGGGGCACAATCAAGGTCACAGTATGCCCCAGCTTGGCAAGTTCCACTGGAAGTGCACCAGCGACGTCGGCCAGCCCACCGGTCTTGACGTAGGGGACCGCCTCTGACGCGGCCATTACAATGTTCAGTGAATCGATGTGGTGAGATCTCGCCATGATATAAAGAACCAGAGAACCCTAGCGGAGTGGCGCACCTTCCAAGCTCGTCTTAAACCGGTCGTCGAACTGCCACGTCTTTCCAAGCGCATGCACTTTGTCGGCCTTCAACTCTTCCCGATACACCAGCCGATCATCTAAAAATACTAACACCCAGCCTTGCTCGGGATAGCCCAGAAACACCCCTTCCCCGGCCTCGAAACTTGCCTCCCATCCCTCTGGCGCTTCACCAATTGGCACCCGCGAACGCGGAATCATCGACTTATCCGGCATGACAAAGAACTGAGTGAACTCACTATGGTGATAGACTGGCTTGCCCCAAACATTCACCACGGCCTTGGGAGAAATCTGTTGTACCGTCAGCTGCTTATTTTGCACCAGGCGTTCCTGTTCTCCCAATGGCGGCATGCTCTGGCAACCCACCATTACAAGTACGCACACCAGACTTCCGGCCGCATACAGAATACTTCCGGAGATACCCTCCTCCGTACACCCGAAACGCTTCATGAGTACCATCCTCTTTCTTTCGGTCATAGAAGCCGCCGACTCTTCTGCTCGGTTGGCTTCACCGGCACACACACATCACATTGGCACAGCTGCCGCAGAAGCCCATAGGAATAAATGCCGCTGTCATGCCCATCACTCCAGGAAAATTGGAGCGCATACCGCCCGACCGGCTGAATGTCCTGAGCCATGATAAACATCGGGACATCATCGGGCTTCAATCGACGCACACCCGTCCACTCATCGACACAGGCAGCACAAGGACAATGCAGTCTCAGCACACGAACGGGATAGATCCCCCTGTGGCCATCGCTCCACTCGATGCCCAAGACGCCCTTCTCCAACCATTGCATGTCGATGGGAACCAATGCCGCGGCCATAGTCTCTCCCCTTATCCCCTCATGCTCCATCGACTCAGACCGAAGACATCGACGCCAAGAAATCGACCGGCGGCAACCGTCGACCAGCCACCACCGTCACATAGCCCTCAATCGCCCGCTCCACTTCGGCCCGCACCTGGCCGGTCGCCGTCAGCCGTGTGACGAGCTCCGGATTCAGCCGAATGGCCTGCTGCAGAAACGACAGGCTCCCGCGAGACATCACCACACACCGAACCATCTGTCGCGCCGCACAGGAAAGGCAGACGAATCCACCGGCCAGCGGCGAGAACTGCGGATCTCCCGTTACACCGGCCTTCCCACAGGTCGCGCAGTGATCAGTCTGCGGGCGGAACCCTGTCAGCCCCAACAAGCGAATCTGAAACAGCAACGCCATCAAGACCGGATCTCGGCTCCCCTTGAGTGATCCCAAGCCCTGACCTAAGGTCTCGAAGAGTCTGGCATCCGGATCGCCGTCCGGCGTGACCGCCCCTACCACATTGACCATCCGTGCCGCACAGGCCATCAACACCAATTCTTCTCGAAGCGGCTGAAAGGATTCAATCAGATCGACATGAGAAATCCGATAGAGCGAATCACCCGGTTTCTCGAACAAATCCAGATGACAGCGGGTAAAGGGCTCAAGCGTGGCTCCGAAGTGGCTTTTGAATCGCCGAGCGCCGCGCGCAACACCACGGATTTTCCCGAACTCCTTCGAGTAGAAGGTCACAATCCGGTCGGCTTCACCCCACCGACGGCTTTTGAGGATAATCGCAGAGGTTTTTACGAGAGGCATCGCCCAAGCCCTTTTCGCACCGGCAATACCCCGGCTTCTCCCGCAGTGATGCTGATCACCGCAGATGGTCTAAAAACAGCGTGGCCAATGAGAGATAGATCGTGATGCCCGTAATATCGTTGGCCGTCGTCACGAAGGGACCGGCCGCCACGGCAGGATCAACACCCATGCGCTTCAACACGACTGGCATGATCGTCGCCATACTCGTCGAGACCAGGAATGCGATCACCAGCGACGTCCCGACCACCATGCCCAAAAAGGCCTGATGCCAGGCCCATCCGACCAAGGTCAGCATCACGCCGCAGGCCAGCCCCATTAATAAGCCAACCTTGACCTCGCGAAAAAATACCGTGCGCACGTCCGACAATTCGACCACCCCTGTGGCCAGTCCTCGAATGATTAATGTCGACGACTGCAATCCCACATTGCCGCCCATCGCCGCAATGACCGGAATAAAACTGACGATCGCCACTACCTCTTGCAACGTCATTCTGAAGTACCAGAGGATCGCACCGGACAAGAGACTGCCGACCAAATTGGTAAACAACCAGGGCAGCCGCACCCTTGCCGCGCCAAAGCTGGAAGACTTTGAGACCGAGTCCTCCTCGATCGCGCCGGCCATCTTCAACATGTCTTCGGTCGCTTCTTCACGGATGACGTCCACCACGTCATCGACCGTGATGATCCCCGCAAGCTTCCCGTCTTTCTCCACGACAGGAATCGCCAACAGGTTATAGCTGGCGACCTGACGCGCCACTTCTTCCTGGTCCATGTCGACCGCCACGCTCATCACATCGCGCATCATGATATTTTTCAGCGGCGTGGCCGGTGGAACCGTCAAGAGCTGGCGTAGCGAGAGAACTCCGACGAGGTGTTCGTCCTTGTCGGTCACATAAATATAAAACACCATTTCGGCATCGGTGGCCTGCTGCAGCCGTCGAATAGCCTCTTGCGCCGTCGCATCTTCCGGCAGCGAAAAGAACTCCGTGGTCATGATGCCGCCGGCCGTATCCTTTGGATACTTGAGAATATCGGCGACTTCCGTCGAGTCCTCCGTCTTCATCAGGGCCAAAATGTCTTTGCCCCGCTCTTCAGGAAGAAATCCCAGAATATACGCGACGTCGTCGGGGCCCAGATCTTTCAAGAGCCAGGCGATATCGGAGTGCAGCAGATCGGCTAAGACTTGCTGAATACTATCGCCGTCCAGCTCGCTCAAGACCTGGCCGCGCTTGGCTTCGCCGCGAACGAGCTCAAAGACCTCGCGCTTTTCTTTGGGAGAACTCAGGTGAGTGATAACTCTGGCGGCATCGGCCGGATGCATCCGACCGAGCATCTTCGACAGATTCGTGATCGCCCCGCGTCGCAACAGGCGCTGCACGGACAGCAAAATGATATCCGACTTCGTTTGCCCCCGCTCCGACTGATCCCGGAGCGCATCCCGCAACACGTCCCGTTCGGACGCTCGAAGACGGGCGTCGGGTGATTGCGGATCGACTGGTTGTTCAGTAGGCAACATAGCGGATCCCTAGTAGCCGAGCTCCATGAGCGTGCGCTCGTCTTCGCGCCAGTCTTCCCGTACCTTGACCCACACTTCCAAAAACACCTTCATATCGAACACACGCTCCATATCCTGCCGCGCCTGCGTACTGATCTGCTTCAACCGTTCACCATGCTTGCCGATCACGATTCCTTTCTGAGTGTCCCGCTCGACGAGAATCGTGGCCCGGATCCGCGTAATCTTACTTTCCTCGACAAACTCTTCGATTTCGACCGCGACGGAATAGGGCACTTCCTGCTCCGTCGCCGCAAGAATCTTCTCGCGAATCAATTCGGCCGCCAGTGTGCGCATGGACTGGTCCGTGAGCATATCCTCGTTATACACCCCTTCGCCCTCGGGCAAATGGGAAACGGTCACTTCAAGCAAGCGATCGATGTTGTCCCCGTCCTCCGCAGACACCGGTACGACCTCGGTCCAGGGAAACAGCCGACCGTAGGCCTCCAGCACAGGCAATAACTTGATCTTGTTCACCGCATCAACTTTCGTCACCACCAGAATGACAGGACGAGGGTGTTTGGCCATCGCCGTTTTCACATGGGTGATCGCGGCCAGATCGCCGGGCCCTGGCAGATGAAGGGATTCCATCAGCACATAGAGCAGATCGGCATCGTCCAGCGCTTCCACCGTCGTCCGCACCATCCGCCGGTTCAGCAAGTGATCCGGCTTGTGCAGCCCCGGCGTATCCAGAAACGCAATCTGCGCGCCCGGCACATGCGCCACCCCGAGAATACGCGTCCGGGTCGTCTGCGGCTTATTCGATACAATCGCGATTTTTTCTCCGAGCAATCGGTTCAACAATGTGGACTTTCCCACATTGGAGCGGCCGATGATCGCTACCGTCCCGAATTTCATGGGGCCTCCTGAAGCGATCGATCCTTCACTGGGTCGGGAGACAACTGATACACCGTTTCCCCCTTGCGCACATACCCCAATCGTTCGCGAGCTAATTGTTCGATCTTGGCCGGATCATGTTGCAACCGGGCGATTTCTCCGCGCAACCCGCCGTTGTCCCGGCGCAACGCGAGAAGATCCCGGTCAAGTTGAGCGACCTGCTCGCGCATCGCCAGATAACGAGGCAGCCCCATTTCTCCAAAACAAAAGGCAACCAGCAACCAGACGCAGGCACCGGCGCCAGCCACCTGAGCCACGGTGCCCATGCGGCGCTGCCAATCCAGCCACACCCGCCCGCGATTTTGCTTAATGATCATGCAATCCCAATGACTTCTTACACGCGACCAGGCACCGCATCCCGACCGAGATACACCGCTGCACTTCCCAGCTCTTCCTCGATGCGCAACAGCTGGTTGTATTTTGCAATCCGGTCGGTCCGTGACAACGAACCCGTCTTGATCAAGCCGGTGTTCATTGCCACCGCCACATCCGCGATCGTTGTATCTTCGGTTTCACCGGACCGGTGCGAAATGATCGCCGTATAGCCGGACCGTTTCGCCAACTCGATCGCATCCAGCGTCTCGGTCAACGTCCCGATCTGATTCAACTTGATCAGGATCGAGTTTCCGATGCCTTCTTTGATCCCTTTGGCAAAAATCTCCACGTTGGTCACGAAAATATCATCGCCGACCAGCTGTACCCGCTTGCCCAGCTTCTCCGTGAGCATCTTCCAGCCCTTCCAATCCAATTCACTCAGTCCGTCTTCAATCGAGAGGATCGGGTACCGGTCCAGCAACTTGCCGTAGTAGGCGACCATCTCCTCCGACGAACGCTCCGGGTTCTTTTCTGCCTCAAGAATGTAGCGCCCCTTCTTATAGAGTTCGCTCGCCGCGCAATCCAACGCCAACGCGATATCCCGGCCGGTTTTGTAGCCGGCGTCTTCAATCGCTTGCGAAATGAGGCTGAGGGCCTCTTCATTCGATTGCAGGTCCGGAGCAAATCCACCTTCATCGCCGACCGCTGTGTTGAGCCCCTTCTTCTTCAACAGGGCTTTGAGCGTGTGAAATACTTCCGTGGCCATCCGGAGCGCGTCACTGAACGTCTTGGCACCCACCGGCATGATCATAAACTCCTGGAGATCCAGGCGGTTGTCGGCATGTGCGCCGCCATTGATGATGTTCATCAGCGGAACCGGCAAAACCCGCGCATTCGTGCCGCCGAGATAGCGATAGAGCGGCTGCCCGGTTTCATTCGCCGCCGCCTTCGCCACGGCCAGCGAGACGCCGAGGATCGCGTTGGCGCCCAGCTTGCCTTTGGTCTTTGTTCCGTCCAGCGCGATCATGGCGTGGTCGATGTTGGCCTGATCGAGCGCCTCACAGCCGAGCAATTCCGGCGCGATCACTTTCGTGATATTGGCCACCGCCTTGGAGACCCCCTTGCCCATCCAACGCTTCTTATCGCCATCCCGCAGCTCGATCGCTTCCTTCTCGCCGGTCGACGCGCCCGACGGCACTGCCGCCCGTCCGATCGCACCGCTCTCCAGCATCACTTCCGCTTCCACCGTCGGGTTGCCACGGGAATCAACAATCTGCCTGCCCTTAATTTCCCTAATTGCGCTCATACGTCTCTACGCTCCTCGGTTAGTATCACGTCCTAACTGCTGAACTTCTTCTTCAACAACTCATTCACCTTGCCTGGATTTGCTTTGCCCCCGCTGGCCTTCATCACCTGCCCGACCAGGAAACCCAGCACTTGCTGTTTCCCTTCCTTGAACTGCGCCACCTGTGCCGGATTTTTCGTCAGCACTTCGTCGATGATCTTGTCCAGTGCCCCCTCGTCGGAGACTTGCGTCAGACCCTTTTCCTGGACGATCTGCTCCGGCTGCTTCCCGCTGCGATAGAGCTCGGGGAAAATCTCACGGGCCACCTTCAAACTGATGGTCCCCTTCTCGACCAGGTGCAGCAGATCGATCAACCGCTCAGGCGTCACCGGTGAGGCCGTGATATCGGTCCCCGCGAGGTTCAACTCCCTCGTCAGCTCACCCATCACCCAGTTGCTGACGGTCTTGGGCTGATTGAACAGCTTCACACAAGCTTCGAAGTAATCCGCGATGCCCTTAGACACGGTCAGCACACCCGCATCGTACTCGGGCAATCCATAGTCGCGTACCAATCGACTGACTCGCACTGCCGGCAACTCCGGCACGCTGCCACGAAATCCCTCAATCCATTCCTTATCGAGCTTCAACGGCACCAGATCCGGATCAGGGAAATAGCGGTAGTCATGTGCTTCTTCTTTCGAGCGCATGACCGCCGTCTCACCGCGATCCAGATTCCAGAGGCGCGTTTCCTGATAAATCTTCCCGCCTTCGCTCAACACCTTGGTCTGCCGCTTGATCTCGTACTCGATCGCATCCTTCACGAACTTGAAGGAGTTGATGTTCTTCAGCTCGACCTTCGTGCCGAATTCTTTCTGACCCAGCGGACGGAGCGACAGATTCGGCTCGCAGCGGAAACTGCCTTCATCCATGTTGCCGTCGCAGACATCGAGATACATCAGAATATCCCGTAGGCCCTTCAAGTAGGCGACGACTTCATCGGCCGACCGCATGTCTGGCTCTGTCACAATTTCCAGCAGCGGCGTCCCGGCGCGATTCAGATCGACCCGGCTGCCGCTGGTGCCGGTCTCATGCACATTCTTCCCGGCATCTTCTTCCAGATGGGCCCGCCGGATCTTGACCCGCTTGTTGCTGTCGCCGACCGCGATCTCGATCCAGCCATGCTCGCAAATCGGCGATTCGTACTGGGAGATTTGGTAGCCCTTGGGAAGATCGGGGTAGAAATAGTTCTTCCGGTCGAATTGATTGTTCGCACCGATCGTGCAATTCAACGCCAGCCCCGCCCGCACGGCCATTTCCACGGCAGCGCGGTTGATGACCGGCAACGTGCCGGGCAATCCCAGACAGACCGGACAGGTCTGGCTATTCGGCGAACGGCCGAATGTGGTGCCGCAGCCGCAGAACATTTTGGTCTTCGTGCGCAACTGCGCATGCACCTCGACCCCGATGACAACTTCGTAGATCATCCTCAGCCCTGTTCCTCTCCACGCATGCGGTCACGCTCACGCTTCATCGCTTCACGACCGGCCTCAAAGGCCTCCCGCAACACCGACTTTTGTGAGTCGACGAATTCTTTGCCCTGATCAACCACATCTTCGAACGACTCGCCGGCCCGGCCGGCCAAATCCCGCAGATTATCTTCGGCGCGCCGCGCGTAGCCCCGAAGCTGCTCGCGGGATTCACGTCCCGATTGCGGTGCCAACAACAGCGCCGCGACCGCGCCTAATGCGGCGCCACTCAGAAAGGCTACGAGTACGTTTGCAGAAGATCCTCGTTCATCCGCCATTGTGGTGCTCTCCTTCGTGTTTCATTCGTTCACGCACAACCTGTGTCGCCGCTTTAAACCCGGCAACCACACTCGCCACGTTGCTCAACAACGTGCCACTCGTCCCACGCACGACATTATGGACCTGCTGCACGGATTCGCCGACTTCGCCCACAGCATGCAGCAACACCGCCGCATGCTCGACCCCGCCGCGGGCCTGATCTGCCAGGTCGTTCAAGCTCTGACTCATGCTGCGCAGGTCGGCGACAAGGGGCGGCATGTCCGCATTCATTTTGGCCAGCAGTTGCTCAGACTCCGCCACGGTCTTCCGAAGCTGAATCAACACCGGGACGAGATAGCCCACCAGCACCGCAAACGCCACCGCGATCAGGATGGCTGACATCTCTACAATGGTCATGATCCCCTCCCGTTCCTGCTCACGCCTGACACCTCATCGGATCGCCGGTTTCTTGGCACGCCACTGCGTCGACTGTTCATACGCATGAGCGGCTCTCAACAGGGTGTCTTCTTGAAATGCCCGTCCAATGAGCTGCAAACCGATCGGCAGTCCGGCCTTGCTGAATCCACAGGGCAACGCGATGGCCGGCAAGCCGGCTAAATTGACGGAGATCGTAAAAATATCCGAGAGATACATCTGCAAGGGATCTTCGCTTTTCTCGCCCAGTTTAAAGGCCGGCGTCGGCGTCACGGGAGTCACAATCAGATCAACCTCTTTGAAGGCCGCGTCAAAATCCTGCCGGATCAACGTCCGCACCGCCTGCGCCTTCCCGTAGTAGGCATCGTAGTAGCCGGAGCTCAGTGCATAGGTGCCCAGCATGATCCGGCGCTTGACCTCCGGGCCGAACCCCTCCTGGCGGGTCTTGGTATAGAGGTCCAACAGATCTTTGGTATCTTTCGAACGAAGGCCAAACTTCACCCCGTCGAAGCGGGCCAGATTCGAACTCGCTTCCGCCGTGGCAATGACGTAATACACCGCCACCGCCGCATCGGTGCGCGGGAGCTGAATCTCTTTGATCTCCCCACCGAGACTCTTCAATTCATCGATCGCCGCGCGGACGGCCTGCTCGACTTCCGGATCGAGCCCCTCCGCAAAGAACTCTGCCGGAATCCCGACCTTCAACTTCTTCAGATCTTTTTTCTTCAGCGCTTTCATGTAGTCGGGCACCGGCACATCGGCCGAGGTCGAGTCCATCGGATCGTGCCCGGCAATGACACTCAAGAGAAAGGCAGCGTCCGCCACATCCTTCGTGATGGGCCCGATCTGATCGAGCGACGACGCGAAGGCGATCAACCCATAGCGCGACACACGGCCATAGGTCGGCTTCAGTCCGACCACACCGCAAAATGCCGCCGGCTGACGAATCGACCCGCCGGTATCCGATCCGAGCGCCGCCGCGCACTCGTCCGCCGCCACCGCCGCCGCCGACCCGCCGCTCGATCCGCCCGGCACACATTGCAGATTCCAGGGATTGCGGCTGGGGCCGAAGGCCGAGTTTTCCGTCGAGGAACCCATCGCGAACTCATCGAGATTGGTCTTCCCCAACAGCAGATACCCCTGTGCCCGCAACTTCGCAATCACCGTAGCATCATAAGGCGGCACGAAATTCTGGAGCATCCGCGAGCTGCAGGTGGTCGTGACGCCCTCGGTGCAGAGGTTGTCCTTGATCGCCAGGGGCATCCCCATCATCGGCTGCGTTTTCCGCCAACCCTTCAGCGAGTCATCCAACGCAGCTGCGTCAATCATCGCCTGCTCTTTCCGGGTCGTCACGTACGCTTTGACCTTCGGCTCGACCTGCCCGATACGCAGAAAATAGGCGCGCGCAATTTCCTTGGCCGTGACTTCGCCTGCCGTGAATTTCCGCTGCAATTCGCAGAGCGTCAGTTTGTGAAGACTCATGGGTGTTTTGCCGCCGCCTCGACGATGCGGTTCTTTCCATCCACGCGAACGATCTTGGGCGCGTGCCGTTTGATCTCTTCTTCGCTGTAGTACTCGTAACAGAAGATGATGATTTGATCGCCCGTCGCGCCCTTCCGCGCCGTCGGCCCGTTCAAGATGATTTCTCCGCCGCCCCGCTTTCCGGTGATCGCGTAGGTCATGAACCGTTCGCCGTTATTGAGATTCGAACAGACGACGGCCTCATACGGAAGAATGCCGGCGGCTTCCAGCAACTCCTCATCGACGGTCAAACTCCCCTCATACTCCAGGTGTGCGCCGGTCACGGTCGCACGGTGAATTTTTGATCGCAACATCTGTCGAAACATGAGACTCCTTTATGGCTGGATCCCCGCGCTGCAGGGATCTTAATCAATAATCTTCGGCACGCAGAATCCGTCCGCTTCTCGCTCCGGCGCATTGGCGAGCGCCTGCTCGACCGACAACGACGGCCGCACCACATCGTCGCGAAACACATTGACCTGGCCCAACACCGTCGCCGTCGGCTGAACCCCGTCCGTATTGTATTTCTTGAGCGTCTCGACATGCGTCAGAATCTGACTCAACTGCTTGGTAAACACGGCCACCTCACTCTCAGTCACCTGCAGCCGCGCCAGCTTCGCCACCTTCTCAACTTCCTGCTTGGTAATCTCCACTATTTCCTTCCCTTCTCTTTTCTAAGAGGGGCGGAGGTAGGATCCCCTACTGCGCGCATTCAACGAGGACCATCTGAGGTCGCGCGTTGAGCGAGCACGGGGACCTACCTTTGCCCCTCACTCCACCGTCACACTTTTCGCGAGGTTCCGCGGCTGATCCACATCCGCTCCGCGTAACACGGCAATATGATACGCCAACAACTGCAAAGGTATCGTGAACAGAATGGGCGAGAGCAACGGATGCGTGTCCGGAATCGTAAACACCGCATCGGCGGTTTTCCCAAGCTCGCGCTCGCCTTCAGCCACAAACGCGATCACCGGCGCATGCCGAGCCTTCACTTCCATCAGATTGCTCACCGTCTTTTCATACAAGCGATCGCGCGGCGCCAGCACCACCACCGGCATGTCCTTGTCGATCAGCGCAATCGGACCATGCTTCATTTCTCCCGCCGGATACCCTTCGGCATGGATATAGGAAATCTCTTTCAACTTGAGAGAGCCTTCCAGCGCAATGGGATAGTTAATCCCACGCCCCAGGAACAGAAAATTTCGCTTCTTGTAATAGCGCTTGGCAATGGCGACCACTTCGGCTTCCCGGCCCAGCACCCGCTCAACGAGAGCGGGCAATTGCACCAGCCGGTCCAACCAGCCCTTGCCGTCGGCCACATTCATCACCTTGCGCACGCGCGCCAGATGGAGCGACAGCAGATACAGCGCCGTGAGCTGTGCGGTAAACGCTTTGGTCGAGGCCACACCGATTTCCGGCCCGCAATGGGTATAGAGCACACCGTCCGACTCACGTGCCAGCGTACTGCCGACCACGTTCACGATGGATACCACGCGTGCGCCCTTCTCCTTCGCTTCCCGTGCCGCTGCCAGCGTGTCGGCCGTTTCGCCCGATTGGGAAATCGTAATGAACAGGTCGTTCTTCCCGACCAGCGGATCGCGATAGCGAAACTCGCTCCCGATATCGACTTGCACCGGCGTCCGCACCATTTCCTCAAAGAGATACTTGCCGACCAACCCGGCATGCCAGGAAGTCCCGCAGGCCACGATCCAGATCCGCTCTACCGCCGCGAATTCCTTAGGCGTGAGTCCGATGTCCGGCAAATCGGCTTCTCCGGTTTCGTAGGAGTACCGCCCGCGCATGGTATCGAGAATGGTCTGGGGCTGCTCGTGAATCTCCTTCAGCATGAAATGCGGATACCCGCTCTTCTCCACGGCTGAAGCATCCCAGGTAATCTTTGTGGCTTTCCGAGACACCGGATGGCCATCGGGATCAGTCAGCTGCATCTCATGTTGCGTGACCACCGCGACGTCGCCCTCTTCAAGGTAGGTTACATCCCGCGTGTGCGCCAGCATGGCCATCACGTCGGACGCGACAAACGACGCCTGCTTCGTTCGGCCGACCACCAGCGGACAACCGGACCGCGCGGCGATCAAGGTCCCCGGCTCCTTCTCAGAGATCACCGCCAAGGCATAGCTCCCGCGCACATCCTTCGTCGCCGACCGAACGGCATCCGCCAATCCCTGCCCCTTCTGGAGATACTTATCGATCAAATGGGCCAGCACTTCCGTGTCGGTCTCCGACTGAAACTTGTAGCCCTCTTTTTCCAACTGCTGCTTCAGCGGCTGATAATTTTCAATGATGCCGTTGTGCACGAGGACACAGCCCTTCGATCGATGCGGATGGGCATTCTGCTCAGACGGCTTGCCGTGCGTGGCCCAGCGGGTGTGGCCGATACCCACCATGCCGCTCAGCTCTTTTTCTTGAAGCGACTTTTGGAGATTGACCAGCTTGCCGACGCTGCGCCGCACAGTAATTTTCTGCCCCTGCTGGATGGCGACACCCGCGGAGTCGTACCCGCGATACTCTAACTTGGCCAGCCCGCCGATCAGAATCGGAACCGCCTCTTGGTTTCCCACATATCCGACAATCCCACACATCGATCGTCTACCTCCGCTTCTTCTTGCTGGACGCCTTGGTTACCGCCGTTCGCTTACCGGCGGGCTTTACCGGAACCTGCTTCTCATTCGCCAACAGCGCACGCCGCCTGGCGGCCCATCCGGCCCGATTGACCTGCGCCACCCGGGCAATCGCTAACGCATCTGCCGGCACATCCTGCGTGACCGTCGTGCCGGCCGCAATGACCGCTCCGGCTCCCACCGTCACAGGCGCGATCAGCTGCGTATCGCTCCCCAAAAACACATGATCGCCTACAATCGTCTGATACTTATGCACCCCGTCATAGTTACACGTAATCGTCCCGGCGCCAATATTGACGCCCTTGCCGATCGTCGCATCCCCCAGATAGCTCAGATGGTTGGCCTTGGCTCCTTCGCCCAGATCCGTCTTCTTCATCTCGACAAAGTTACCGACCTTCGCCTTCTTGCGCACCCGCACACCGGGGCGCAAATGTACAAAGGGACCAAGCGTGGCCTGCTCGTCGATCTGCGAGTCGGCACAGACGCAATGATCCAGAATCGTCACATGGGCCCCGACGACACAATTCGTCAGCCGCGTGAAGGAACGGATTTCACAGCTCTCTCCGATGACCGTCTTCCCTTCCACGGTCACGTTCGGATGCAAGGTCGTGTCTTTCCCAATCACGGCCTCAGCGTCGATCCATGTGGAGGCCGGGTCGATCATCGTCACACCGGCTTCCATCCAGCGCCGCCGGATCTGCTGGCGAATCACCTGCTCAGCCTCCGCCAACTGCAACCGGGTATTGACCCCCAGTCCTTCATCCGGATTCGTCAGCGGCAGCGCCGCGACCCGATGCCCCTGCGTGACCGCCATATCGACGATGTCCGTCAGGTAGTACTCGCCCTGCGCATTGTGTGGCTGCACTTTATCCAGCGCCGCAAAGAGAAAGGGCCCATCGACGACATAGGTCCCGACATTGATTTCTCGGATGGCTCGTTCTTCCGGAGACGCATCGCGATCTTCGACGATCTTCACCACGTCGGCGGACGCATGGACGGCACCGGATGCACCCTTCGCCGTCCGGCGGACGACCCGACCATAGCCTCCAGGGTTATCCAGAATCGCCGTCAAGAGGGTAACTGTCGCACCGGCTGCACGATGCGTCTGCAACAACGCACGCAATGTCGAGTCTTGCAGCAGCGGGGTATCACCGTTGAGAATGAGATAGGCCGCAGGCGCCTTGCCCCTGCCGGACGAAAATACGGAGCGTGTTTGCAACACCGCATGCCCCGTTCCCAATTGCTGAACCTGCTCGACGATGTGCACCGCCGCGCCGCCCGACTGGCCCGCGAGCGCCGACTCCAGCACCGCACGTACTTGCCCAGCCTGATGCCCCACGACGACGGCGACTGAATGCCCGGCCACCGCACAGGCGACATCGAGTGCATACCGGATCATCGGACGCCCGACGATCTGATGCAGCACTTTGGCCTGCTCCGATCGCATACGCGTGCCACGCCCGGCCGCCATTACCACGACACCCAACCCATCCATGGCCATCTCCTGCTTATGCGGCATCATCCGATGGTCACCCCCGCGTCCGGTTGCTTCACCCCGCTCCACTTCGCATCAGC
>JABFSU010000021.1 GCA_013140455.1 Nitrospira sp. | reverse complement strand
ACTTGCCCGATCGTCAGCATGACGCCGACGACGAGGGCAGAGAGCAGGATGCTAAACACCAATTTCTTGTTGGTCGTCTGCACAACTCTCATACAGATAATCCCTCCTCTCAAATTAATGATTAAATAACATCGCCCAAAATAACTACCGTATAACTACCGTCGAGAAAACGAGAAATAATTGCTCGAAACCTACGCGGTTCCGACTGGTCCGCCCTCCTCCTTGTCCTTATCCTTGTCCTTCACATCCAGGAAGGACTGCGCGCCGACTTCGTTCAACAATACGCTCAGCTCATTTCCCTGGTCCTGCGCACCGCACTCATACGTCTGACCCTCAGGCGAATTAAAGGTCGCCGGACGATAATCTGTTTCCGTGTAAGGCTGCGGGGTGACTCCGAGGAACGCGGTCTCAAATTCAATCCAATCAGAGGTCATATCCGCGACGATCTTGAAAAGACCAGAATCCGACTTTTTCGTCAACATCCGGCAAAACAGAGGAACCCACCGCCCGATGTGATTTTTGACAAACTTTTTCTGCGCATCCACAACGATCTGCGTCTTGTCGGCACCGTCATGGCAGCGGGAATACGATTCTTTGTAGGCCAGGAAATGCATGAATTCGAACTCGACACTGAGATGATCAAGCCGCTCATGAATGTCTTTCGACAACTCAACGCCAAACGCCTTATAGAAGCCGGCAATGTCGCCCATGGTATGGGACTGCGCAAACACGTGATCGTTGCCGAAGAGGGTTTCGTACGGAGGACAATCCAGCGTGATCACATTGCTAAACACACGCCGATGCTCCGACTGCAGATCACTGAGCTGCCAGTTCACGCATTCTGACGCAACCAGCTTTTCGACATTGTCTAACTGCTTTTTCAAGGCAGCCAGCTTCAGCTTTGCACGATCTCCGCCCTGATTGGCATCCAAGGCTGCCTGGAGGGCATCCAAGGCCGCGCGGCCGTCTTCCACAAACTCCCCGCACTGCAAGTAATCAAGAAATTCCTCGTCTTCCGGATACAAAAGGCTCCAGGAAACAAGGAGATACATCTTGCTGCGATTGAGCGCTCGCTCAACTGCGGGAGAATCTTTGATCGTCGGGGTGGTAGGGATAACGGTAGCAGCGGTAGATGTTGCAGTCTGCACCGATTGTTTACTCGTCATGACAATTGTCTCCTGGATGTGGGACTCAACCCAGGCCTCACAACTCACACAACTTCTGAACCAGCACTACTTTGACCTATCACGGGCCTGCGTATGATAGGTAAAGGCCAAATGGATGTCAAGCAAGAACTCGGAGCTCAACCCATAGATTTCAGCCGGTTTATTTTTTCATTTATTTCCTCTAGACATTTCAATTTCATGCTTCAGTAGAGCCGATTTCAATTCCCACACACTCTCAGAACCCCGCCAATTGTCGCACGGGTGTCACACGGATCGCGACGTGATCATTGACGGTATTACAGATATGTTCGCACATACCACAGCCCACGCAACCCTCTGCGGATACCTCAAGCCGCATGGTCGAAAAATCCATCGATAAGGCATCCACAGGACACTTCGAGACACAGGCATGACACCCCTGCCCGGCCGTACACAGCCGCTGAGACACCACCGCCACGCCGAGCCGAATATCAGACGCCCGATCGATCGGCCCCAATGCGTCAGTCGAACAAGCGGCAATGCAGGGAAGATCGTCACACAAAAGACAGGGCGACTGGTCGGCAAAAATCACCGGAGTCCCGTCGCCAGCATGACAGACAATCGCACCCGGATCGCAGGCCTTGATACAGTCGCCGCATTTCGTACAGCGATCCAGAAACACGACTTCTTCCACGGCTCCCGGCGGCCGCAGCCAATCCGTCCGCAATACCGGAGCCGGCGCTTCAGGCAGAGCATCAACGTGCTTGGAAAACTCCTGTGCCGCCTTAGCGACGGACATCACGGAGTCTTTCAGAAAGTCTCGCCGGCCATATGAAGGATTAGAAGCCATGGTGTTCGTTGATCCAGCAGATAGTCAAAACGCCTGTTCAACGAGGCCGCAGCGAGTGAAAGGCCGACGTGTACTCCCTGCGGTACGTGGAGGCCTTGAACGATGCGAGAACGAAGTTGGCAGACGTTTTCACCATCTGCACCTACATGACGCCGTCGGCCCGCAGCTTATACACTTCCACGCACCGGTCGCAGCCGCCATACTCAATGTCCCACCCGGGATGGTTCTCGCGGATGAAGTCCAAGACATACGGCTCCAGCTTAGTGCCCATATCTTCCACCCACGAATAGGTCGGGAAGCGGCAGAGCGGGCAGGGAAAGCCCGGCATCAGCATGACCTTATTTTCCGTCTCCGGAACCTCGCCCCCTTCCACATCGACCGCGCGATCCATCACGCGCAAGGTATCGGTCGACATTTCGATCAACTCGGAATGGGTGAAATACGAGATCTGCCAAAGACCCTCAAACACCGATTTTAACTGAGGCGGCGCGATCTTCCGGTACCACGACCGAAACTCTTTAAACCGATCTTCCTTGCTCAACATCGGCTCCCGGCCCGCCGCACTCAACCGGCTATCGACGCTCAAACTCCACAGCACGCGGTAGCGCTGCAGGATCAGCGTTTCTTCTCCGGAATTCTGTCCGACCTTCGTATCAGGGTCATAGCCGAAGACCGGATCGAGCATGTCGGAGATGTGCATCAGCTCATGGCGGCAATAGCGGGTCAAGGCAGGATCATAAAACCGTCGCGGGATCAGCTTAATGCCCACACCCTTCATGCCCTTGGCCTCAAAATCCTTGGCCAAATCCTGCTCGACCGATCCCCACTTGCGAAGAATGTCGACGCCTTCCTGATCTTCTTTCAAGACGCCCTTCACCAGCACAATCCCGACCTTATCCTTTAAGAGTGGATATTCGTTGAACGAATCCCGAATAATGTCGGAGAACCCCCACGTACCGAACAAATACTGGTACAGCTTCTTAAATTCCCCTTCCCGATCCTCGAGAATAAACTTCTCATAGATCGGATCGGCATGCTCGTGAAACTCCTTATAGTAGGTCGGATCGCCTTCGCGCTCCGTCTTTTCCACAAATGAGTCGATCACCTCTTGCAGCAATGCGGGCTGAAATCTGATTTCCATTGGAAGCCTCGAAAGAATGGATGTGACGGATACTCAGTGCGTTGACACCACCGGAATCGCCTACGCGGGGGGATGCGGCGCCCCACGCCACCTTGACTTAAACGCCGAGCATCTCTTACGATCTCCCAGCGTTGACGAGAGAAGTATACTGGCCCCAAAAGCCGATTTGCAATCAAGGGAGGTCCCTAGGCCTCCCGGTGAGTGGAGTACCCCATGCCTGAACACACGATGACGCCCCCCCTTCCCAGTGCCACTCCGGAAGCGGCCGCTCCGCAGCCGCCTATCGACTTTCTTGAGTATTGGAAAACCGATTGCCGGGAGATCAAGACGTTTCGAGGACACTCGCACGGCGTCTGGGCCGTCGCCTTCTCGCCTGATGGACTGACCCTGGCCAGCGGAGGCGCCGAGCGCCTGGTGCGCATGTGGGATATTGAAACCGGCCGGCTCCTGCGCTCGCTCCGCGGCCACACCAACGACATCCGCGCCATCGTCTTTACCCCGGACGGACTCACGCTCGCCACCGCGAGCGAGGACCGCACGATCCGCCTGTGGAATCCGAAAACCGGCGAACCGACCAAGCTCCTGTTTACCCGATACGATCACAATGTGTGCAGCCTCTCCCTCTCGCCTGACGGCCTCATGCTCGCGCGCGGGAGCCACAATAAGGACATCAAAATCTGGGAAGTCACCACCGGCACCGAGTTGATGACGCTCCTGGGCAAAGACCAATACGACCACCACTGGTCCGTCTGCGTCGCCTTCTCCCCGGACGGTATCCATCTGGCGAGCGGCACCGACATCGGAAAAATCAAGTTGTGGGAAGTGCTCCCGAGCGGCGAAGAAAAAGTCCTGCACGACGGCCACTGGCAGCGGGATGCCGATGACTCCACTGAAACCCGCGGCTACTTCATCGAAGACGATGGCGGTTTCCAGAAGCCGATGGACTACTGGATCGGGGCTATGACCTTCACGCCGGACGGCAAGACTCTCATTACCGGGAGCCGCGACAAGACCATCAAGTTCTTCGAGATGCCGAAACTGATTGAAAAGAAAACCCTGACCGGACACACGGCCTGGGTCCGAACGCTGGCCGTGTCTCCAGACGGGAAAGTCCTCGCCAGCGCCGGGGACGACAACACCATCAAGTTCTGGGACATCGCCGCCGGACGGCACTTCAAGACCGTGAAGGGCCATACGGCCGGCGTCCGCAACATCACGTTTTCCCCGGACGGCCGACGGCTCGCCAGCGCCTCATGGGACCGCACGATCAAGCTCTGGGAAGGCGGCGCCGAACCGACCGAGTAGGCCTCTCGCATTTACTTGTCAGCCGGCAGCAGGCTGTCGGCTGACAAGAGTTTTTTCGCGATATTATGGCCGCATCATCTCAAGATTCTTCATCTTCGACGTCCTCAACCGCCTGCTTCAGCGCTGCGACAAAGGCCTCCGGCTGAGCCAGGGCCGCCTCTGTCAGCTGAAATTCAGACACCAGCACGCCGGCTTTATCGACGATAACAAGACGATAACCTGGTTTCATATCAGTCCTTTCGAAATGGCATGAGGGGAGAGAATGAAGGAAGGAGAGACGGAAACAAACTGCTCGCTATTCGTCGTCCCCCTCATCCCTCGCCGAGGGGATGCCGTAGCGTTTGCACTTTTCCCACAGCGCTTTGCGGGACAGGCCAAGGATTTTCGCCGCGGTGGTGCGACTCCCCTCCACCCGTTCTAAAACTGAGAGGATGTACTCCTTCTCAAATCCTTCCCGTGCAGTAGAGAGTGCGGTGAGCGACAGCTCTTTCTTCTTGGGCTTTCCGGTCAAACCCTCATTGCAAAAACCACAGGACTCTTGCGGCTCCCCGCCCAGATAGGGACAGGCCTGAAAACCGCACAGATCGGACGGCTGAATCGGTTCCCGATCACGGCCCAGCGCCACCGCACGCTCGACCATATTCTCAAGCTCGCGCACATTGCCCGGATAGGAATAGCGAAGCAGCAGCTCTCGCGCCGGCTGGGAAAAGCCCCGCAGCTTTTTGTTCATCTTAGTCGAGCAGGTCTGCAACACATGATCGGCGATGACGGTAATATCCTCCTGCCGCGCGCGTAGCGGCGGAATCACTACCTGGACGACGTTCAAACGGTAGAAAAGATCCTCCCGGAACCGGCCCGCCGCCACCTCTTTCCGCAAGTCTTTTTGCGTCGCGCAGACCAGCCGCACATCCACATCGATCGTCTGGTTACTCCCGACCCGTTCAAACTTCCGTTCCTGCAGGACACGCAACAGTTTGACCTGGACGACCGGAGAGATTTCTCCGATTTCATCAAGAAACAAAGTACCGCGATTGGCCATTTCGAACCGGCCCCGTCGCTGCCGCAACGCGCCGGTGAAGGCTCCCTTTTCATGGCCGAAGAGTTCCGCCTCCAGCAGCGATTCGGGAAGAGCGGCACAGCTCACCTTGATCAAGGGATAGTCCCGCCGCGGACTGTTCTGATGCACGGCATTGGCCGCCAGTTCTTTTCCTGTCCCGCTTTCACCCAGGATCAGCACCGTAGAGTCCGTGGCCGCAACCGTCTTGATCTTGTCCAGCACCGCGCGCATTTTCGTGTTGGATCCGAGAATGCCGCCGAAGCTGAACTTATCCTCCAAGATCTCTTTCAGATCCTGATTCTCTTTGCGGAGCGCGACCACCGTTCCCGCGCGTTCGACGATCAGCAACAGCTCATCCATCTTGAACGGCTTGGTAATGTAGTCGAAGGCCCCAAGCTTCATCGCCCCTACAGCCGTTTCGACGGAACCATGCGCCGTAATCACGACGACTTCCGTCTGTGCCCGCGCCTCTTTGGCCGCCTTCAGCACCGCCAGGCCATCGGCGCCCGGCAATCGCAGATCGGTGATCACAAGATCGTATTCCCGTCGGCGCGCCTCTTCGATCCCTTCGGTCCCGGTGGCGGCGGCACAGACGTCGTGACCGACGGCCTCGAGCGCATCGACGATGGACAAGCGCATCAACGGTTCATCATCGACAATCAAAATCGTAAGTGGCATCATGCCCCTCGCTCCACCTGTTGCCGCTCGTGCAAGACAGGCAACCAAAGGGCATCGACGATAGACAAGCGCATCAATGGCTCATCGTCGACGATCAGAATCGTAAGCGGCGTCATGACACCCGCTCCACCGGCTGCCGCTCGCGTGAGACGGGCAACCAGAGTGTAAAGACTGTGCCTTTACCGACTTCGCTATCCACAAGAATTTTGCCTCCATGCCGTTCTACAATCCCGAGACTCACCGACAAACCCAGCCCGGTCCCTTCACCTTCGCGCTTGGTCGTGAAGAACGGATCGAAAATCTTCGGCAGCACCGCCGCTGGAATACCGGACCCGGTGTCTTGAATTTCCACCAGACAGATCCCCTCTTCTACCCATGTCCGGATCGAGAGGACCCCGCCCTCTTTCATTGCCTGCACGGCGTTCAAAATCAGATTCATCAAGACTTGCTCGATCATGTGCCGATCGATCATGACCGCCGGCAACCCATTGCCTAACGAGGACTCGAGCACAATTCGGTTCGGCACGAACAAATGGTTCGTCAGCACGAGCACTCGCTCGATCACCGTATTGATATCGGCCGGCGCAAACTCCGGTTGATGCTGCTGGGAGAAATCCAACAACTGCCGGACGATCTTCTGCACACGGTGCAATCCGTCTTCCATCGAGGCCAGGTATTCCTCGCGCCGGGCTGGTGCGATCGTCCCTTTCCCGAGATTGTAGAGGCAGTTCAGGATGCCGCCCAGCGGATTGTTGATCTCGTGAGCCACTCCCGCCGCGAGCTTGCCGACAGAGGCCAGCTTCTCCGAATTCCTGATTTGCTGCTCCAGTTTCTTCGTGTCGGTCATATCGCGGGCAATCCCGAGGACGCCGAGAATCTCCCCATCCACCCCGTGCAACGGCGACACACTCACCATAACAGACCGGGCCTCGCCCGTGCGGGTGACCACCTCAACCTCGTATACCTGCTTCGCGCCGATATCGAGCGTACTCTTGAGCCGGCGACCCCGATGCCGCTTCGACAAAAGAGCCAGATAAGGCCGGCCGATGAGATCGTCTTTCCGGTAGCCCCAGGCTTCAATCTTGCTGTTGACGTAGGTGAAGCGCTGCTCGGTGTCCAGCGTGTAGATGACGTCGTTCGCATTTTCGAGCAGGTTCTCCAAATACTGCTTCGTCTCTTCGATTTCCTTCGTGCGCTCCCGCACCTTCACTTCCAATTCATCCCGATAAGACCGCAGCTGCCGCTCCATCCGCTTCCGGTCGGTGATGTCGCGGAGCTGCACCATAATCAAGGGGGCCTCGGCGGCGCCGGTGCGAATCAGGTCCATTTCCACCGGCGTCTCGACACCGGCGGCTGTAAGCACAGCGATTTCGTGGGTCGGGACCTGCCGCTGCCCTCCGGCCAATTCCATCAACAACGCACGGACTCCCTCGCGAAACGCGGGCAGGGCAATGTCAAAGATACTGCGGCCGACGACCGACGATTCCGAGTACCCCAACGCCTGCTCTTCCCGCTGGTTGACCGCCACGATCTTCCCGTCGCGATCCACCATGAAGACGGAGTCGGCCACGAGGTCGAAGAGCGCCTTGTAGCGCGCTTGCGACGCGACTAGCTGCTGTGTCCGTTCGGAGACGGCCGTTTCGAGTTTGCTCGTATACTGCTGGAGCTGCCGCTCCAGCTGATGCCGTTCGGTCACATCCCGGACGAACGCGCGCGTATGGACGATGCCGCCCCCCTCCTGATCGAACAACGCGGTCGCATGGATTTCCACGTCGATCTGGCGGCCATCCTTCGCGAGGAAGATCGTTTCAATCGTGTTGCGGCCCTTCACCATGAGCCGCTCAAGATAGCTCAAGATATGACCGGCCTGGTCCGGCGGCGCCACGTCCCAGAGCCGCATGGCCAACATCTCGTCGAGACTGTACCCCAGCTTTTCCAATCCGGTCTGGTTCACATGGACAAACCGCCCCGCCCGATCCAGCTGATAGATCATTTCCGGAGAGTGCTCGATCAGGTCCCGATACTTTTCCTCCAACTGCCGCACCTCGAGCATCCGCTGTTCGATTTGCGTAAACGACAACTTCAGATTAGCGGCCATCTGGTTGAACGCCGCGGCCAGATGTTCGATCTCATCGCCCGTCCGGATCTGCAACGTCTGATCGAGCCGCCCACTGGCGATTTCCAAAACGCCATCATGCAAGATTTTGATCGGCCGGGCGATCCGTCGGGCCACGATCAAACCCGTGCCCACCAGTACGGCGAACACCAATACTCCGTAGAGCAACACCCGGCCGACAAGGCGTGTCAGCGGCGCATAGGTCTCTTCCGGATCCTGCCGAATGACCGTCACCCATTGCTTGCCGCCCATACTGCCGGGCGCCAAAGGTTCGCTGAACCGCACCGGAGCATACCCGATCAAGGCATTATGGCTCCCATGGGAGTCGTCCCGCGCGATGGCCCAACCGGCCTTGTCCTGCACGATTGTCCTGACCAGTTCCGGCGTCACCGTATGTTCTTCCGGCGACAGCACCGGACAAATCAGCGAGACGCCGTCGGAATTGAAGAGCATCGCGTGGCCCGATGAGCCGATCGACACTTCTCCGATCGAATGGAACAACGTATCGCGCCGGAGCAGAATGGTCACCGCACCGATGACTCCCCGGCCCCCGTCCTCAATGATCGGCACCGCCACCACCACGACGTGCGTCCCAAAGGCCGGATCAAATGCGATATCACTGACGTAAGGGCGAGACACTTGCGACTTCACCACCGCCGTCCACCAGGGAGTCTTGCCGTAGAAATACTCCACCTGCGGAATTGAACTGACGACGAGAGCACCGCGGACATCCGTGACCAGAATCCCGACATAGTCGGACTTCCGGATATCGTGCCAGCGAATGAGATAGTTCGTAACGATGCGGTTGATGAACAGCGGGAACTCGCTGCGGGTATCACGCTGACGCCAGCGCTGCTGCCAGTCTTTGATCATGGCATCGACCGCGCGCTCGTCTTTGCCCTCATAGGTGCGGTTCGATTCGGTCACGGCCGTGCGGAGAAATGGGGTGGTTCCCAGTTGCTGCGCTTCGTTGATCCCGCGCGTCACATGCATCTCAGTGCGACGCGACGCCTCGACCGCCACTTCCTTAAAGTTGGCGCCGATGGCCTCGCGAAGCGCCCGCCGTTCTTCCACGTAGCTGAGCAGGAGAGAGAGACTGAGCGGCAGGAGACCCACCATCACGATCGCCGTGATGATTTTCTGCTGGAGACTGGGAGACCGACTCCAGAGTTTCATATTGATGTCCCACGGAGAATGCGGACAGAAATCGCTGACAGCCACAGGCCGTCATCGCAACTGAGAACATGGCGCACGCCGAACATGAGCGGCGCCCGGTGCATCGTAACCGGCGCATGAGCGCCCCATCCCGCTAGCTTCGCTTCAACAGCCGTCCGCTGGCGCCCGGCCAAAGGAGGAGCAACGGGCTGGCCACGAATACCGAGGAATAGGTCCCGAAAATGACGCCGCTCAGAAGCGCGAGCGAAAAATCATGCAAGACTTCACCGCCGGCCAGAGTCAAAGGAACGAGCACAATGACCACCGTCAAACTCGTCACGATCGTCCGGCTAAGAACCTGATTGACCGCATTGTTGATCGTCGCCTCTTCGGTGTCACGCCGACGCAATTTCAAATTTTCTCTGATCCGGTCGAACACCACGACGGTGTCGGTCAACGAGTATCCGGCCAGGGTCAAGAGCGCCGTTACCACCAGCAAGGTGATTTCTTTATCCAGCAGATAAAACGCACCCAACACGGCCAGCACGTCGTGAAACGTGGCCAGGGCCGCCGCGACCCCGAACCGCAACTCGAACCGGGCCGCGATATACATAATGATTCCCGCGAATGAAATCACCACCGCGATGAGTGCGTCTTCCTGGAGTTTCTTTCCGATGGTCGGTCCGATCTCAGTCGAAGAGTCCACCGTAAACTTGTTGTTCGGGAACTCCTTGGCAAAGATCGCCATGACTCGTTCCGCAGTTTTCTCCTCGATCGTCGTCGAGGCTTTCACGCGGACGAGCAGCTTGTTGTCCTGCCCGAATTCCTGTAGCTCCGCATCGCCGACCCCGTTCGACTCCAGCGCTTTCCGCGCTTCATCGATATGAATGGCCTGATCGAACTTCAGTTGCACGGCGGTTCCACCGGCGAAGTCGATCCCGAGATTGGCTGCCCCTCGCGCAATCTGCACGATCGCGATAAGCCCGAGCAGCACCATGATGCCCGAAAAAAGAAAGGCAACCTTGCGCTTGCCCATGAAATCAAAATTCGTTTTCCCGAGAATCTCTAACATGCTCGCTCCCTTTTCATCGCGTTCAGCGTTCAGTCTTCCGCTATCAGCGTCACTGCTAGATGCTGAGCGTATCCACTTTCTTCCCTTGATTCAGCAAATCGAATACGACCTTGGTTCCGACAAAGGCCGTGAACAGATTGATGGCAATCCCCAAGCACAACGTGACAGCAAATCCTTTGATCGGACCGGTGCCGAACAAGAACAGGGCCACACCGGTGATCAGTGTCGTCACGTGCGCATCGATGATCGTGAGCAGTGCCTTGTCATAGCCGCCGTCCACTGCCAACCGTACGGCCTTCCCTGCGCGCAGTTCCTCACGGATGCGTTCGAAGATCAGCACGTTGGAATCCACGCCCATTCCGATGGTCAGCACGATGCCCGCGATGCCCGGCAGGGTCAGCGTCGCATTCAGAGCCGAAAGCGCCCCGAGCAGGCAGACCAGGTTCAGTAACAATGCGAAATCCGCGATCACCCCGGACAGCCGGTAGTACACAATCATGAACACTACAACCAGGATCCCGGCGATGAAGGTGGATTTCACGCCTTGATCGATGGAGTCCTGGCCGAGCGAAGGCCCGACGGTGAGATCTTGAATAATCTTCAATGGAGCCGGCAGCGCACCGGCCCGCAGCACAATGGCCAGATCGTTGGCTTCCTGTGTGCTGAACGTCCCGGTGATCTGAGCCCGTCCACCGGAGATCCGGTCCTGAATCACCGGAGCGGAATAGATCGTGTTGTCGAGCACAACGGCCATGCGCTTTTTGATGTGCTCGCCGGTGATCCGTTCAAACTCCCGTCCGCCTTTGGCATCAAACGTGATGGAGACATAGGGATCGTTGAACTCCCCGATCGAGACTCGCGCGTCGCTCAACACATCGCCGGTCAGCATCACCCGCTTCTTCACGAGATACGGCGTGCGGAATTCCCGACCGGTATCTTTGTCGATTTGGTGCTCGAACAGAATCTGATCGCCCTCCGGCACCTTCCCCTGGAACTGCGCCAATACTTCGGCTTCTTTTTCCTTCGGGATACGGGCGGGAAAATCCATCTTCATCTGATTGTCTTCGTCGAGCATCTTGAACTCAAGCAGGGCCGTTTCCTTAATGAGGTCCTTCGCTCGCTTCGGCTCTTTGACACCCGGCAGCTGCACGACAATCTGCTTCAGACCCTGGCGCTGTACCAGCGGCTCGGACACACCGAACTGGTCGATCCGGTTCCGGATGGTTTCGAGCGCCTGATTGATCGCCGAATCCTTGATCCGCTTGATCTCCGTTTCACGTAACTCCCAGACCAGGCTGTTGGCCGATCCGACGGCATCCACTTCAAAGAAGGTGGGATACTCCTCCGAGAGCTTCTGGATCTGCGCCTTCAACTCGGCATTGGCAAACTGAATGGTGATTTGATTCGACGCCGTCCGTTTCACCGATTCTGCCGGCAGCTTCTTATCGACCAACAGGTCCTGAAGGGAGTTCACCGATCGCTCGACGGCAATCTCGACCGCCCGGTCCTCATCGACCTCCATCACCATGTGAATGCCGCCCTGGAGATCCAACCCCAGCGTAATACCCTTGTCCGGCAGAATCTTCCGCGCCCAGTCGGGCAAGCCCTGATATAGCGGCTTATACGACGGCAAGAAGAACACCACCGACAGCACCACCACCAGCGCGAGCAATGCAAACCGTCCACCAACTTTTTTCATGTCTCCGCCACCCTCTCTTGTCTTACGACCGACTACTCTTTGTCGTCGTCGTCCGCCCGTATTTTCGCAATATGCTCTTTCTGAATCTTGACCTTGGTATTATCGGCAATCTGTAGCGTCACTGTCTCTTTTCCGAGGTTCGTGATGGTCCCCCAGAAGCCCGACGCGGTGATGACCTTGTCGCCCTTCTTCAGATCATCGAGCATCGCCTTCTGCTGCTTTTGCCGTTTCTGCTGCGGCAGGATCAACAGAAAATAAAAAATCACAAAGATCAGGACAAACGGCACCAACGAGAGCAGCGAACTCGACGTGCTCCCCCCGCCCACGGGACCCTCAGCCCACGCCACCGACGCCATCACGACCATCATCATAAATCTGGCTCCCCTTACGCTAGTCGAGGCCGGCCCGCGGTTCCTGTGCAGCGACTGCCGTCGCGCCGCCGACCCGCTCGGCTTCCGCCCGCGCGCGATAAAACTCCTCGCGCATTGTGAGAAATGTCCCCCGCTCGATCGACGAGCGTACCCGTTGCATCAAATCAGCAAAGTACCAAAGATTGTGGATCGTATTCAGCCGCGACCCCAGCATCTCCTTCACGTTGAAGAGGTGATGCAGATAAGCCCGCGAATAGCGCTTGCACACCGGACAGCCGCAGTCCGGATCGATCGGCCGTTCATCCTGCTTGTATTGCGCCTGCTTGATGGACACCCGTCCAAACCCCGTAAAGAGCCATCCGGTTCGCCCATGACGGGACGGCACCACGCAATCGAATAGATCGACGCCACGAGCCACACCTTCGATGAGATCTTCCGGAAGACCCACTCCCATCAGATAGCGCGGCTTGGCCTCCGGTAATTCCGGAGCGGTCACATCCAGCATCGCATACATGTCGGCTTTGCTCTCCCCGACGGACAGTCCGCCGATGGCATAGCCTTCAAAATCCAGCGCCACAAGCTCTTGAGCCGAGATTCTCCTGAGATCCGCTTCCAGCCCACCCTGGACAATGCCGAAGAGCGCCTGATCGTTCCGCCGTCGACTCGCCTGACAGCGTTTCGCCCACGACGTCGTCCGTTGCACGCCCTCCAGAATCGCCGCGCGCGACGCCGGCAGTGCAACACATTGATCGAACGCCATAATGATATCGGCACCGAGCGCCTCTTCGATCTCAATCGCCGTTTCGGGCGTGATGAAATGCGTCGAGCCGTCGATGTGCGACTGAAACGTCACCCCCTCATCGGTGATCTTGCAGAGTTTCGCCAGGCTGAAAATCTGAAACCCGCCGCTATCGGTCAGAATCGCGCCAGGCCATCCGGTAAAGGCATGCAGCCCGCCCAACTCCGCCACAATCTTATGCCCGGGGCGCAGATAGAGGTGGTACGCATTGTTCAGCATCAACCTGAACCCCAGGTTGTGGAGATCTTCGGGCTCTAACCCTTTCACCGGCCCCAGCGACCCCACCGGCATAAACGTAGGCGTGTCGATGACGGCGCGGGCGGTCCGGAGCTGCCCCAGTCGCCCTTTGGTCTGTCGATCCTGCTGCTTGATCGTGAACTGCATCATCGTGCGGTGACGTTCCGTTACATCTGCTCGGGAGCTGAAATGCCCAACACGGTCAATCCGTTTCTTACCACCTGCTGCACCGATCGCATCAACACCAATCGGGCCGCCGTCGTCTTGGGAGAAATCTCCTCCGCCACCGGTGCGTCACCGGCCTCCAGATCGGCCGCCGGAGGGAGAATCCGGTGCTTGTTGTAAAAGGTGTGCAACAGGGCCGCCAGCTGCTGAAGATAGTAGGTCAGGCGATGAGGCTCAAAGGCAAGGGCGCTGGCCTCCAGCACTTCGGGAAACGTCGAGAGCTTCCGGATCAACGCCAGTTCGTCAGGATCGGTCAGCACGGTCAGATCGGCTTCCGACGCCGTCGGACAGGCAATCCCGCGCGCCGCGGCGACCCGCCAGAGGCTCGCGATCCTGGCATGGACATACTGCACATAGTAGACGGGGTTATCCGAGGACCGCTGCTTGGCCAGCTCCAAATCAAAATCCAGATGCGTTTTCGAATCCCGCATGAGAAAGAAGAACATGGCGGCATCGACGCCAACTTCGTCGATCACCTCGCGCATCGTAATAAATTCGCCGGAACGCTTGGACATTTTGACTTCGGCACCGCCTCGCAACAACTTTACGAGCTGCACCAGCACGACCTGCAACCGCTCTTTCGGATGCCCGTAGGCTTGAATGACTCCCTGCATACGCGGGATATATCCGTGGTGATCGGCTCCCCAGACATCGATCAGGAGGTCATAGCCCCTCTGGAGCTTGTCCCGATGATAGGCGATGTCGGAAGCCAGGTAGGTACATTCGCCGTCCTTTTTGCGGACGACACGATCTTTCTCATCGCCGAATCGGGACGAGCGAAACCACAAGGCCCCGTCTTCCTCAAACAACAGGTCCTGGTTTTTCAGCTCCGCGAAGGCCCGCTCGACGGCACCGGACTCAATGAGCGAGGCTTCGCTGAACCAGGACTCGAATTCAATGCCCAATGTCGAGAGATCTTCACGAATGTGCTGAAGCAGCGTGCGATAGGCCAGATCACGGCAGCGCTGTTCGGCCTCCTCCGGAGACAGCGTGGCCAGCTTTGCACCATCTGATGCCTGAATCTGTTCGGCCGCGAGGCGAATATACTCGCCGTGGTAGCCTTCTTCCGGAAACGTGACGGACGTCCCGGCAAGTTCCTGCACCCGCGCATACACGGAAGCGCCCAGGAGTTTCATCTGCCGGCCGGCGTCATTGATATAGTATTCGCTAACCACGTCGTATCCGACCGCTCTCAGCAGTCGTGCCAATGCTTGACCAACTGCGGCGCCTCGACCATGACCGACGTGCAACGGCCCGGTGGGATTGGCGCTCACATATTCGACCAACACGCGTTTCCCGACTCCGGCCATGGACGTGCCATACGCCGCGCCTTTCCGCTCGATGTCCCGCAAGACTTCTAACCAGACGGCTGGCTTCACAGTCAGATTGAGAAAGCCGGGCCGGACGATCTCAACTCGCTCGAACAATTGATCACGGGTCAAGAGATTATCGGCAATGATTTGGGCAATGTCATGGGGTGCGCGTTTCTCTGAGGCGGCGAGAGACATGGCAACGGTTGTGGCGAGGTCACCCCACTCCGGACGCTTGGGAGCATCCAGGATGACGGTGGGCCAGGACTCGATTTTCAATTGTCCCTTGGCCTTGGCATCAGAGAGAGCTCCTTGGACCGCGTTCGCCACCTGTTCTTGCACGAGCCCCTGCGTCACAAAATCTCCTAAGTCCTTAGAGAAGAAAGAGAAAAACAATTTTGCACTGTAGCATATGGTACATAGTGTGACAAGGTGAGTCGTCAGGAATTTGTTACCCGACGGTAGCGGAAATCAATGGCATCGAGCGCCTCGAAAACCTCATCCGGCTTCACGTTTAGACAAGACTTTTCTGCACAGGCCCTCACAGCATCCCAGTCCATGCACCTACAGCTTCCTCCCCTCACGACTGTCACCTGCGCACCGCGAGGAGCCCATCGGTGCTCATCGGTTGGCCCAAACATCGCCACTGTCGGCACGCCCAACAGGGCAGCCAGGTGGGTCACGCCAGAATCGTGGCCGATATACCCCTTCGCCTGCGCCAGGATCGCGGCAAGCATCGTGATGGACCGGGGGCGAAGAATCGGCAACTCAGGAAGGCTCTGCTCCAGGATGACCGCCTCGGCTTGCTCATCGGCAGGCCCTAGCACCACCAGGGGCATAAGGTGCCGCGCCCGACATCCCCAAATGAGCGTGCCCCACGTATCCGCTCGCACACACTTGTGCCTGCTTCCGCTTCCCGGGTGGCACACGATCAGAGGTATCGTGTGTTCGATCTCGACGGCACGGAGTGCGTCTCTCCCCGCCTGCAGTACCTGATCAGGAAGACGGAGACGGACGGGAGGGTTCATATCGACGGGGAATTCTCCTTTCAACGTCTGTATAAACCGTTCGCTTTGGTGATGGCATCCGGCATCCGCCGGCGATTGTAAAATCACACGTGGAATCCCAAATTTCTGCAGCGTACGCTGGAGCGAACCATCGTGATCACTCAGCCATCCAACCACAAGATCGCATCGCCTCAAGAGATCGTGCTGTACGTCTGAAATCTGCGCCCTTCCTGAGAAAAGAGCGCTCAACTGGCTTGACTCAATCGACAAAGATTGATCGATCACTCCGCACTGGCCCAATAGATGCCCTACTTCCGATCCCGCAAGTAAGATCATCTTGTGCTGAGGAAAGTCGCTCCGCATGGCAGCCAATGCACCAACCGACAGCAGGATATCACCCAGCCCACCGGGGTGAATCACCAGAATAGTACGCTGAGAGGCAGACATTATTGAATCAACGAGCGGTTACGGAGTGCGGCTCTCGCCGCTTCGAGATCGGCCGGCGTGTTCAGATTTTGAAATGATTGGGCGAGTGCATCGCGCTCGCCCCACTCAGCGGGCAAGACGACGGTTGTATGGAGTGATGGTTCCGAGGCGATCTGCTGGATTTTCAACTCATGCGAGGTGGCCATGTGCTCAAGGACAGGCAATGCCCGCTTACTATAGAGAGCGTGAAGAGGCTGCAGCCCGGTCGGCAAACGGGCCATGACGATGTCGGCTGCAGGGTCACGATCAATAAACCACCGGATCATACCTGGATTCAGGAACGGCATATCACAGGCCACCACAAAGACGCGCTGCCCAGTGGCCTTTGCCAGACCGGTGTAGAGGCCACCCAGGCTCCCGCAATCTGCAATGAGATCTCTATGAACCGTGCATCCGGAGACGGTGAGCGGTGGACTATCCTGCGCAATAATAACCAGGACTTCAGGAAATAGTTGAGCCATGACCGAGATGGTTCGCGTCAGTAACGTCTCCTCCCCTACCGTCAGGAAACGCTTATCCTCCCCCATCCGTCGGCTCTTGCCACCGGCCAGCACGACTCCCGTTACATTCATACAGATCTACCGCTTCATGGCGTAAAAACACGAAGGGGGTGGGTTACCCCACCCCCTTCATTCGCTGCTCAGCCACTCACGTACGGAGTGCGCTTAGAGCGTCTTGCCCTTCCGCTTGTTTGCGCGGCGCGTCAGAACCCATGCTTCCAACAGCACGATCCCGCCGGCAATGACGAACGGATAGATATACACTTCACGGGGCGTCGGCGGCTGCATGAACGTGTAGTAGAAAGCCGAGACGGCCATCTTTCGTCCTGCATCACCGTTGTGACCATCCCAGGCAAAAAACACGGTCGGGATGTATTTCCCCATTTCGAACAGCGTGTCCTCGTCATAATCCTGGTCCTTCTTGTTCCCGACTGGACGCTGAATCATGACGTACCAACGACCATTCTTCCATTCAGACTTGAGAACCTTCAGATTCTCTTCATAGCTATCGCGCTCTTCGAAATCTTTATCCCAACCGGTTCCCTTGAAGGCCCGGAGAGATCCGTCAGCTTCCCACTTCACAATATCCACGGGATATTGCTCATTGCTCCCGAAGAGGTACCGCGGCTTAATCGGAGCAGGAAGATCCTGCCACTTGACCGGCGTTTCAATCGCGACCGCGTCATTATAGACCGCGTAATTATTTTGATGTGCGGCAATGGATCCTTCTTCACCCG
>JABFSU010000122.1 GCA_013140455.1 Nitrospira sp. | reverse complement strand
TTTCTTCTCCGTGCAACGCCAAGAGCGCTTTATTGGCCGTGACCACATGTTTGCCGGCGGCAATCGCGTCGAGCATCACACGCTTGGCAAAATCGTAGCCGCCGACCAGCTCGATCACAATATCGATCGCCGGATCGGCAAGGACCTGCTTCACATCCGTCGTCAACACGCCGGGCGGCACCGCCACTCCGCGATCACGGGTGATGTCGAGATCGGCGATCCGCAGCAGCTCGACCGGAACGCCGACCCGCCGACGGATCAAGGCCGCGTTCTCGAACAAGACTTTCGCGACGCCGGTTCCGACGGTTCCAAATCCGATCAGGCCGACACCGATGCGGGTTTTCATTCCTCCGAACCTTCGAGCTTCAACACCTTCTTAATCCCCCGAACCGCCTGCCTGGTTCGATGCTCGTTCTCGACCAGCCCAAATCGCACATACTCATCGCCCCCCTCACCGAACCCGATACCGGGGGAGACCGCCACCTTCGCTTCACGCAGCAACAACTTCGAAAATTCCAACGACCCCATGTGCCGATAGGCCTGCGGAATCTGCGCCCAGACAAACATCGTCGCCAACGGTTTGGTCACCTGCCATCCAATCCGGTTCAAGCCGCCCACCAGCACATCCCGCCGTTTCTGATAGCGCAACACGGTCTCTTTGACGCAGTCCTGAGGCCCGTTCAACGCGATGACACTGGCAATCTGGACCGGCTGAAAAATACCGTAATCGAGGTAGCTCTTGATCTTGGCTAATGCTCCGACCACTTCTCGATTGCCGACACAGAATCCCACGCGCCATCCGGGCATGTTGTAGGCCTTCGAGAGTGTATAGAACTCGACACCGATATCTTTCGCGCCGGGGACCTGGAGAAAACTCGGCGCCTTATAGCCATCAAACACCAGGTCGGCATAGGCCAGATCGTGGATGACGATCACGTTGTGCTCTTTGGCAAACGCGACAATCTTCTTAAAGAACGAGATATCGACCACCGCGGTCGTGGGATTGTGCGGAAAGTTGATGACCAGGATTTTCGGACGCGGCATCGTCTGCCGATAGACCCGTTGCAAGTCCTCAAAAAAATCGCTGTCCTGGCGCAGTTCGATCCCGCGCACCTCGCCCCCGGCAATGATGAAGCTGTACATGTGGATAGGATACGTCGGCGTGGGCGTGAGGACCACGTCACCAGGACCGATCATCGCCAGCGCAAGATGGGCCAGGCCTTCCTTGGAACCGATTGTGACAATGGCTTCCGTCTCGGGATCCAACTCGACATTGTAATTCCGCTTGTACCAGCCGCAAATCGCATGACGCAGCTTCGTGATCCCACGCGACGCCGAGTAGCGGTGGTTTTTGCCTTTGCGGGCGGCTTCAATCAGCTTATCGACGATATGAGGCGGAGTCGGCTGGTCGGGATTGCCCATCCCGAAATCGATGACATCCTCTCCGCGTTGTCGCGCTTCTAGCTTGAGGCTCTGCACCTGAGCAAATACATATGGCGGAAGTCGCTTTAACCGATAGAACCCATCGCCCAAACCCATGACGGTCCTCTACCTCTTAAATTCTGGTCTCCTTCAAGCTGCTCCTCAGTGAACAGAGGAATGAACAGGCTGGAAGAAGGGCCTATTCTAATGGAGGGCTCCCGGCGAGTCAATTTGCCTTGTGATTCTGTGGGGTTCGGTTTCAGCAAACATTCGGGCCTCACACGGAACCCATTCCAGCGGCTCACCCCTGCCAACCTTGCTCCATCCCTCGCCTTCTGCTATTAATGCGTCACGTTTCCCCCGTCACTCATTCCTTTCCTGTAGGTCTCCCACAGGCTGGAGGTGTCATGGCCAGGCTGGGCGTCAATATTGACCATATCGCAACCCTTCGCCAAGCCCGGGGCGGAACCGATCCGGATCCGTTGGCAGCAGCCATTCTTGTTGAGCTCGCCGGTGCCGATGGCCTCGTCGTGCATTTACGCGAAGATCGGCGGCACATCCAGGATCGGGATCTCACACTGTTGCGGGAAATCGTCCGCACTAAACTCGATCTGGAAATGGCCGCCGATGAGGCCATGGTCAAAATCGCCCTGACCGTCAAGCCGGATTTGGTCACCCTGGTCCCGGAAAAACGACAGGAGCTCACGACCGAGGGCGGTCTGGATGTGGCAGGATTGAAAGAACGTATGCAGACCACCGTCTCCATGCTGCACGACGCCGGGATTCCCGTCAGTCTCTTCATCGAGCCTGATCTCAATCAAATCAAAGCGGCGCACAAGATTTCGGCCGACTTCGTCGAACTACACACTGGGCGCTATGCCAACGCCACCAAGTCAAAAGAGGCTGATGCGGAATTCGAGGCGATCACCCAGGCTGCCAAGCTCGCCTACAAGCTCGGCATGGGCGTCAACGCCGGGCACGGCCTCAATTATCGCAATGTCGCACGGCTGACCCATATTCCGGAAATCGTGGAGTACAACATCGGGCACAGCATCATCGCCCGCGCCGTCCTCGTCGGCCTCGACCAGGCAGTCAAAGAAATGAAGGCGCTACTCAGCTAGCCTGCCTGTCGACGCCATTCACTGTGATCCGAGCTGTCAACGATCTCATGATGCCATGCGCTGCCGGTCGCACCGCATGGCCTACGGCTAGGAAAGGGTGTGCCCTGCAATGATGCTCATCGTCACCGCCGCACAAATGCAGGCGCTGGATCGTCGAACGATCGAGGAGGCCGGCGTGGCCGGCACCACGTTGATGGAGCGGGCCGGAGCCGGTGTCGTCACCAGCCTTGAGCAACAGATCGGTTCTTTGCGCGGGAAAGCCATCACGATTCTCTGCGGGAAAGGGAATAACGGCGGCGACGGATTCGTCGTGGCGCGCCTGCTACACAAGCAACGAGCCAAGGTACAGGTGTTCACCCTGGCTCCGGCTGCGGACCTGAGTCGCGACGCCGCGCGCATGTACCGGAAGCTCATCCGGACCGCCGGCAAGACAGTTTTGAAGCCGTTTTCCTCAACCAGTCAGATTCAATCGATACTCGGCGACAGCGACGTGATCATCGACGCACTGCTCGGGACAGGCCTGGCAGCTCCGGTCACCGGCCAATACGCAGACGCCATTGAAAACATCAATCAGGCGCGGCAGCTGACCGTGGCGGTGGATCTTCCCTCTGGCATCCACGCCGATACCGGCGCAGTCTTAGGCAGAGCCGTGAAAGCCGATCTGACCGTGACCTTCGGGCTGCCAAAGCTGGGCCTATTCCAGAATCAGGGCATCGATCACGCCGGACGTGTGGAGATCGTCGATATCGGTATTCCACCGGCCTATGTCGATGCCATGGAAAGCCGGATCCGCTTGATTACCGCCCCATTTGTTCGGACCGCCTTACCTCCACGCCGACTCTCCAGTCATAAAGGCACGTTCGGCCATGCCGGCATCATCGCCGGATCAGTCGGCAAGACCGGGGCAGCAGCGATGTCCGCACAGGCGGCCTTGCGAATAGGGGCCGGGCTGGTAACCGTTGCCGTTCCGGCGAGCGTCAACGATGTCCTAGAGGCCAAGCTCTTGGAAGTCATGACGATCCCGATGCCCGACACCAAGGCGCGCACATTGTCCCGCGCCGCGTTGGATCGGCTGAAAGACTTCATCGCCACGAGAACGTCTGTCGCGATCGGCCCGGGACTCTCGACCCATCCGGAAACCGTTGAGCTGGTGCAGACACTTGTCCGGCAACTGGATCGACCGAGCGTCCTCGATGCCGATGCGTTGAACGCGCTGGTCGGGCGCGCCGCTCTCTTAACCGAATGTACAATCCCCCCGATTCTGACGCCGCATCCCGGCGAAATGGCCAGACTGGTGACTGAATCCTCGGCTCAATCGGTCAACGCGGACCGGATCGGCACGGCCGCGCGTTTTGCCAGAGAACACAGCTGCTACGTGGTGCTCAAAGGGGCCAGAACGGTGATTGCCGGACCTGACGGTATGGTGGCCATTTGCCCAACCGGCAATCCCGGCATGGCCACGGCTGGAACCGGCGATGTCTTAACCGGTATGATCGCCGGATTACTCGCCCAGGGAGTCGCCTCATGGGAGGCCGCGTGCGCCGCAACATATGTGCACGGACTCGCCGGGGACCTGGCCGCCGAGACAATAGGACAGACCAGTTTAATCGCCAGAGATGTCATTGATCATATTCCTTATGCGCTCACGAACATCGGCTCAGCATAGCCGGCCCACGACCACCGCACCACGAAAGGCCCACGCACCTACACGGCCACGCCCTGCGTCGCCTGTTCTCTGGACGGTGGCACTCCCCTCCCGCACCGCCACAGAAGCCTTTGGCCGGACCATCGGGCGATCACTGGCTGGCGGCGAAACCCTGGCCCTCTCCGGAGAACTCGGCGCCGGGAAAACGGCTCTCGTGCGTGGCATTGCAGCAGGCCTGGGCACGCCGTCGAATCAGGTGACCAGCCCGACCTTCGTCTTGATCCACGAATACGAGGGACGGCTCCCGCTGATTCATGTGGATCTCTATCGACTACGGAACGTAGCGGAAGCCGAGGGGATCGGTCTACAGGAGTACTTTCATGGGAACATCGTCACGGCCATCGAATGGGCCGACAAGTTCCCGGAATTATTGCCGAGCGATCGGTTTGAACTCACACTACAGCACAAAACACCGACGACGAGGACCGCGCGCATGCTCGCCTATGGACCACGCGCCGGCACGTTGCTCGCCACCCTCAAACAGGCTGCTCGACAACGCCGGCATGCGGCTGCACCCAAGTCATCGCCCAAGATTGCCACCCGAAGAGGGAGACCCCGCACATCATGATTCGGCTCATCCTTGTCGGTATTCTGCTGCTCCTCTCCCTGGCGTTCTTTCTCCAAAATCAGGAGCAGGAAGTCACCTTGCGGTACTTCTTCGGTTTACTGGAAGCCTCTACACCGATCTACAAACCCATCCTCACGGCCTTCGCCGTCGGCCTGCTTGTGTCCGGTATTCTGTTGTTCCCCCCGTGGGTGCGCAGCCGAATCGAACTCCGGCGAAAAACCAAGGCGCTGCAGGATGCCGAAGTCGATCTGGAACGCGCGCGCCAATCACTCGAAAAACTGACCGGCCGCTCAACCTCGGTCAACGAACCAGCACGAGACCTCGCCGATGAGTGATCACGACGCCAGTCCGCTGATGCGGCAATACCGGGAGATCAAGCGCGGCTACGAACACGCCATCTTGTTTTTCCGGGTGGGTGATTTCTACGAAATGTTTTATCAGGATGCGCAGGAAGCGTCGCGCATTCTCTCCATCGCACTGACCTCGCGCGATAAGAACAGTCCGAATCCGGTCCCGCTCTGCGGCGTGCCCTACCACGCCGCGACCGGCTATATCGCCAAGCTGCTGAAGGCGGGACGGACGGTGGCCCTGTGCGAGCAGGTCGAAGATCCCAAACTCGCCAAAGGACTGGTTCGCCGCGAAGTCGTCCGGCTGTATACGCCTGGCACACTCGTCGAAACCGAGTTTCTTTCGCCGGTCGAATCGAATTTTCTCGCAGCCGTGGCCATCAGTTCTACGGCAAAGACACAACCCGTGATCGGATTGGCGATGCTCGAAGTCTCCACCGGAGAATTCTGGATTGCCGAATTTCAGGGGAGTCAGGCTCAGACGCAAACGCTGGATGAGCTGGCTCGCCTGGATCCTCGGGAAATTCTGTTTGCGCCAACAGCCAACCGACAGGACAGTGTCTGGCTCGATCAGATGAAAGGGATACGCCTGTGCGAGCGTGACGCGTCGACGTTTGAACCTGAACGGGCCGCGCGCCTGCTGCAAGAGCAGTTTCACATCCATTCGCTGGAAGCCTTCGGCTGTCAGGGCCTGACGGCGGGAATCGGCGCGGCCGGCGCGGTCCTGAACTACTTCCGCGACACCCAACCGACAGCGCCACTGGACTACATTCGTCGCCCGCGCGTCCGCCGGACATCGGATGCGATGCATTTGGACAGCGTCACCATTCGCAATCTCGAGCTGCTCAAACCGATGGGTGCGTTAGACGACAGCCCCAGCGGGAAACCGGCTACGCTGCTCTCAGTACTGGATCGAACCGTCACCGCCATGGGAAGCCGCCTGCTCCGCCAATGGTTAGTCCGCCCGTTGATTCACAGTGAGGCGATCCAAGCCCGACTCGACGCCGTCGAAGAATTGAAAGATCGGATTGCGGCCCGCGTGGCATTGCGCGCTGCGCTCAGAACGGTGCAGGACCTCTCGCGCCTAAGCGGCCGCATTGTTTTGGGCGTGGCGGGTCCCCGTGAACTCCTCGCGCTGAAGGACTCCCTCGCCGCCCTTCCGGAAATCGCGACGCAGCTGACTCCACTCGTAAGCCCCCAGATCACCGAGGCCCGCGACGCGTGGGATGACGGGCGAGATCTCGCGGAACTGATCGAGCAGGCCCTTCAACCGGAGGCACCGATATCGCTTCGCGACGGCGGCGTGATCCGTGACGGGTACCATGCTGACGTAGATGAGCTGCGAAAAGCCAACACCGAAGGCAAACACTGGATTGCCGCGTTGGAAGCGAAAGAGCGGGAGCGGACCGGCATCGAATCCCTGAAAGTTCGCTACAACCAGGTGTTCGGCTACTACATTGAAATCACCAAGACCAACTTGGCCCGCGTGCCGGCGGACTTTATCCGCAAGCAAACACTGGTGAACGCCGAGCGGTTCATGACCCCCGAGTTGAAAGAACTCGAAGAGCGGGTCACCGGCGCCGAAGTGAAGCTGCTGGCACTGGAGCAGGATCTGTTCACACAACTTCGCACCACACTCGCCAGCCATGCCGGCCGTCTCCAGGAGATGGCCTGGAAACTTGCCTTGATCGATGTCCTGGCCGGGCTGGCTGAAACCGCCGCGCTGAATCAATATACAAAACCCGTTATCACCGAGGGCGGGTTGATTGACATCCGTGGTGGCCGCCATCCCGTCGTGGAACGGCTGACTGAAGAGATGGCGTTCGTACCGAATGACACGCTGCTGAACCTGGACTCACACCGACTTCAAATTCTGACCGGGCCGAACATGGCAGGCAAGAGCACGTTCCTGCGCCAAGTTGCCTTGATCGTCCTCCTGGCGCAGGTCGGCAGTTTTGTCCCTGCCGCCTCCGCGACGATCGGTGTGGTCGATCGGATCTTCACCCGCGTCGGCGCCTCGGATAATCTGGCCAGCGGCCATAGCACCTTCATGGTTGAGATGGTGGAAACCGCCACGATCCTTCACAGCGCCACTGTGCGGAGCCTGATCCTGCTCGACGAAATCGGGCGGGGCACCAGCACCTATGACGGACTCAGTATTGCCTGGGCGGTCGCGGAATATATCCACGATCGCAGGACGCTCGGAGCGCGGACGTTGTTCGCAACGCATTATCATGAGATGACCCAATTGGAACAACAGCGCGACGGGATCAAGAATTTCAGGGTGGCGGTGCAGGAGCGTGATGGCGACGTGGTCTTTCTCCGGAAAATTGTCGCCGGAGGAGCGGACCGCAGCTACGGCATCTACGTCGCGAAACTGGCAGGGCTGCCGCAATCCGTCATCATGCGGGCTCAGGATGTCCTTGTGCAGTTGGAGCGACCGGAGTCGGCCCAGATTGCAGAGTCAGTTCCCCACACAGAGTCTGCTGCCCCGCCGTTGCCGCAGCCGCATCCCCTCGTTGAGGAGGTTCGACAGATCGATCTGTTTTCAATGACGCCTCTGGATGCTCTCAACCGCCTTGCGGACCTCCAGCGAAAAGCGACTCCCTCGACCAAGAACGCCGCATCCTGAGGGCTCCTCCCTCTTGATGCCGCTTCCTCGATCGTCGGATAATGACTCTCTGCGAGGCACTCCATGGCAGTCGATGCTAATCGACGACTCCTCTTGGCGATCATCGGTCTAGGGATCGCCTTATTCTGTCTCGACCTCTACCTCCCGCTTGGCATCGGCAACGGTGTTCTCTACGGAGGACTCGTCATTCTATCGTTCCTGTTGCCGAATCGAACAGGGCCGGTCATCACCGCCTCCATCTGCTCCGTGCTGACAATGGCCGACGTGATATTGAGCCCCACGCTCGACGGAGTCCCCCTCTGGATGGGGGTGACGAACCGGCTCTTTAGTTTGACAGCTATCTGGCTGCCGGTATTGTTTTTCCTGCATCAGCGAAGAGCGGAGGACGCGTTGCAACGGGCCCACGACGACCTCGAAGTACGGGTTCAACAACGCACCCAGGAACTCGCTGATGTGAACAACGCCCTGGTGGAGGAAATCGAGGAGCGGACAGAAACCGAGCGATCGCTTCGGAACAGCGAAGCGGTGCTGCAGGCAAATCAGCAAGAGCTCCGACAGAGCCGTGAAGAATTACGTGCGTTAGCCGGACAACTCCTCACGGCACAGGAACAGGACCGACGGCGGATTTCACGGGACCTCCACGACGATATCAATCAACGGCTCGCCATGCTCTCAATGGATTTGCGGCAGGCCGAGAAAAACGAGTCCTCCGACGCACAATCGCTCAGCTCGACGATTCGCCTGGCCTCCGACCGACTGACCGCTATTTCCGATGACGTGCGCCAGATGGCGTATCGATTTCACCCTTCCATCCTCGACGATCTTGGACTCGTGAAAGCCATTCGACGCCAGACCGATGACTTCACGGCCCGCACAGGAATCAAGATATCCTATGTCCACCGAGACCCCACAACGGTGCTCCCTGCAGAAATGGCGATCTGTCTCTACCGGATCGTACAGGAAGGTCTGAGCAACATCGTCCGCCATGCCCACGCCTCCCATGTTGAAATCGAGTTGATCTGTGAAGACGATCTCGTGTCTCTTTCCATCCATGACAACGGCAAGGGATTCGACCGGGCGCAGCTTTCACAGACGGGAGCACACCTGGGCCTTCTCAGTATGAAAGAACGGGTAGGCCTAGCAAAAGGTCGATTCGAAATCGATTCGACTCTCTCCCAGGGCACCCACATCCATGTTGAATTTCCCCTGACCACAGGAGCATCTCGTGCATAAACCCCGCGTTCTGCTGGCCGATGACCACGCGCTTATCATTGAGGGGTTCAAACGTATTCTGGAAAACCGGTACGATCTTGTCGGCACCGCCCCCGACGGTCGCGCACTGATCGAGTCGGCTAAAACTCTTCAGCCGGACGTGATCATTCTCGACGTGTCGATGCCGCTCCTGAACGGCATTGATGCGGCTGCCCATCTCAAGAAACTCTGCCCGACGGCGAAGCTGATCTTCGTCACGATGCATGCCGACAGGGAATATGTCCGGTCCGCGTTTGAAGCCGGCGCTTCTGCCTATGTCCTGAAACGATCAGCGGTCGATGAGTTGGAGCAGGCGATCCGGGCGGTCCTTTCCGGTCACTCCTACATTACCCCGCTTATTACCAAGGATCTCCTGACTGTGTTTCTCGCCGCACCGTCGGGAAGGACTAGCGACACCGGTGGCCTCACTGTGCGTCAGAAGGAAGTCCTCCAGCTTCTCACCGAAGGACGCACCGCCAAGGACATCGCCAACGTGCTGAAGATTTCTCCCCGAACCGTTGAATTCCATAAGGGACAAATCCTGGAACACTTGCAGCTAGAGAATACGGCCGATCTGATTAAATATGCATTGACCCACGGGCTTGTCACTCCAACCTAGCTCCATCAGCGTGACGGCTCCCTCGTAAAAATATAGCCGGCACCTTCGGAAACTACGAGTTCCATCCCGCGAAAAAACCCCGTATAGAGTGCCATAGTCCAACGGCTTATGTAGCCAGGCGGTGCACATGGAGCTGGAGGACGAATCCGGACAGGTCATAACGCCGGGACGATGGATGAGCTACCCCGTCGTCTTGCTGTGCGATGCCTGTCATCGTGTCCAAGGTGGTCTTTCAGAACAGGCCAGTGAAGAAGAATGAGCGGATCCAGTCCAGCTATTTCACTCTGGGCAATAGAAGGACCTCCCAGGTGTGATAGTGCACACCATCTATCGACAATGTAGTACGAATACGATATGAGTAGCCCGGTGATCGAGACACCAGATCAGTCCCATGGGAACGAGCGAAGAGGCGGCGCGCACAGGAAACGGCCTCCCCTGCAACCCATCACTTCTCTCGCGTGAACGACTGATCTGGCCTCGCACAGTGTGATCCGGTCAGAAGAGGAATATGCCCCTGAACATACACCGTCGAGTTCACGAACAGACAAGGACGTTAACTGGCATTGATAGAAATTCTCGCTACGTCGACTGACGGCATGATCTTTCTCGTGGGGAGCCTGGTGATCGGGATTCTCTTCGTGTTACTCATCCTGCGCGCATTCAAGGATCAACCGCGCGGAAAATGACGAAGCTCTTCACATCTGAAGCGCCACACCCGAAAACCAGCAGGAATTCTCCCAAGATCTTCGTGATTCCGGCCCTCGTCGCAACTTCACTAATGCCGACAACACTTCCTGTCCGCCCTATACAGAGTTCATGGTGAACGGCAGTGGGAGCCTCACCGGTATGCCACCCAACCCTAATCAGCCAAGAGGTGACGAATGATCCGAAGCCTGAGCCGAACTTTCTTGTATCTGTGGACTGCCTTATCCCTGGGTGGGCTCATACTTGGCGTGGTTGGCTGTGCAAATAAGCAATTGTCCTCCAGCGCAGGAGACCAATCCATGACCACAAAAGGCCAGGTTCCAGCCGAGACTGTCCGGCCGGATCGCATCGCTTCTATAGAGCCTCCTGCGGAGAGTGGAGTATCCCGCACCCAAGAAACGCGAACCAATCAGATTTCCTCCCAGGCACCAGGGAACACCATCCCGTCAAGCAACACGGCTCCGTTGCATGATAAAGATTCCGTCATGACTCCGGACTCCACTGGAATCGGAGATATCTATTTTGATTTCGATCAGTACACCATTCGTCCAGATGCGCAGTCCGTACTCGAACGCAACGGCCAGTGGATCCGAAACGCCTCAGGCAAGTCGTTATTGATCGAAGGTCATTGCGACGAGCGCGGGACTCTAGCCTACAATCTCGTATTGGGAGAAAAGCGCGCCAAATCCGCCAAGCGATACTTAGAGAATCTAGGGATTTCTTCCTCGCGCCTTCACACCACCAGTTACGGTGAAGTGAAACCTTCCTGCAAAGAACACAACGAAGGCTGCTGGAAATACAATCGTCGTGCGCATTTCGTCATGCAATAAAGTTCCACCAGGTCATTTCATTGGGCCATCCATCAAACGAAGGAGGCAACTGTGCATCGTCTATCGTGTCGGCTTCTCATCTGTGTCGGGATCCTCACACTGGGAGGCTGTGCCGGCAAAGGCGAGCGTATCGATATTGCTATTCCTGGAGGGACCCCGGGTGGTGGAACCGCCTCTCTCGCCACCCCAGGACCCAGGATTGCGGTGCTCCCCTTCGAAGACCAGCGGTCCAATCAGACCCATCTCGGAACACGATCGCACCTCTGGGGTGGAATCAGCTACTTCGACTTACCGAGCGGAACGGTCGCCAAAGCTACGGCCCAAGCCCTCGTCGACTACCTGAGCCGGCAGGGTTGGAAAGTATCGCTGGCACGCACGCCGGGGAGCGACAGCGCAGACATCACGATTGCCGGAACTATTCAGAGCCTGTCCGTCGATGCGAAAAGCGGCTTCATGCATACCGATCTCACGGCCACAAACACGCTGGCGTTTCGGATCATGAACCACACCGATGAGAGCGTCGTACGAGAGCGCGTTTCCGGAACGGGAAGCGATCGGGTGTTTTGGTTTGATGAGGAGGACGCACAAGCCCTAATCACCGATCTTTTCGCAAAGAATTTTGGGAAACTGCTGACTGATATCAAGATAGAAGGGCAAGTGATCCGGCTTCAATAATGTCCGCATGGAAGGGGCTACCATTCCTACCCATGTTGACTGACACATGAACTACCGGCGGCAGGAAACCGCCACGGGAGGCCATGCCGGTGTATGGGATTGTCCAGCGTTGGTGGGAAACCCTCCGAGTCCAACACAAGGTATGGGCCGTGCTTCTCTTCCTCTGCGTTCCCCTTGTAGGAGGACTCGCCTCACACCTCTATGTGGTCCAACGTCTCCTCGTCGCACAACAGCAGCGACACGATCTTCTCCTCGCCCGGCACCAGGTTGAAGTGCTCCGCCGCCTCTCCATCGACATCGAAGACGCATTTCGTGGATACGTCATCACAGGCCAGTCCGCCTTCTTGAATCCCCTTCTCCAGGCAGAAGAAAATCTCGGCTCCTTGCTTCACGGAGTACGGCGAACTCTGGAAGCCGCGCCCGACTATCATTTGAATGTGGATTCCATCGAACAGCGGCTGAGGGAGTTGCTCCTGTCGAAACATCAGTTGATCGACACTATGCAACAGGGGAAAACAGAACAGGCCTCGTCGTATATTCGATCCGGTCAAGGGCTGCAATTGTCCGATACCCTGCGCCGTGATCTGCGAAGACTTGAGGACCAGCTCGAAGATCAATTGACGACGATCAACGATTTGGCCGGCTCCCTTTCGCAGCGAGCGTTTTACGGACTATGGATCGCGCTCGGCGGAGTTCTCACCCTCGGGGGAATCGGATCGGTGATCCTGGCCCGGTCCGTGACTCGCCCGATCACCCGCCTTCACCTCGTCACCACCGCCCTAGATACCCGTGCCTCCCCTGCCATCGTTCGAGAAGCCCTCGCCTCTCTCAGGCTGTCGAAAGACGAGTTCGGACAACTCGCCACGGCCTACGTCGAGATGACGGACCGGATCGGGACGCAGATTCGCGAGCTGGAAGTCCTCAGCACCATCGGACAGGACATCAATACCATCGGCCCGGACGGACTCGAGGGGGTCCTCCGCCGGATCGCGGACCGGGCGGTAGAGCTGGTGCGAGCCGATGTCTGCCTGGTCCTGTTGCGCGACGAGGCCATGGGGTGCTGGCTCGTCGAAGCAGCTTCCGGGGACTGGAATGATTCGCTGAAGAAAGCGGTCATGCTGTGGGAGGAACTTCCCGTCTCCGTGCAGGCCTATCAGAGCCGGGAGACGGCAGTCGGAGATCATTTCAGAAACGATGAGCGCCCACAGGTCGTCCGTCGCAATCTGATCGGAGACAGCATGCTAGCCGTCCCACTCCTCTCGCAAGGAATTCCTTTCGGAGTGCTCTCACTGCTGAGCGAGAGGCCACGATCGGCCGGTGAATGGAACCAGCGCCTCGCGAAAGGGCTAGCCCAGGAGGCCGCGTTGGCGATCTCCAACGCGCGACTCTACGAATCGGTACAACAGAAACAACAAGGATTGCTCTCCCGATTGCGCCAACTCGAACATCTTGCTGAAACGCTGGCGCACGATCTCAAGGGGCCCGGTGCACGAATGGAGGAACTGGCCAAGCTGCTGGCGCAGAAGTTTCCCGGACAGATTGACGACCGGACAGCCCGATGGTTGAAACTGATTCAAGAGAATGGCAGCGACATCGTCCGACGCGTGGAGGGAATCCTCTCAGTGGCCCGCGTGGGGGCTGGCCAGGGATCGGTGACGGCGGTGGACCCGAGGCTCGCTATCGATGATGTCCTCATGGCGCAGGCGGGAGAGATCGAGCAGTTGCGAGCGACCATCCAGATTGATCCCGTGTTTCCGCTGGTGGCCTGTCACCGGGCCTATCTCAGGCAGATATTCGATAATCTGATTTCCAATGCCTTGAAGTATGCCAAACCGGGAGAGCCTCCCCTCATCACCATCACGTCGCAGACGGAGAAGCATACGGTATGCTTTTCGGTGCGCGATCGAGGCATCGGCATTCCTTCTGATCTGCAGGCTCGTGTGTTCCAGCCCTTTGTCAGATTGGGGCCAGCTGATGTGTCTGGCAGCGGCATCGGATTGACGATCGTACAGCGCATTGTAGAACTCTACGGGGGCCGCGTCTGGATCGAAGGGACCGACGACGAGGGTTGTACCGTAAAGTTCACGATGCCTTGGCTGAATCAAGAACTAGGTGAGGCACACGGCGCGATATCCGAAGCCACTCTCCCGGACCTGGTGAACGTGCCACCGAACAATTTGACCCGAGGCGGACCATGACCAACACAGACTTCCTTGACGTGCGGGCGATGAAAAAACGGGCCAAAGCGCCGTTTACTATCTTGATTGTGGAGGACAATGCGACGGATGTGGAGTTGATGCTGCATGCCTTGGAAGAAGCGGAACTCAAGCCGCTCGGCGGAGACTTCGAAATGGAAGTGCGTGCGACCGCGGAAGGTGCCCTTGACCTGCTCAAAGAGCGGGCGGTGGATCTCGTGTTGACGGACATGATGCTGCCCGCCATGGGAGGATTGGACCTGGTAAGCCGACTTCAATCGATCGATCCGAATCTGCCCGTTCTGATCGTGTCTCGAATGAACGCAGTGCCAATGGCGGTCGAGGCTATGCGCAGGGGAGCATTCGATTATGTGTTGAAGCCGGTCAATGCAAAAGACTTGGGCGTACGGCTGCACCGGGCGATCCGGATCTCCGAAATTCTGAGGCGGCATGCCGTGTATGAACAGCAGGACCGGCAACAAGGTGAGGCCAGCAGCTTAGTCGGGGTCAGCGCTTCCTTTGAACGGATCCAACAACTCATCCAGGAAGCCGCGCGCGTCCGCTCGACGGTCTTGATCACCGGTGAAACGGGCACCGGCAAGGGCATGATTGCCAGAGCCATTCATCAGCAAAGCCCTGAGCGAGATCGACTGTTTCAAGTGATTGACTGCACGACCGTTCCTGATGGCATGATGGAGAGCGAATTATTCGGCCATGTGCGGGGTGCATTTACCGGTGCGATCGCGGATAAACCCGGCTTGATCGAACTGGCCAATGGCGGCACGGTCTTCCTTGATGAAATCGGAGAGCTTCCCCTCATGCTCCAAGCCAAACTGCTTCGTGTTCTAGAGGACAGTGAAGTGCGTCCCGTGGGCGGCACCCGAGTACGGCGAGTGGACATGCGGTTCATCGCCGCCACCAACCAGAATCTGGAAGAGAAGGTGCGTAACGGCTCTTTCCGACGGGATCTCTACTATCGCCTCGCGGTCGTGTCGATCCCGGTCGCACCCCTCCGGGAACGCCGCGATGATATTCCCGTTATCGCACGTCATCTTTTACTGAGACTCGCACGGGAAATGGGCCGGGCACGATGTCATTTTGATGAAACGGCTCTCGATCGGCTCTCCGCCTATTCATGGCCGGGCAATGGCCGAGAGTTGCGTAACGTAGTTGAGCGCGTAGTGATGCTGGCCGCCACGGATACGATTACCGAACAAGATGTGCGGGCTTTGCTGCCTCGCGGAACTACGCACGATCTGACACCGGCCGATCCGAGCTTATGCGCCCTGCCCTACGCTGAAGCGAAAGAGCGGGCCATCGAGGATTTCACCAAGACATACCTGCGGGTAAAACTCGCGCAACACGACGGTGTGATTACCAAAGCAGCGGAGAGCAGCGGCATCCCACGCCAGCACTTCTCGTTACTGATGAAACGTTTTCTCGATACAGCGGGACCAGAAGACCTCTAGATCCTGTCTCTTCCCGGTAACCCCCTACCCCCTCTTTCTGATCCGCCAAGGGGGTGCCTCCTCGTTGTGCTTCTCTTTGGTAACTCTTTCTGCCTCCTTTTTTGCTCTCTTGTCGGTACATCGCAAAGGTATTCACAGTTTCCCACGACGAATACGCGCATATGCACTTCATAAATCATTGACTAACCTTGCATTATTCATGGCTCTCCTAGCTCCGCATATCGCTATATCCCATGATTCATGATCCCATCTATTTCCTTACTGCCTCCAGATCTACTTGAGCGACTGCTTTATCACAGCATATCAGCTACTTAGATCGTTGCCTCCGTCTGGAGCATTCTCATTTCAATCCTGGCAGCGACCTTGCTGTATAGGATTCAGCCGGCAAGGCTACGCTCCGCATTTGTATCAGTGAGCTTGCAGAACCGGACATGAGCAGGAAGGGGGGTGGAATGAGCCAGTTGGAAGAAGCTTGTGCAGATAGTCGTCATTTAGCAGGGAGGTAAATCACATGTTTTTGTCACGCAGACAGTTTTTGAAAGTCTCTGCGGGAACTGTGGCCGCGGTGGCGGTAGCAGACAAGGTCCTGGCGTTGACCGCGCTCCAGCCGGTCATCGAAGTCGGGAACCCGCTGGGTGACTATCCGGATCGGTCGTGGGAGCGTGTCTATCACGATCAATACCGGTACGATTCATCTTTTACGTGGTGTTGTTCGCCGAACGATACGCACGCCTGCCGTATTCGGGCCTTCGTCCGGAACGGTGTGGTTATGCGCGTCGAGCAGAACTATGACCACCAAACCTATGAAGACCTCTACGGCAACCGCGGAACGTTCGCACACAATCCGCGCATGTGCTTGAAGGGGTTCACCTTCCATCGCCGCGTGTACGGCCCCTATCGCTTGAAGGGTCCGTTGATGCGGAAAGGCTGGAAGGCGTGGATGGACGACGGCTCCCCCGAGCTGACGCCGGACACCAAGCGGAAATACAAGTTTGACAGCCGCTTCCTGGACGACATGCTCCGCGTGTCCTGGGATACGGCCTTCACCTATGCGGCCAAGGCGATGGTCATCATTGCCACGCGGTATAGCGGTGAGGCCGGTGCGCGTCGTCTCCGCGAGCAGGGCTATGCTCCGGAAATGATTGAAATGATGAAGGGCGCTGGAACTCGAACCTTCAAGCATCGCGCGGGGATGCCGGTGCTCGGGATTCTCGGGAAGATGGGCAACACCCGGATGAACGGGGGGATCAACGCGTTGTTGGACACCTGGATTCGGAAGGTCAGCCCGGAACAGGCGCAGGGCGGCCGGTATTGGTCGAACTACACCTGGCACGGCGACCAGAACCCAGCCCACCCCTGGTGGTCGGGATCCCAGGGTTCCGACATCGACCTGTCCGACATGCGCTTCTCCAAGCTGAACACCAGCTGGGGGAAGAACTTCGTCGAAAACAAGATGCCGGAAGCGCACTGGAAGTTGGAATGTATCGAGCGCGGCGCCCGCGTGGTCGTCATCACGCCCGAATACAATCCGACCGCCTATCGTGCCGACTACTGGATGCCGCTGCGTCCGGAATCGGACGGTTCATTGTTCCTCGGCGCCATGAAGATCATTGTCGATGAAAATATGCACGACATTGACTTCCTGAAGTCATTCACCGACGCGCCCATCCTGGTGCGGACCGACACCCTCCAGTATCTGGATCCGCGGGATGTGGTGAAGGACTATGCCTTCCCCGACTTCTCGAAGAGCTACTCAGGCCGCATGCAATCGTTGAAGCCGGAGCAGATCGAACGGCTCGGCGGTATGATGGTCTGGGATCTCAACAAGAAGCAGGCGGTGCCGCTCCATCGTGAACAGGTGGGCTGGCACTATACGAACAGCGGCATCGACGCAGCCCTCAACGGCACGTTCCGTGTGAAGCTGCTCAACGGTCGTGAGATCGATGCGATGCCGGTGTGGCAGATGTATCTGGTGCACTTCCAGGACTACGACCTGGATACGGTTCATCAGATTTGCCGCACTCCGAAGGACCTCATCGTCCGGTGGGCTCGCGATTCAGGCACGATCAAGCCGGCCGCGATCCACAACGGTGAAGGGACTTGTCACTATTTCCATCAGACCATTAACGCCCGCGGCGCCGCGATGGTGCTGATCATCACCGGGAACGTCGGGAAGTTCGGAACGGGACAGCATACCTGGGCCGGGAACTACAAAGCCGGAACATGGTCGGCCACCCCCTGGTCCGGCGCTGGTTTGGCCGTGCATACCGGTGAAGATCCGTTCAACATCACGACGGATCCGAACGCGCACGGGAAGGAAATCAAGACCAAGTCGTACTACTACGGCGAAGAGGTCGGTTATTGGAATCACGGTGATACAGCCCTCATCGTCAATACTCCCAAGTATGGACGCAAGGTCTTCACCGGGAAAACCCACATGCCGACCCCGAGCAAGTTCCGTTGGGTCACCAACGTCAACGTGCTCAACAACGCCAAGCACCATTACGACATGGTGCGCAACGTAGATCCGAACATCGAGACCCTGATCACTCAGGACATCGAGATGACCTCGGACGTCAACCACAACGATATCGCCTTTGCCTGTAACTCATGGATGGAGTTCACCTATCCGGAAATGACCGTGACGGTGT
>JABFSU010000023.1 GCA_013140455.1 Nitrospira sp. | reverse complement strand
CGCAAGCGAAGAGCAACACCTCCGCGACTTACAAGGGCAATTTGAAACTCTTTTGGCGAAGGACAAGCGTCTTGGTCTCGCAGCAGCATCGCGCGCAATCTGGGCCAACTTGGCTAAAGAAGGGAAAGCAGACGCATGAGCCAACCGACTCGGCACATCCTCTGTATGTCAGGTGGCAAGGACAGTACAGCACTCGCGCTATATATGCGCGACCGCGTGAAGGAGATGGAGTACATCTTCTGTGACACCGACAAAGAGTTGACTGAAACATATGAATATTTGAATTGTGTCGAGGCGTTCCTGGGTAAGAAGATTGTGCGACTTAACGCCAAGGCTGGATTCGACCACTGGCTAGATGTGTTTGGGGGCTTCCTCCCGTCACCTCAAATGCGGTGGTGTACCAGGCTCCTAAAACTGAAGCCGTTCGAGGAGTATGTTGGTGAGGAGTCGGTCATTAGCTATGTTGGCTTACGCGCCGATGAAGATCGGGTCGGTTACATCAGCACGAAGCCAAATATTAAGGCAGTGTTTCCTTTCAAGGAAGATGGCATCGATTACGCAGGCGTGATGAAGATTCTCGAAGACAGCGGAATTGGGATGCCGCCATATCTCAAGTGGGGCAGGACCCACTCGGGGTGTTATTTCTGCTTTTTCCAGCGCCCAATCGAATGGGTGCGATTGCTTGAAACGCATCCCGAGCAGTTTGAGGAGGCTCAGAAATACGAGAAGATCTCTGATTCGCCTGGTAAAGCGTTCACTTGGGTTCAAGGAATGCCGTTGAGCGAGCTACGGAAGCCTGAGAGCATTGCCATGATCAAGCGTCGTTACACTGAGTCTGAGGAACGGAGAAAGGCGAATCAAGGTAATAAAAGACTCATCCAAGTCTTGGGTGGGATGGAAGAAGACGACGATGATGAGCCGAAAGCATGTTTGATTTGTCAACTCTAGGGAGCTGCAGGCACTTATGAGGTCTGTTATTGATCCAGCGGAGTTAATCCAAGACGTTGACGAAGCTAAAAAGCATATTTTCCAAAGGGTGATATTTTGGCGTAGTCGTTGGGAGGAGTTTAGCCCGCCAGCAGGGATAGCATGGAGATGGAAATCCGTACCCTTCACCAAGAGTTCAGCTAAATATATTCCCGACAGGAAACATGGGTTATACACCTTCGTTCTTTGCCCCAAAGTAGCGGCTCATCCCAAGAATCACTTTGTGCTTTATGTCGGCAAGGCAGACAGGACCAGCTTGCGACAGAGATTTCAGCAGTATTTACAGGAAATGAAAAAACTCAAACGTGCTCAGATCTGTTATGCCCTCAATAAGTATGACGGCTATCTAGAATTCTGTTTCACCACAGTGCGACAACAGGGAGACATAGCGCCAGGAGAGGACGCTCTAATATCGGCTCTATGGCCTCCTCTTAATCATCAGTACCCTGCCAGCGTAAGCCACATTATCCATGGGCTGAAATAATGAGTAAGGCTCTGCAAGTCCCAGCAATGCGAGGGGTAATAGGCGATTGGGTTTACTATGTCACCCTACTTCCATTTCAGGAGGTTTCTAGTCGCATTAGGGAAACAAATGAAATACATAAAAGTCAATTATTGAAAGACATGATACAGCGTGTGCTGACACCACGGTCTAAAACTATAGCAGAATATATAAAATCCCAGACCCAACATTTTTTCAATGCGATTGTTGTAGGCGTATATGAAGGCGAGCCTAAATGGCATCAGCTCGACGTGGGCAAGTCTGATCTATTCGACCCTTCTAATCTTGAGCCGCGCGTAGCGAACAGCTTGGGCATATTGACTTTGAGCGGCGAAGAAAAGCTTTTTGCAATTGATGGGCAACATCGGGTCGAAGGCATAAAAGAGTTCGTGCGAGAATTAAAGACAGAAAATCTGAAAGAACTCGAGGATGAAATCTGCGCGATTTTTGTAGCGCACAGCAATGAGCCTAGCGGTTTGCAGAGAACTAGACGACTATTTGCAACCATTAACCGGTATGCCAAACCAGTAAGTTTAACCGAGATCATTGCTTTAGATGAGGACGACGTTGTTGCCATAACTTGCCGGGATCTACTTGAGAACCATTCTTTGTTTAAGAATGGTCGGGTGTCCTTAAAAAAAGGCAAAGCCATTTCACCACATGACGACACAAATGTAACCTCACTTGCCGCGCTTTATCAGGCCATGGATTCCTACCTCATGAACTGCAATCTATCAAAATGGAAAGCCTATAAGGCGGTTAGACCTGCAAGTGAAAGCGAAGTTCAAGACTTTATTCAGAAAGGACACAAGATTTGGGATCTCCTCATAGATTCAATTGCTGAATTAAAGAGAGTCCGGGACCTTCCTCCCTCCGCATCTCTTCCTGCGGGATATAGAAGCACAAAAGGCGGTGATCTTCTGTTCCGAGCGATTGCTATCCCTATGATAGCGCGCTGTCTGCGTCGAGCAGAAACTTTCGGGATGAAAGAAAAAGTGTTCATAAAAAGATTCGCCAAGATCCCTCGTGTGCTTCACAAGACTCCCTGGCGTGGAGTTTTGTGGGATGGATCAAATATGATGATTAGCGAAAAGAACATTAAGTTGGCCGACGGGCTCATTCTTTGGATGGTGAATTGTGACCCGACTGAGAGCAAGATTAAAAGTGCAATATTGAAAAAGCAGCTTGGGAATATTCTGATTAAACCGGCAGATACCTGTAGCCTCCCACCTAAGGTGGATTGAAGTAATGCCGAACTTGAGTTGGCTAAAGTTCCTGCGTCATTACGGGCCAGTTCCCCGGAATGACAATATGTACGACGAGACGATTCAAAGATCGGCTCGGCGGCAGGGAATTGCACCCATTAAGTTCGAACATCCAGCGGAGGCCGAAATAGTTAATTGTTTCAGCCATGCAACAGTGGATCCAGTTTCTGTAATTCTTACCGGCACTGCTGGTGACGGAAAAACTCACCTTTGTCGCCAGATTTGGAGAGCGCTGAAAGGGGCAGAGGATGAATGGGCGTCGGATAGCCCCTATCTAACCCTCGAATCTCGTTACCCAAAAGACAGGACAATATGGCCAGAGTCAGACGACCCAACCCTCTACCGCTCTATCAAAATCCATTTTATCCGTGATTTGAGCGGTTGGGCACCCCAGCAGGGCGCAGAATGGGAAACGGAAAAAGAAGAGCTACTCCAGAGGTGCTGTCGATCGATTTTTGCCCCGGACACTGATGAAATATTTCTTATCGCCGCCAACGATGGGCAATTAATTGAATCCTGGCGGAGGTTGCAAGAAACCGATCATGTGAAACGCACACGCCAGGTTTTCGAGGAATTGCTGGTAGAAGATAAAAGGCAGCAATCTGGTGTCCGTCTAAAATTCTTCAACCTCAGTCGTGCCAGCTCAGCTGAACTATTCGATCGGGCTATTGCAGCCTTCCTGCAGCATCCTGGCTGGCAGGAACTAATGGAAGGTACTCCGGGAGAAAACGAGGTCTTTGGGCCGAAGTGTCCGATCAGACACAACTATGAATTACTTCAAAATGAGCTAGTGCGCTCGCGGTTGCGCGCGTTACTTGAATTATGTGACTATAACGGGTTGCACGTCCCAATCCGCCAAATACTGCTTCTCCTCACGAACTCGGTACTTGGCCATCCCGATGCAAAAGACCATCTCATGGTTCCCGCAGACGTGCCCAAAATCATAGCTGCAGGAACCGTTTCAAGGGCCAGTTTATTCAATAACATCTTTGGCGGTAATCTCTCGGCCATCCGCCGACAAACAATCACTATCTTTGACTACTTGGAACGTTTTCAAATTGGTTTTGAAACCTCAAATCGTATCGACAACATTCTGATTTTTGGTGAAGGGGATGAGCATCTCGGGCCCTACTTCAATGAGTTCCTTGTCAACGACCAATTCTACGGGGCTGACAGCAGGTTTCACGCCAGCAAGCTTGACTACATAGAAGGCACGAATGAAAGCGAAGATGGTGCGAGCGAATTTATGCAGATGCTGGTGAGTCAGCGTCGAGGATTGTACTTCAAAATTCCGAAGAACAAGGAAGAAGAACTTGGTCTTTGGGAGCTTACCGTCTTCAAATTCTCCGGTGAGTATCTCGACTATGTTCTGAGTGTTGTAAGAAACCAAGGAATAGTTAAGCGGCCAATTGTGTCACGCCTTGTTAAAGGGTTGAACCGCGTGTTCACGGGTATGCTCATTAATAGCGACCGCGATCTTTACCTTGCGACTGGAGGAAACAATTCTCAGGCAAAAATCAGCCGCCTTCTTCTCGAGCAGGTCTCTGTGGAGCCAAGCAAGGGAGAAAAAATCATTATCCGCTTCGATGGGACCAGCGGCCGCGTCGTGCTGTCTGTTTTCTTTGCTCACGACATTTCGGTAGATTTCAATCTCACACTGATTCGCTACGAATTTCTTTCCCGCGTCGCTTTGGAAGGTGCGCTGCCTGCAAGTTTCTCGAAGGAGTGCTATGAGGACTTGCTCGCATTCAAAAGCCAGCTTATCGCCGCATACATGAGACGTCAGGCTAGGGAACAGGCTACGGAGGGTTCTGCCATCGGACTGAAACTCCTTGCGCTGACCGACCAGGGAATGCCAGATCAAAAGTTTATAGAAATCATTCCATGAGCGCACAACTACAACCCTTACTGCCGCCAGACACCTTAGAGCAATCCTCGTCTATGTGGGTGGATGAAGCAATTTGGGGACACCGGCTCTACGATGAGCAGTTGCCATGGATGGTCTTACTTGAGTTCCTCAATGTCTTTTATCATGAGGTCGAGAAGAGCCGCGCTTTCGAGGAGCCAAACGGCCTGAATATGCTGAAATACAAAGCAGCACATCGGCTCTATCTGCGAAACATCCTGTTCAATAATCCGCATCTTGCAGAAATCAGGCTGAATTATCCAAACGACAGTAACCGATGGGATGAGTGGTTTAAGCGCATGAAGTCGGCGACGGGTATCACGCATCCTCAGTTCACTTACCTGAAAGTCCATTTCCATTCGTTCGATGATTTCTGTGAAGTCGTGTCGCTCATTCGTTCGACGAGCCTCGAAGTGAACAGCAACAAGCGTTGGACATCAAAGTTCGTGTTCCCCTACGGGAAGGAGTGCCTCTACGAAGACCTAGATAACACCGCCACCACCAATGACCGTCGCTTTTTTGGAAGGACGGGTGAGCTCCTGTATCTGATGCTCTGCCGAACACAACACAAGCAAGCGCTGCTTACAGCGCTGACTAGTCGGTTAAGTATGACCGACTCGACTTGGAACTCCATCATCAAATGCCTTCAACCGACCGACGATGAGCAAATCGGCGGCGATCGTGCTAATGCCTTTCTGCCTTACGCCCATCATCCCAGCTTCGATGAACTGGCTGAGGATTGGCTTGCCATTCTGCGCTTGAATATTCCTGGCTTCGATGTTTTTCCACATCTAACCAACTTGGCGGGACTTCATTTGGTTAAGTATCAGCTAGGGGTTTCGCGTCAGGTCCTTGGCATGACGTCGCCGCTCAGTCTAGTTTGTGAAGTGGTCGCTCCCAAGAAGACACTCGTCCGTGAGATCTCTTGCGATTTCTATCAGGAGAACAACCTCCTACCAGCCCAGGCGGTCGAAGCATTCATTACGAACATTGAGATGGGGACGGATTGGCAGCAGGCCCTGACCGAGCACGATGCATTTGAAAAGTGCAAGAAGATTTTGCAAGACAAAGCGCGCTGGGGCGAGGACTATGATGGCTCGTCCGACCCCCAGCAGCTGATTACTTCGCTGCGACAGGCGGCGATGAAGCGGCATCGTCAGCACGTTGCCAATATTCACCGCAACTACGGACGAGAAATTGGACTCGTTTCAAAGCGTGGAACTATAAAATTACGATATGCGCCCACGGATGCCTTGCTCAAGACCCTTCTGTTTGCCAACGTTGAGAACCGCATTGAGCTGCATCAGTTGCTGGAAAAGCTACATCGTCGATATGGGCTCGTCTTTGGTGACAAAGAGGCCGAGCGAGTGTTGGCAAAAGATGAGTTCGATAAGAAGGCGTTTCAGGCGAACTCACGACGTCTAGAACAACGACTCGCTAGCGTCGGGCTTCTGAAGCGTCTATCCGACGGATGCGCATATGTGATCAACCCTTACCGGGTGGAGGCTGGATGACCAGCGAGGAACTGATTGGTAAGGTAGGCGCCACGTACCTCCGTTATCGTCTCACCGAAGATGATGCCACGGGTGTTGCTCGGTACTTACTCGACTGCTTGACCGCAGATCAGACAACAGCAGTGGCCAAGGCAGTCTTAGCGGACTCGAATCTGTCGTGCCTCGTCGAAATCAAGCTGCCGATTCACTTTGTCGGAGGTCATGGGTTACCTCCAGAAGTTCTTACCGAAGAACGCACGACCTATTTCCGCAATGCTGCGTGCAATAAATCTGCACTGCTTGTCGCAAATACTGGTGACGACGAAGAGCAATCGCTCAAGGAATTGGTTCCTATTGGCGCACCACAGCTACAAGCCCACCCTGATATATGGGTACTGATCGCGGCTGAGGGATTGCCGATTATCAGCCAACACAAGGAATGGTGGATAAAGGCGCTGATGGGTCTGCTTGAGGTTCGGTCATTCGCCCTGGACCGCTTCGCCGAGTATCTCCTCCAAACCAGGGCCGCAATCGAAAATGGCCACCCAATTCTATTTGCGCTTGGCGTTGCGTTCCCAGCGCTTCATCTCCCAAAAGACACCGCTTTCTTCTGCAATTTGAATGATAAGACTGCCGGTCACTTATCAAAATGGAAGGCTCTCTACGCGCAAGCCATCAGGAAGCATGGCTGTTACCTCGTGAAGCAGACACCAACCCAGTCACTCCTATTGGAGGAAGACCTGGTCAACGCGTTCGAAAAAGTGAAAGACGTCATCCCAGAGGAACTCCATCCGACAATCAACTCCTTCATCCATGCTAATAGCGGATGGAATATGGAAGCGGCTGACCTTGCCCAGTGCGAATGGGAGATAGTTAAGCCGTTGTTCGATGGTCTGAAGAGAGAAAAATTCAATCTTGGCAAGGCGACGCGGGAGTTTTATGAAGAGCGCGAACCTGACTTAGTAACAGGTGACGAAGGGGATTATCTCGAACGGTTGAGTGCCCGGAATACCACGGAAGCGCAAGAAGAGGATGAAGAATTCTATCGGAGGCACCGTAACGAACTCAAAGAGGCGCCATCGCTCAAAGCGAAGTGGGACAGGTTCATTTTTGGCACCCCTATTGAGACGGAAGATTTTCTTATGGGTATCGCCCTGAGCTTGGAATCGTTGTTCGACCAAGACATCCCATCGTCAAAGCGGCGACTAAAAATTACATGTGACCGTCGTACAAAGAAAGACCTCAAAGACTTGAATGAGGAAGTGGGTCTGTTTTTTGCCAGGCGGTATCGTGGATTGAAAGCATTGTTTGGCAATCGTGTTTCGTGGGATATCGGCGAATTGATGAATTTTGAAGCGCTGAGTGAGCAATGGAGAAAGGCAGCAAAGCAATACGTTAATCGCTCAGTCGCCAAATCTGCTCTTCAACTGAAATTCCTGTTGGAGTTGGAAGTGGCGCTTTCCAACGGTTCGACAGAAACATACTTCAAGCAACTTGTCTGGAGGTACGATCCGAACGCTATTGCGAGCGACTTTCCCAACGACTGGAGACGCTTGGCCGAACATCCACTAGTGTTTTGCCGTGTCAATCGTGAGCCAGTCAGTGCCAAGGGACGCTTCCAATCTCTTGATCTACGCAACGTCCACACTTTGTACGCTGCATACGGACAAGATCGAGGTTCCTTGGTCTCTACATACAAGAAGGAACAAGATATCTCTCTTGTTTGGCTCTCAAACCTTGCCAAGGCACAGCAAGACGGGTTCTTGTCCGAGACAGTTGCCTCGAAGCTTATGGCTGTGTTCCAAATGTTTCATCAGAGCTACAAGGCAGCTATTCAGGGTTTTATGGAGGAAGGCGTCTCTTGTAATTTCTTGGTGAAACAGGCCGAGAATTATGGCGCATTGCTTGAAGCCATTAGCCGAGATGCCAAGGGCGATCGGAACCGCGAGAATCTTCTCCGACCATTGTTGAATGTTGGCACGGTTGTGGTTGATGGAGGGCGTGTTACCGCCATCGTTGCACCGTGGCATCCGCTCCGGCTGTCTGCAATGGCGAATAAGGCATTGCAAGTAGCCTCGCTGGTCAAGCACTTATTGAGCGCTGATGAAGTGTTTTTTGGTGACCCACCGCTCTTCTTCAAGGAGCTTGAGGAAGAGCTATCGCATCCCTACTACCCCGAAATTGTTTTGGGTTGGTATGACAAGAAACCTGAGCTGCTTTCACTGACCGACAAATATCTCGATTACAGCCTTTACGAGTCTCCGGTCATAAGCAACGACGGTTTCGACGATACGAATGAGAATCCCTCTGAAACCTCCGCGCTTATTGTTGATCTGACAAAAAGGTTTCTGTCGCTCTATCCCCACGAGCGGGCAAACTTTTCGGTTGTCCTCTACAACTGTGATTCCGCAAGGCTTCCGTATGCACTGGTTGAGAAAATGAATGAACTACACGAAGACGAGGAAGACATGCGGTGTCAGATCATTCTTCGTCATCGTGATGGGATGAAGTTGCGTGAATTGTACGAAAAGATCATAGAATCTTCAGAGGCTGACGTGGACTCATTCGTGTCCAGTGAAGCAGCAAAAGATTTCATGGCACGTTTACGCATCGGCATTATGGCAGACCAAGCGCCTGCACCAGATCCAAAGGACGGACCAGTGGCAGACATAGTGTTTCTTAAGGACGTCATTGCAAGGCACGCGGGCCTTGAGTGGTATCCTGAAACCTGTGTGCGAGTGGAGTCGGGTACGTTCATCCCTGCGCGGTGGACACGACGACGCCCCTCTGCGACGGACGATATGAAGTCCGTCGTGTATCTATGCTGCCCGGTGCAGACTAATGAAGGCTGGTCCTTTATCACGGCCCTGACGACATTCATCAAGGGTGATTGGGATGGAGTTGAAAGCCCACGCCTGCTCCCCGCGAGGAAACTCGACTTCAATGACCCCCTTACCGCAAGCATCTTTAATGAGATTCACAGCTTGGGCACTTGGGTGGTGAATTATGACGAGTTGCTCGATCGTCGCCAACTTCTGAACCAAAATGTAAAGGTTATCCGCTGCAAGCAGGGTGGGACGCAGGGAAGAAACATTCTCATTTCCTCTACCGCACCGTTGAGCCTGCTACGGTCAATGGTCTTCGTGCGAGTCAAAGATTTGAACCTTGAGCTCAGCGATGTGGAGTGTCGGGATCTTGCAGAAAGATTCATTAATGATGCAAACGAGATTTCTGGTGACCTCGTGTTACGTGCCGCGAAGCGGGGACGCAATGCTAGTGAATTGATGGGCGTTGTTCTTAGCCGTTACATGATTCGTCATGAGCTTGGCGCTGGTCGGCGCTTTGGCTGGTACTTTCTTGATGATTATGCTGAATGGCTTGGTCAGCGTGAAGAACAGATTGCGGACGTCCTAGCTCTTGCACCAGAAGAGACGCAGGATGGCAAGCTCCAGCTTGCCGTTATCATATCGGAATCAAAATATATTGATTGCGCCAGCCTCGCTACAAAGCGGAAGGAATCGCAGAAGCAACTACGCGATACCGTACGTCGCATTAACGATGCTATTTTCGGTGACCCGAAGCGACTCGATCGCGACCTTTGGCTGTCAAGATTTTCAGACCTTATGCTGAATGGTATTCAGTTCCCTGCAAATTCGCCCATTGATTTGGCTGCGTGGCGTAGAGCTGTTCGCGATGGCGAGTGTGCCATCCACATGCGCGGTTATTCACATATATTTGTGTCTGGGCCGTCCGACTCACCGGAATGTTCAGACTTCGGGGCGGTGGCAGAGGCCAAGGAGTCGTGGCAAGAGGTCTTTTCGCGAGCACGGCTACGTCAGCTGGTCATTGCATACGCTAAAGAAGCGGACCCAATCGATATCCGTAAAGCCATCGCGGGGTCCGATATCTGGAAAGAGCAGACGTACCAGAAGCCATCAGCGCGGATTCAGATTGTTCAGCGTCGCAAGGGCGACGATAGTTCGAAGGGAGAAACTGAGGCACCACGATCCAAAGAGGATCGAATTTCGCAGTCGCCATTCGCTTCACCGCTGTCTAGCGACACATCACCTGCTTTGACACCACCTGTCCCCGTAGTGACGGTTACGCCAGTCGACTCCACCGGCACGTGGGTTGACCCAAGAATTGGCCTAGTTATCGCTCGCTATGAGCGAGGTTCTGTAGACAATACTGCTGATGAAGAATGGCTCAAGCTTGTAGAAAGTAGGTGTAAGGGCGCCTTACAGCAATTCCAACTTCAATCGAAGATGCTCTCCAAGGTTCTTACTCCGAACGCGGCACTGCTGAAATTTCAAGGTAGTTCAAATCTGACTGTTGAGCAGGTGCTAAAACGGCGATCGGAATTTCTGACCACGCACGCGTTAAACATCATTTCTGTCCGAGCCGAACCGGGAGTTGTGGTCATCGCCATCGCTCGTCCGAACCGCCGAGTGCTGCACTTGCCGGATGTCTGGAAACAGTGGAAGCCGGATTGCACTCACGGCAACCATGACCTACTAATCGCAGTCAGAGAAGAAGACAACAATCCACTTTTCCTCTCACCCAAAGCGAACGCGCCGCATACGCTGATTGCTGGTTCAACTGGCAGCGGTAAGTCGGTGCTGATGCAAAATATTATTCTTGGTATTGCATGTACGAATACACCTGCGCAGGCCAAGCTTGTTCTTATTGATCCAAAGCTAGGCGTGGACTACTTCGCGTTTGATGGGTTGCCACACTTGCAGGGCGGCATCATTACGGATCAAGAACAGGCCATTCACACTTTAAGCGAACTTGTCGACGAGATGAACCGTCGCTATGCCACGTTAAAACTGAACAAGGTTTCCAATATTTTTGAGTTCAATGCAAAGGCGAGCGCAACGGAGCGTTTACCATTCTTGTGGATCATCCACGACGAGTTCGCAGAATGGATGATGACACCAAATTACGCGGATGCTGTGTCGGATGTTGTAGGACGTCTGGGGGTCAAAGCGCGGGCGGCAGGAATTTCCTTAGTCTTTGCCGCTCAACGTCCGGATGCGACGGTAATGCCGATGCAACTTCGGGCGAATTTGGGCAATCGCCTGGTACTCCGTGTAGACAGCGAGGGTACATCAGAAATTGCACTGGGCGAGAAAGGTGCAGAACGGCTACTAGGGAAGGGACACCTGGCTGCTAAACTTCAGGGAGAAGATGATTTGATCATTGCACAGGTGCCTATCATAGCATCTGATTGCCTTGAAGCTATTGTTTCTGAACTGCGAGTGATCTTTGGTTGAGATTTCTCACAGATTTCCAAATATTATATTGCCTATAGTACCAGGCGAGTATCTCTAACTCTTCCACCCCTCAACGGGCTCTGGACACGTTATGAAACCCGGACCTGCCCAACAAGAGCAAGTGGAACTGCTTGCCCCTATCCCGCGTGACCAAACCGCCATCCGAAGAGTGTCGTGTTCGCGCCCCATAGCGCTTGCCTTGGCTGAGGGAATCATAAATAAGACGACAGATGTATTTGATTTTGGATGCGGACATGGGGCCGATATTCGATATCTGCGATCACGCCGCATTCGAGTTAATGGGTGGGATCCTCATTACCAACCAAAGCAGAAGATCACCCCAGCCCAGGTTGTCAACCTAGGCTATGTCTTGAATGTGATAGAAAGTCCATCTGAACGAGAAGAAACGCTGGTACGGGCTTTCTCCCTTGCCCAGCAGGTGCTCATCGTCGCTGTGAGAGTGGAAAGTGCACTTGTCGATGCGGATCAATTCGGCGATGGAGTGCTCACTAGCCGAGGAACATTCCAAAAGATTTATGGCCAGACGGAATTCAGAGAGTATGTTGAGACCGCCTTACAACGCAGAACACATGTTGCGGCGTTAGGAGTCGTCTATGTCTTTAAGGACGAAGATGCCGAAGCCCACTATGTAGCAAGCCGAGCATTTACACGCCGCCTCGAGTATAGAACCGACCTCATTGCGGAGTTTAAGAAGAGCAAATTAGCGGTATCCTATGTGGCACTAGCTAACCGTCTAGGCCGTCTTCCGTTACCCGCCGAATTTCCAAAGTATTCAAAGCTCGCTGAAGGCTTTGGGTCACAGGAACGAATCGAGCGTTTGGCTCTCGGGCTCATTGATCACACGGCCTTCCAAGGTTCAAGATCCCAACGGCGCGAGGATATTCTTACCTATCTTGCAATGCTGAGATTCGAGCATATCAAGCCTCCAGGCATTTCCAAGCTACCGGCCTCAATCCAAAGCGACATTAAGGCTAGTTGGAAAACTTACAGTGAGGCCTTGAAGGAGGGGGAGGAATTTCTCTTCAGTATTGGAAAGCCAGAGGTTGTGGCTAATGTTTGTTCAACATGCCGAATAGGGAAGCTGCTTCCTTCTCACCTATACGTTCACCGCTCTGCTGAACACGAGCTTCCTCCCCTGCTTCGCGTGCTCCTCTTTGCGGGGAAAGAAATAGTGGGAGAGCTTCCATATGATCTTGTGAAGTTTGCTAAAGACGGCCGGGCTCTTTCATTTTTGCAGTATCAAAACTTCGAAGAAGATCCACATCCTGCATTGCTTCGAAGCGTTAAGGTCTATCTTCCCAAGACGACCTATAGCATTCGAGAATACCTCAGTTCTTCCAATCCACCGATTCTACATAGGAAGGAGACCTTTGTCCTCCCCAACTATCCCCATTTTGAGACATTCCGGAAGCTTACTGAACAGGAAGAATGTCTAGGGCTCTTATCATCTCCTGATATTGGCTATCGTCGCCCCTGGGAGGTACTCCTGGTCTCTCGGGGAGTCAGAATTCAAAATCACAAGCTATTCGTTGAGAGAACGGTTGATGAATCCTAAGCCATTGAGGTGCCTCCGAACCAGGGTGTGGGTATGTGAGGATCATCGAAAATGACAGTGCAATCCAGGATAATGGCTTGGTTGGACTCGAAGACAGCCTGCAAGGGCGTCATGTTGATCGTCTTCCTCCTTCTCCTGCCGCTGTTCTTCTCCATCACATCTGCACTCGCAGATCCAGGCTTCGACGAGAAGTACGAGCGCAACTACAATATCTTCAATCCGGCCAGTAAGTATGCACCCGACAATCCTTTGAATCCTGCGCAGACTTACGCGCCGGATAATCCCTTTAACCCCGCGAACCGCTATGATCCCGGCAATCCGGTCAACCCAACGAATCGCTATGCTCCCAACAATCCATTCAATCCCGTCAACCAGTACAACCCGGACAATCCTCTGAACCCTGCCAATCGGTACAATTCCATCACGCCGTTCCAGCCCCTGACACCTTTACGCAACAATCGATAGCCTTCCATCGGCGCTTTCCCGACCCGCATATATGCCGTCGCCCTCATGTCCCTTTCTAGGGCTCGGGCCATCATCTTCCTCATGATTTTCCATCAGACCGTGCGCGTCATTACATGTCTTAGGCCATCCTACCCTCCGTTACTGCATCGACTCACATTTCTCATCGTGAGTGTTTCCCTCGACTGGTCTCCGCCGAGTTACACACACTCGCCATACCAGGCTTGAAAGCTCCACGGTATCTAGAATTGCAAGGACGGGCCAGCCAGTGGGGCTTGTGAAGCGGTCAGGCTGAACAACAATTGCCGCGTTATCTCCGACCGCCACGCGGCACTACCCCACAGAAGGAGGTTCCCCATGGAATCCACGACCACATCGTTCACCTATTTGCGATCTAAGCTTTTGGAATGGCAGGCCAACGATCTGCTCATGCCATCCGCGGTGAGCTGGGAGCGGTTTCAAGAAGTTGCGACAGCTCAAATTCTCCCAGTGCTTCATGAAGCCAAAGAAGCCTTAGAGGATGCAGGACTGGAGGTCACGATCACCGGTCCGGACGAGGAGACCCGCAGCCTCGGGTTCTACGTCAACGACGTCGGCTTGTTTTTTTCGCCTGCAGAAGATGGCATGACAGTCTGTTTCCTGGCTCGGCGTTTCACGGGAAAGGAACAAGGCTATGAAAGCCGGTTCCTATACCGGCGCGCGAAACCCGAGCCTGTGCGCCGGCTTGTTGAGGAGGCCTTACTCCGTCTTCTCGGGCCACGCCGAGCCAACGACATGAATTAATAAAGACGGATGGTGGCGCGGCTCTCACCGGAGAGTCGCGTCACCGATCTACATGTAGAAAGAGCCACCAAGAATAATGATCTGAGGACGGAGGAGAACCATGAATGACTGCAGTGAGTTAATGGGTTTGAGAGCAGCGATCCGTGCCGGTCAGGATCAGGGGGTCTTGCCGGACGACGCAGACGCAGGCCGGCGCTTCCAAGTCCTGGTGACTGAGATCGCAGCGCCGGTGCTGAGAGAGCTCGTGAATACCCTCTGCCTTGAAGGAGTGACGGCAAATCTCCTGATGGCCATGGACGAGGTCACCCCGTATATCGGACTCGAAGTGGATACCCCACTCACGACACTCTGGATCTATCCATCCTTCACCGACCATGAGGTGCTGACCAGTATTCAAGGAGGCCGCTACCCTCTTTATTGCAGCGTCAGGCACCTGAGCTATCGAGTCCTCACGCCAGCGAATTTGGAGACCATCCTGGTCGAACAACTGCGGCTGGTTCTGTGTCCGCCGCAGCCGATCATGTAATCCTGCATTCAAAGGCAAAACACATCTCACTCAATGGAGAACCACCCCGACGCATACAAGGTCCTTCTATACAAACCTAAGGTGTCGCAACGCACACACTGCTATGCACAGATCGGGGAGTTTCCAAACTGTATTGCTGTCTGATCTTGCTAGAACATCACGCTGAACTCCTGTCCCTCAGAGGCTACAAGCTAGTAGTGGACAATCTCATCCGCGACGCGAAGGGCGGTACATTTGCTCAGGTCATAACCCAACACAAACTCAACGATCTGACAAAACGACATAGCCCTCGTGCCGGCCAGCCAGGTGCAACCCGATCTATTCGACCAGCATGATCGTCCCAAGTCCAAACGCTTGATGGCTGCGCTGGATGCCATCAATGCTCGGTGGGGCGCCGGGACGCTGCAATACGCAGCGTGCGGATTGACGAAAGCCTGGCAGATGCAATCTTATCGGCGGTCGTCTGCCTACACGACCAATTGGGCTGAACTGCCTGTGGTGAACTCGTAGCGACCAATGCTGTTTGATCTCTTCTGACGCATCCTCCACTCTGGACCTAGATGCGTCTGACCATTGATGTGAGACTGGTACCCGTTGCTCACCGCGCCAGGAGGATTCTGCGCGATAACGGATTCGACTGGCGCAACTAGATCGACTACTTTGTTACATCAACCGACACTACTAATCTGGAGTGAAAAGGAAAGCCACGGACTAAAGTTTTCCTCAAGTTGGTCGATATAATTGTAGGTTTTGAACTCTTCTCAAGGGGCAATGATCTCATGACATATTATCCAATCCATAAAATCAATGAATTCGACTTCGAGCCCGATGAATATTGGACTGAGAGACAGGTCCACATTTACAACAGTATGCTGTTCAGTAGCCTAGACGAGCTTCTCCCCGTCTTAGCCGACCAAGAGCAACTCTCGTCGAGTACCTTCCGGCGTGATTTCTGGGAGATTTATTACTGCCCAGATCTGCGTCCAACGGACATGAGTTCAGAAGACTTCCTGTCAGTCATTGACACCGTCATTCCTATGGCCATTGACCAGGCGCATGAGGCCGCTCATGTCGCTACCACGAATTACGCCAAAGACAACGAAGAGGAATGGCATCGTGATTACCATAGCGAGATCTGGAGCGATGACCCGGAACAATGCAATGTCTGTAAATGGCGTCGTGAGGAGGACACAAAGAAGAAGACATGATTTCATTGGTGATCAAGCATGGAACACGAGCTCGCTCAGACATGAGGTTCCGCCGTTCCACGAGCATCCACGATGTGGCTCGATGAGTTCCCGCTATTCTCGCTCCCACAAGGCCCATTGAGCAGGACACCCCGCCTCCGCACATCAAGATTCAGCAGATTGTGACGCAGGCTAAGACTGTTCAGTGACAATGAGCGATGTGTGGTGCCGCGCCTCCTCTCAGCTACTCCCGTTCCCTTTCCTCATCTCTATCAAGAGAGTGCGCACGGTCCCCCAGCAGTATCGGCTACGCCAGAATCCATCCGCAGCGCTATGACCGGAGATTGAAGTGCGGTGATCCAGGAGCGAGGACTCGAGGCCGTGATAGTTTTCGACACCCTGTGGCCTCCAGCGGACCACGTCAGAGCATCCACCAGTCCGACGGTCCCTGGTGCCAGCCCAGATGACCACCTCAGCATCCAACACCTGACCAATGGCGTGCATCCCCAGTGGAATCATGGTTTGGATCAGCGCCACCCTGCAAATCACCTCAGACGTCGTCGTTCTGGTTCCCGTCGCGACGGGAACCTGGAACTGAGAGTGCCAAACCTTCAATCGGTTTCACACTGACGTGACCTGCCAATCTTAAATGGTTTTACCTTTTCCCGTCGCGACGGCTCCAATGACCTGCAGGGGGAGTGAAGTGGCCCCATTCCTTTGAACAGCCGCCCGAGTTTTTTAAGTGAAGTCTCTGCTGCTACTTACGCTGCCAGTTTACCCGTCGGCAGCATCACGGCATAGGCCTCATCCGGTGTATGCTTGTCCAGGCTCGAATGGGGCCTGGCTTGGTTGTACCACTCCAGGTATTGCATGATCGACTGCCTGGCTTCACTGACTGAGTCGTAGGCATGTAAATACACCCGCTCGTATTTCACTGATTTCCACAGACGCTCGACGAACACATTGTCCCTCCAGGTCCGCGCCCGTCCATGCTGAACTGGCTGCCTTGATCGGTGTTCACCATCTCTGGTGTGCCATGCCGTGTGAACGCCTCTTGCAGCACCTCGACCGCATGGCAGGCCTCCAGCGTGATCGCGACTGTTGCGGCTAAGACCTTGCGGCTGGCCCAATCCACGTTTACGAGATGGGAGGGAGTGAGATCAAGTGAGATGGAGAATGAGTGGAAAATCGCTCTGCTATACGACCGTTTTACGACCCGCGTCTTGTATCACGTTCAAGCCCTGCTTGGCTCTTCAATAGAGATGCAACTAGGGATATTCGATCCGTTTTTAATAGTAATGGAGAAAGGAGAGAAATCCATTCGAAGAGATCGATTCTATTTGGCGGACGCCCTATGAACTAACCATCTGCTTTTTAAATCCGCCCGCAAGAGTCTTTGCCCTCCATAATCTTCGGAAGGAGGTACTTCAACAAAACATTCATCTTCCCGTAAGCAGTAATTTACAAAGGCATTAATGAGCAGTGGCCAATTCGGCATCGGCCTGACGTTTAGCCATTCTCCAATTTCTTTTGCTACTTCAGCCTGGCGGACTCCAGTCGCCCCTGCCATGCTAGACATGTATATTGGATTGTGAAGCGAGAGTTCCATGTGTGTTCTTCCAGAGGTAGATATCTTGACTCTTTGCTCCTCATCTATGCGGGCTGAGCTTGGATCGTACGATTCAACCAACCTGTAGTCGAAAAGTTCCTCTACCAACTTCAGAATACTGACGTGGCCAATTCCCATTGGGATAAAATATTTCTGCAAGTCATCGACTGCCATATACTTTTGCTCATTGTCTGTTTCTGCATTATCACGGTCGATAAGAAGTCTGAGAATGCTTAACTTGGCTAACGGACTACTGGGCTGCTGCCGGTTTCAAAGACACCGAGTTAGGTGTATGAATGAAACTGGAGGTAGCCCAATCTCGATAACTTACAGGAAGAAATTTTGGCAGGTTTTGTGGACGCCGATAAGCGGGTGTTCTACGACCCTCCCCCAGCCGACTCAGATCCACTTCAGCCAAGCTTAGCGCGAAGCGAGCACAATCTCACATGAACGGCAGCTTTCCGGCGTGGCGAGTGCCGTAGCGACTGTCGCCAAGTGGCCGAACCAAGACACTCAAACGGCGTTCCATACACTGCCACCAACTGGCTATGGGCCTTCAAGAAAACATCAGTTCCAAGGATCCATTTTCCCTTTTGGTGCAGCGTTCGCCGTAGGCGAAAATATACGCACTGACCGTCGATGCCGGGCGGCGACCTGTTTGGTTTGTTGCGGTACGGTGCCACGTCCGGCCGAAATGACGCACCTTCCGTGTTGCCCTTTCCCGAGGGATCAACACCCAATGCCGTTCTTCCTCTGACAGACGGTTGGCCTCCTAAAATCCGAGTATGCGGGGGTGGGGGGCGCTATGACAA
>JABFSU010000005.1 GCA_013140455.1 Nitrospira sp. | reverse complement strand
GGGGTGTCGCTCCTGGGCCAACCGCATCACCGGGACCATCGCGCATCCTGGGTCCTAACCCTGGTATTTCTCAGCCTGGGACTCGGCGCGCTCACGAGCCAGCCGGTCGTCGGCACACTGTTCCTGATGGCGATCCATGGCTTCGTCATCGTGTTGCTCTATCGCCATCACACGCCGCTCTGGCCGATCTCCTGGTGGGGCCTCGGGGCCTACACGCTCGGCGCCCTCTGCCTGTTGCTGACGCTGGTCGCCGCCCCGCCGCTGTCTTCGATGGCGGCGCTGCTGGCCTGCACGATTCTCCTGCCCGTCGTGCCGTTTCACGACGGACATCTCACCGCGCTCACCCGCTTGCCCGGCAATTTGCCGTCGTTCATGGTCCTGCTCTTTCCGGCGCTCGGCCTGCATAGTCTGGCCCCGCTCGCGGCGACCTTGCCGGATCCCGTCGTCTGGGTGATGAGCTTCCTCGCCCTTACCGGTACCATCTATGGCGCGATCAAGGCGCTGGCACAGTCACGCGTGCGGCTCCTGCTGGCCTACAGCAGTCTCTCATTCTTTTCGATGCTCTGGTGGTGTGTGGTCACCACACGCTCGGCGACGCCGCGCGCCGCGCTCTTCGTCGGCGCCGTCGGTCTCGTGATGTGCGGGCTCCTGTTGGCCTGGCAAATTATCCGCACACGCTACGGAGACGACGTGGATCCGCAAGCCATCAGCGGCTTGGCCTCCACCATGCCCCAGTATGCCGTGCTGTTGTCGCTGCTGGCGCTGGCCGCCATGGGCCTGCCGCCGTTCGGCGTCTTCGCAGGCTTCATGGGTCTGCTGCTGTCGTCCACCGCCGCCTTTTCGGCCGGCATTATTGTGCTGGTCTGCGCCTGGCTCGCTGCGTCCTGGTACATCCTGGATCTGGTACAGAGGCTCCTGTTCGGCACTCGCCGCGCAGACTTGCGCTACGCCGACTTGCTCCAGACCGAGCTGGCGGCGCTGGTGATCGTCGTCTTAACCCTGCTCGCGCTGGGGGTGGCCCCGATCAGCCTTTTCGGACCGGACCGGACGACCGCCGCAACCGGCGCCGACTCAGAACCCGCCGGCGCACACTCAGGATCGCTTGTATGGAACCGATAAACCCGTCGATCGACATCGAATCCAGACGGATGGAGCTGCGCGGCGTGGTCCAACTCGCCGGCGAAGTGATTGCGCAGTACTGGCCGATGCGGACCTTCGTCCATCACAATCCGCTTCATAGCCTCGAGTATCTCCCGTTTGAAGAGACGGCCCGGCGCGGCAAGCAATTCATGGGAGGACATAGCTATCTCCCCGGTACGCTCTATCGCGAGTATCTGAAAGCGGGCCGGATAGAGGCGGCCCATCTCGACGCCGCCTTGAAGCCGCTCCTCCTGGATCAGTCGGTCACGATCGGTTCGCGCCGGATCACGCATGGCGACGTGCTGCGGGCCTGTCTCACGGAGGGACTCTGTGCGCCTGCGGCAGAGCCGCTGGATGATCAATTGCACGATCCCGCGCAAGCCGTGATCGACGTCGTCGCAGCCAGTTTGTCTACCGAGTGGGCGTTCCCCGATCTGCGCAAACGGATTCACCTCATCGTGGAAGGCGATCAGTCAGCGCTGGGCCGATGGCTGACGCTGTCGCATTGGTGCGACGACACCTTCGGGACGCAGATCGTACGGCAGATCAACGATCAGTTGATCAAGTGGTGCGAGGCCTTCCTGGATGAAGGCCATGCGACGTGGGCGATGCCGGAGCGGGAGAAGGGGTTGTACCATGCCTGGAAAGACCTGGCGGCACAGGAGTGGTCGCCCTGCGGCATCACGGACAGCCGCAGAAAAATTGCACAGCTGCCCGACTACCCAGAAGATGCGCTGCTGCAGAGCCTCGACCGGCTCGGCATTCCGTCGGACCTGCGCCAGGATTACTTGTCGCTGCAATTGACCGCACTCCCCGGCTGGGCCGGCTTCATCAAGTGGCGCGCGGAAGAACGGGACTATCCCTGGCAGAAAGCCTATCCGGTCGGTCTCGTGAAATTCCTCGCCATCCGCCTCTGGTACGCCGGCGAGCTGGTCCAGAAAACCTGCCGAGAAGAACTCGGCATCGAGGGGCGCTACGACGCCGTCGTCGCCTATATGCGCGAGCACCCCGACGAATACTATTTGAGGAGACAGCGGGTCGCCGGGCGGTTGCCCGCGCTGTATGCCGAAGAAGTGGATCGGCTCCGGCATCACAAGGGAAAGGGCTGGGGACTCGTCATCGAACGTTACGGAACGGACGTGGTCCCACGGCAGGAAATTGCCGCCCGCCGCGGCGCCGCCAAGCGGTTGGTCGCACTGGCTCGCTCCTTGGAACTGGATCCTGCAGTCTTAGCCGAGACGCCGCACGCCACGCTGAAGCAGCTCTTCGATTGGATGGAGTCATTTCCCGAATCAGACCATGGCCCGGTGTGGCTCAAAGCACTGGAAGCCGCCTACCAGCAGCGGCTGCTCGCCCAGTTGCGGACCTCGGCGCAGCAGCGAATCGTGCCAACGGATCAGCCGGGCAAGAACCGCCCCTATTCGCAATCGGTCTATTGCATCGATGTGCGCTCCGAGCCGTTCCGCCGGCATCTGGAGTCCACCGGTCCACACGAGACCTACGGCTTCGCCGGATTCTTCGCGGCCTTCATTCGCTATCGGGCCTGGGGAAAGGAACACGAAACCGAGCAGTTCCCCGTGATCATGCGCGCAAAGAACGAGGTGCGTGAAATTCCCCGGAGTTATCTCGATCACAAAGTGTCGAAACACAAAGCCCGCACCAAGTGGGTCCATGCCGGCCATACGCTGCTGCACGATCTGAAAGAAAACGTCGTGACGCCCTATGTCATGGTGGAATCGCTCGGCTGGTTTTACGGCCTCCCGATCTTCGGCAAGACCCTGTTGCCGTCGCTCTATCAACGCTGGACCTCCTGGTTGCGGCGCCTGTTTGTGCCGGCCATCGCCACCACCCTGACCGTCGACAAGATGGCCCCGGCCGAGACCGCAGAGATGCAGGCAGCCGAACACCACGCCATCGTCAGAAAAGTGCTGCATGAACGTGCGGGATTGCGCAGCTCGCGCATTACGCCGGCCCTCGTCGAAGCCCTGCGTCAACAAGCGCTGAACGGCCAGGCCGACCTGGATTCGTCACTCGTGGATGCGGCGAAACCGGCCGAGCTCACGCCCGACCTCTTGCGCACGCTCGTTGATGTCCTCCGGCGCCAATATGATCTCACCGCGCGATCGGCTTCCCGCCAGAAGGAGCGGATCACCCGTATGGGGTTCACCATCGAAGAACAGACCCTCACGGTCGACACGGCGCTGCGGATGATGGGGCTGACGAACAACCTGGCCCGGCTGGTCTTGATCTGCGCCCACGGCAGTACGTCGGAGAACAATCCGTATGAGTCAGCTCTGGATTGCGGCGCCTGCGGTGGCAACGAAGGAAATCCGAATGCCCGCGTCCTGGCGATGATGGCGAACAACCAAAAAGTACGGGAGCGGCTGGCCAAGAATAAACTGGCGATTCCGCCCGACACCCACTTTCTGGCCGGTCAGATGGATACGACGACGGACAACGTCCAACTCTTCGACCTGGAAGATGTGCCGCCCACCCATCGCGCCGACCTGGCGCGGCTCCAGGAAGATCTGAAAGAAGCCTCCACCCTGACGAGTCAGGAGCGGTGTGCGCGCTTCCCTGAGGTTGAGCAGCCGCTGGACGAGGGCACCGCTGAATCGCACGTGCGGAAACGGAGTGTAGACTGGAGTCAGGTCCGGCCGGAATGGGGCCTCTCGAGCAATACGGCCTTTGTGATTGGGCGACGGGAGCTGACCAAGGGGCTCAACCTCGAAGGGCGGGTCTTCCTGCAATCCTACGATGCGCGCCAGGATTCGAACGGCCGTCTCCTGGAAGTGTTGTTGACCGGCCCGCAAGTCGTGGCGCAATGGATCAACATGGAGCATTATTTTTCCGCCGTGGACAACGATGTGTACGGCAGCGGCAGCAAGATCTACCATAACGTCGTGGGGCGGATCGGGATCATGTCAGGCCCCTGGAGCGACCTCCGGTTGGGTTTGGCCAGACAGACAGTGATGAACGGCGATGTGCCCTACCATGAACCGATGCGGCTGCTCACCATCGTGGAGGCGCCGCGCGGGCGCATCGACAAGTTGGTCGAGCGGCACGAAATCCTGCGGCACTATTATCATAACGAGTGGGTGCATCTTGTCGCCCTCGACCCCGATGACCAGGTATGGTATCGGTATCGCCCCACGGGCGAATGGGTTCGAATCGACGGGACTCTCTAACGAGCGGACATTCTCACGTGGGCACAGATAAGGAAGGAGCACACAGATGGGCGCGTTGACATTGCATCCGATGAAGGAGATCCGCGTGGTCGTCGCGGGAGAACACCAGGCCTTCGTGACCGAGTTGCTGGATCGCGTGAAAGCGACCGGCTATACCATCATCGGCAACTTGTCCGGTAAGGGACACCATGGCATCCGCGAAGCGCACTTCATGTTCAGCGAGCAGGAAAGTCTTGAGATGATCATGACCGTCGTCCCGGAGGACAAGGTCGAGCCGATCCTCGCCGGCCTCCGGCCGCTGTTTGAAAAGCACTCCGGCGTCATGTTCGTCACGGACGTGTCGGTGAGCCGCCAGGAATATTTCGGAAAGAAGGCCAAAAGCGCCTAGCGGGACCGCCTCGCACCGCACTTGTCTTCCACGCCAAGACTTGTCTAGAATGAGCCTCTCGCACGAGGGAAAGGGAATTTGCGATGAAGGGCTTACGGTTTGAGCGCATCGGGAAGAACCGGTACTACAACGTGGTCTTCCACATTGGAAGCACTTACATTCCGGTGAGCGACGACACGGTCGAAGAACTCCGGACCCAAAGCCTGCTGCCCGCCGAACGTTTCCTCGATCTCCTCGTCGACCGCGTCGGCTACTCCTCATACCTCAAAGACCAGATCCGCACCGAACTGAAATCCTCCGGCGACCCAGTGACCCAGATCACGGTCTTGCAGGGGGCGATTCGGGAATTATAAGTCCGGCACTCGTCTTTCGTGAAGCGTATCTCGCCACAAGCTGAAGGCTAGAAACTTCTCTCTCGTTTACCCCGGATACCATCTTTCCGCGTTCCATTCGATTTCTCTTTGAGCGAACAGAGCAGACGATCCGTCAGTCGCATGCCTTTAGGAGTTCGACGAACCGCGCGTGCTCGAGCAAGCAATGCCTCGGAATCGATCTGAATGCTAGTTGCCGTCCGCTCTGGATTGGCTTTGGATTTCTTGCTCCAATAGCCCTGTAGAGTCCTGTATTCCTGATAGAGCAGCTTCTTCCTTTTCTCAGCTAGAAGATCGCGCAAGATTAAAGCCACGCTCTTGCCCTCACGCCGGGCAAGCCAGTCCAGCTCTTTGTAGAGAGTTTCGGGAAGGGCTAGTTGTCGTTTCGCTGCTGTCGCCACGGCTATACCTCTTGCGTACCAAATCCTATCAAGCAGGTCCAAGCGCGTCTACCTGCAACCGAGCGAAAAGATATTAGCGCCGTGACGACGCCTGTCCGCAAGCCCAACTATTTTCGTCGAAGGCCGTCAAACTAGGCGGGCGAGTCGTGGTCCTGCCGGTGGACATGAAGCACGGTGAGATCAATAAAGAGCTGGGCCTTCCCAGCGACTACACCACTACTGTCGAAACCTTCATGCGCTCACTCGGATTGCCTTAATTGGTTGCGTTCTCAGTCATTCGCCTACAAAACCTGCAAGAATTTCGGTCCCCAAGCCCTCCAATTCCAGCCTGACAGGCTAGCCGCCTTTTGTCCCCAAATCAGATGGCCGAGGGGCAATGATTTGTACCCACTCTCCGTCTTCAATTCAGAGTTATCAGAATGTCAGCAACAGGCGATCACGCACTTCATGATCTTCAAGGTTTCGGCCATCCATTTGGAAACGTTTCAGCATCGAGCGACCTATGTTGACGAACTCTTCACGTTTAAAGAGTCCATCAGGAATCGGAATTTCACACAGTTTTCGTCCAGAAAACTTTGTACCATCGATGCTCAACGCAACGTACACTCCCCTCTTCTTACAATCCGCTATTGAATCAAATAGACGTTGCAACGAGAACGCTTGCGCGCCGTAAAGAATTGCTTGGCTATCGGCATATGGGGGGTCGCAGTAAACTAAATCCCCATGCTTCGCTTGCTCCATAGCCTCTGCGAAATCCAGATGTAAAAAACGTGCTCCCTGAGTTCGCGCATGCCAAATATCTACCCGCCTACCAAAACTTTCTGGCGATACTGGATCATGGACGCCAACAGGTGTGCTCATGTAACCATCGTTCTTACGAAAGCGGACGACGCCGCCATAGCACGAGCGACAAAGAAAGAGAAGATCAGCTCCGGATGGCTTGTTGTTATAACTTGCGAGAACTTTTTCATAAGCAGCCTTCTTGCCTAGACGCACTATCAGCTCATATCGGTCAGCATACTGCTGCTTTAATTTCTCTTTATCGTCGTGAAGGGTCTGCCATATCTGGACTAACGGCGCAAAAGCGTCACTTGCAACAGCCTTTTTTGGAGCTAGCACGCCCAACACACCACCACTACCTAAGAATGGCTCAAAGTATGTGCCGAACTGCTTTGGGAAAAATCTGATTATCAATCCTGCGTGTTTCTGTTTGTTACCAACCCACTTCAAGAGTTGCGAACGAAACGGCTTTGCCTCAGCCAAGATTGGCAGTGACACCGCTTCGGATTTAAACAGTTCTTGTTGACGCAGGACAGCTGGTGCGAACATTTAGGCGCTTTCCAAATTGCCTTGCAATTTTAGCATTCTATTTTTGAATATTCCAACCTTGAGTTTACAGTACCCCGCATGAAGAAAGCACGTCTCGCCACTCTGTTGAGACAAGTCCGTCAGGATGCAAACCTCACACAGCTTCAGCTTGCCGGGAAAATCAAACAGACACAATCTTACGTGTCTAAATACGAGAGTGGAGAACAAAGACTTGATCTGATTGAACTGGAAGCTGTGTGTAAAGCGGTGGGCATCTCATTAACTGATTTTGTGGAGCGGTATCTTGAAGGCTGACCCTCGATTTCTTACCCAGCCCAAAGAGTTTTGGGCATACGTCCGAACGATTAGCCAAGAAGTTGGCTACACCGTGCGCGGTGAAAAATCTATCAAGATCCCATCTTTAGAGGCCACCATTGAGGAATTCGGCAGACTCGGCCTCAGTACGACTCAGATTGTGGGGATGGATAACAAGTTGACCGATTTCGGCCAACTCTTGTTTGACTACTTCACTTTCCGAGCCAGGGTGCTAAATGACACCGTACAGGGTCTCTTCATGAAGAAGCGGTCAGCTGAAGCTGAGTTCAAAAAGCTCAAGAAGAGATTAAACCCCCACTGCCCGTTGCCGATGAACAAGCAAAAAGGCGAGAAGAAGAACTATGCCTTTTTAACTGGCATGGTCAACATGCTTGTAGAGGCAAACATCGGCGGTGCTCGGTGTGACTATGATCCACGCAGCCTAACAACGATGACGCATGGCAGTGTGCCACTGCGCACGCTCTCTCGGCGGGTGGATGGAGCTTTCCCTTCTGTTGTCAACCCTATCGCGATTTGGGAAGTCAAGGAGTACTACTACACCACGACCTTCGGCAGCCGCGTAGCCGATGGCGTGTATGAGACGTTATTGGACGGCATGGAGCTGGAAGAACTTGAAACCGCTGCTCAACGAAAGGTCCAGCACATCTTGTTCATCGACGACTACTTCACGTGGTGGGAGTGCGGGCGCTCGTACCTATGCAGGATGATTGACATGCTTCACATGGGCTACGTCGATGAGGTTGTCTTCGGTCGAGAAGTCCTCACACGCCTCCCTAATCTGGCTCGTGAGTGGAAGGCAGCCCACGATGCACTTGGAAGCTGATCGCCCAACAAATCGTTCTGATGACCGACAAAAAATAAACCGGCTGCCATTAAAAGCAGTCGTAAACGGCCTTATAGCCCAGTGATTTCCCCCCACTCCATTTCACTTTAGCTACTTCTCCCCCCTCAATCTCCTCCAAACATAATGAGAACACTTGATCTCTTTGCTCTACCGCGCCCTCTGAGGGGCCACCACGAGAACAGGGAAGACCTGCTTGCATAAGGATACTCAAACTGGTCGTCCAGCGAGGCCGCAGCGAGTGAAGACGGGAGGCGTACCCTCTGGGGTACGTTGAGGATCTGAACGATGCGAGAACGCCGCTGGCGGTCTTTTTCAGCGTCCTGCTAATCCGGTACCTGTCCCTCTTGGAAAAGCTGATTCATGATCGCGTTGCGCATTTCTGGGTCGCGGTAGTGCTTCACGGCTTTGGTGTAGTTTTCCATCGCGCTCTGACGCTTGCCGCGGATGGCGTAGAGCTCGGCGATGCCGTGGTAGGCCCGGGGGTCTTCGTCATTGCACTTCAATGCCCGGCTGAATAATTCCTGCGCGTCCTGGAACTGCCGCTTTCGGAGCGCGAGCCAGCCGAGCGCCGAGTGTGCCGACCCGAACTCCGGATTGGCTTCCTGCGCATCACGATAGGCCCGTTCGGCCAAATCCAACCGCCCGCGCGTTTCATACAACCCGCCTAGCGCGAAGTGGACTTCGGCGTCTTTCGGATTGAGCTTCAACGCCGTTTTGTACGACTGCACGGCCGGTTCCATCTTGCCTTGTTCCGCCAGGGCGCAGGCGAGATTGGCATGCGCGATGTGATCCTCTGGATTGAGCTTGATGACTTCGCGATATTGCGGAATGGCCATCTCCAGGCGGCCCTGCTCCTGGTAGGCCACGCCGAGATTGGTACGAGCGGGGGCATAGTCCGGCGCAAGCCGCACGGCTTCGCGATATTCTTTGATCGCCATTTCGAGATGATTCGCCCGCTCGTGGATCTGGGCGAGGAAGTAATGCGGGTAGGCCGACTCAGGGGCGAGCTTCGCGGCCTCTTTGTACGACTTCATGGATTGTTCCGACTCGCCAGACTGGGCGAGGAACAATCCCATGATCAGATGGGCGTGGGCGTTCTCCTGCTGCCGTCCGACGAAGGCTTCCACCCACTTCTTGACCTCAGCGATGTCGTCGGCCTCATGCAGACAGCGCGCATGCGCCTGCCAGGCTTCGGCAAACTGTCCGCGCACGAGATGCACGGCGTTCAGCGCAAAATGCGGACGCGGATCTTTTTCGACGCCTTCCGGGAGATGGCGTGCCCAGGCGCGGGCCTCTGATTCGGCGATGTCCCATTGTCCGGCGAGAAGTGCGGCTTCACATGGTGTTTGATGATCGGGCATGGCGTATCGGAAGTTATCTGGTCAAGGTGTCTTCGATATCGGGCGATGTGGCCTGGATGCGATCTCCGAGCATAGGATACCGCGCGGCCAGCTTCTGTTTCATGAGCCAGGCGATAGTGCGATAAGACCAATGGCCTTTCACCCCGGAGCGGAGCTTGGCAATGTATTCCGCTTCGGCGTAGTCCATCTTGAAGAGGCAGCGGACTTTGAACCCGAAGGGGATGGCATAGAGAGACCCTTCGGCGCTGGCCTTCTTGAGCTGTTCGATGTCGATGCGCACGGCATCCATGGCCTGCCGGTACTCGGAATCCAATCCCGCCTGCACAAGCGGCGGCGGCACGTCGTAGCCGTGGATCGTGGTGAAGTTCTGCTGGATCTGCTGGCAGCGCCGGTGCCGGTGCATATCGCGCCAGCCCCCGATGTCCATCAGGATGTCGAAGGTGAAGGCATAGCCGCTACGGAATTCCTTGATCAGTTCGTCGTACGGCCCCCGTGATTTCATGCCGATGTCGATCGCGTCCTGTTTCTGCTTTTCAGACCAGTCGCGGACAACGGCGAGGATCTTGCGATAGGGCGCGTGCGTCGCGCGATAGAGCAGCGTCGTGACGATTTCATCGATCGGGTCATGTCCCTCGATTAGCTCGACGGATTCCTGTTCGCCCCAGGTCGAGGGCTGATCCAGGCCGGTCCCCTTGAGCGCCTCTTTCGCATACCGGCCCAGCTCCTGATACACCGACGATTGATAGTCGTTCGGCTTGGCATGGCGCGCGAGGGTCGGGGCCATGGGTTCGGTCATTCCCGCCGCCTGGCCGCTCAACTCGCCCCACACGTTCATGGGAGCGCGCTGGCAGGCATCCTTAAGATCGTCCGCGATGAGGCGCAGCTCCGGCAATTGGGATGAGAGCAGGCGCGTGATCTGCTTTTCCAAAGTCCTGATGCTCACCACCTGCCCGACGTTGGTCTTCGCGGCCAGCGGCAGGAGATAGCGCGTGACGTCGAACGCCCGCGCGGCAATCGTCCGTTGGTAATCGGCCGGTTTCATCGACTCGGGACGCGGTTCGCGCTCGGTCAGAAATTGGGTCAGCTGCGGATGCAGGAGACGATAGACTTCGGACAGGCTCCGCAAGATACCTTCGTAGGTTCCTTCGGTCTCCGACCCGCGCAGGGAGTCCGGGATATACCAGCTGCCCGAGGCAAAATTTTGATAGCGGCTCGATTTCGCCTGCCCGTCCCATAGCGGTTCGTCTTCGAGGCGGATGGCGGCGAGCTCGGAAATGTTTTCAAAACAGATGATGACGTGACCCAGGTCGGCGATCGACGCATGCCCGTAATCGAAATAAAACTGGTCCCAGAATTTTTCCGAGGAGTGGCCGTGGACCCACTTGATGCTGCTCTCGATGGAATCAGGCGAACGGCTGTACCGCGCCAGGGCATAGGCGGACTTCTCCGGTGGCATGGGCGCCACTGCGATCACGCGCCGGCTGGATTGATCCTGACTCATTGACCTGAAGACCTCACGAGGCTGCTGACAATCACAAGGGCCGAACTATACCCCCCGACTGCCCGAGGCGCAAGGCCGCTCCGTTGACTTGGCTCGGAAGGCGCCGCTATAGTCCCGACGTTTTGCCTATGATGAGGACCGACGATGATCAAGGGTATCAAGGGCGTTAAAGATCTTCTTCCGGAAGAGACCCCGCGCTGGCGCCTGATTGAAGAGAAGGCCCGGTTCTGGGCCTCGACGTTCGGATTTCACGAAATCCGGGTGCCTATTTTCGAGGTGACGACGCTCTTTGCCCGCAGTATCGGGGCCTCAACGGACATCGTCGAAAAAGAAATGTACACGTTTCAGGACCGGGACGGCACATCGCTGACCCTGCGCCCTGAAGGAACAGCCGGAACGGTCCGGGCCTACATCGAACACAACCGCGCGGCCGATCCGCTCCCCCAAAAATATTGCTATCTCGGGCCGATGTTTCGCCACGAGCGGCCGCAAGCCGGGCGTTTGCGGCAATTTCACCAGTTCGGCGTGGAATCCTTCGGCATGGCCGATCCGCGGGCGGATGTTGAAACGATCGCTTTGCTCTGGCAGTTACTGTCCGATCTGCAACTTCCTGCACTGACACTGGAAATCAACAACCTCGGGTATACGAGTGACCGGGAAGCCTATCGGCCGGTGCTGGTCGCCTATCTCCGCCAACAGGAAAGCCAGCTCTGTGCGAATTGTGTCCGGCGCATTGAGATCAATCCCTTGCGCGTGCTGGATTGTAAAGTGCCTGCCTGCCGGGCCGCTACGGATGCTGCGCCGACGCTTGCCGGTTCGATGGCAGAACCGGCCACGACTTATTTTTCAAAGGTGCTGGAGGGACTTCAGGCGATCGGGATTCCCTACCAGTTGAATCATCGGCTGGTCCGGGGGTTGGATTACTACTGCCTGACCACGTTTGAAGTGACGACCACGAGTTTAGGGGCTCAGAACGCCGTAGGAGCCGGTGGACGCTATGACGGTCTGGTAGAGACGTTGGATGGTCCGAAGACGCCGGCTGTCGGCTTTGCTGTGGGTATTGAGCGCATCTCGATGATGCTTCCGGAAACCGTCACACCGCCATCCGTTGGAGAGAAGACAGTCTATGTGGCGGCATTCGGGGAACGGGCGGCACTTCAAGGATTGAAGATTCTCCACAACCTCCGTCTGGCCGGTATTCGAGCCGTGACAGATTTCCGTTCAGCAACGTTAAAAGCGCATCTTCGCCAGGCGGATCGTTTTACCTGCCGCTATGCTCTGATTCTCGGTGATGATGAACTGGATAAAGGTTCCGCTATCCTCCGAAACATGGAGACAAAGGATCAACAGGATCTACCTCTTTCCTCTCTGATTCCCGCTCTTCTCACTCGCATTGCCACGGCATAATTGCGCAGTTTTTGCGGTTGACTTTCCCTTCAAAAATTCGTAGGCTCACCGCCTCTGGATAATTATTATAAGTTGTTGATTAATTAATATAAATATCTGTGAATTACCTATGAATTCAAAGAAGCTCGGGCTGCTTCTTTCAGTCCCTCCGACCCATAAAAGTGTGGACACGGTCTATCGTCTTTCACGCGCGGCTCTTCAGCGCAACACCGAGGTGTATTTGTACCTCATCGATGAAGGGGTTAAGAACATTGCTGACGCCCGGTATCAAAAACTGGCAACCGATGGGGTGAAACTCTTTGCCTGCGCCTATGGATGCCAACAGCATCATATACCGACCGATGGGATCCATTCTAAGATCTCCTTATGTGGGCTGGTTGTCCTCTCCGGGATTATCGATGCCTGTGATCAATTTTTAGCCTTTACGTAACGAGAAGATGTGTGACCGATAATGGCTAAGAAAATAGCCGTGGTGATTCAAGAAGATCCCCGTCAAACCCACCGTCCGGTGGAAGCGCTGCGTATTGCCCTCGGACTTGTGGCGGGAACTCATGACACGACCGTGGTGCTTCTCAATGAGGCGGTTCGACTTCTTTCAGAAGATCTTGACGACGTGATTGATATGGAGATTCTAGAAAAGTACCTCCCGTCAATCGAACATCTTGAAATTCCATTTATCGTTCAATCGGACGCCGATCGATCGTTGGTGCAAAGTCAGTTTGCTGTCCAGTATCAGACGGCTGAATATATCCGACACTTTTTGACGGACGTCGATCGAACCCTCGTATTTTGATCTTCACGGGAAGGGGGACGCTGTGCCAGATTGTTTGTACCTGCTCCGTGAGCCGTCGGAAGGGATTGAATCCAGTCTCTTTACCCCTCAGGAGTCCGGATATGTTCTTCTTGAAGAAGGATTGCCTGTTTCTTCTACCAGTTTTGCCGAGCATGTGCAGAAAGGTGGCCCAAACGACTCTTCACCTTCCCTCAGTTTAACAGACCGAGACCTCTTGGAATTGGTGTTTGCCCATGCGAAGGTTATCCTGCTCTGACTTCTTATTATCTTTACCAAGATAAGAAACTCGTAGGAGTAGTCGGAGTCGTAGTAGTCAGAAGAATAGTGGGAATAGCCCGCAGCTTGTTGGAAAGATAGAAAAATATAGAATGGCTCTCGTCTGATGAGTTTGTGGATTTCCTCTGCATGAGCCTGCTGATTAGGGTGTATAGGGTGTGTGTAGAAGTGGATAAGAAAAATCCACCTCGACAATATACAAGGGTACGTGGTAATCAGCGATTCCTCTCAGATGACATTTTACTAGGAATTATGAAGAAGGTTATCCGGTTGTCCACAGGTGTGTATAAGCCTGTGTATAGGAATTTTAAAGGGTTATGAGTATAGACACGGTTTGGCAAGAGGCGCTTCACTTCATCCAAGGGAAGGTCCCGAAGCAGGTGTATGACACCTGGTTCACCCCGGTGCACCTGGATCGAATTGAAGACTCGACCGCCCATATCGGTGTTCCGAATAAGTTCTTCGGCGATTGGCTGGGGACTCACTATGGTCCGCTTCTCGCCGAAGCGGTCTCGGCCGCTCGTGGAGGGGGAGATGTCGCCGTATCTTTCACGGTTGATCAGAAATCGGCCAAGCCGCAGGACCACGCTGTCGTAGCGACTGCTGCCAAGAATGTCACACAGCCTAAGCCACGGCGAGGCATTCAGCTCAACCCGAAGTACATTTTCAAGAATTTTGTCGTCGGCGCCGGGAACCAGTTCGCCCATGCCGCCTGCATGGCGGTTGCTGAACAGCCGGGGAAAGCGTACAACCCCCTCTTTATCTATGGGGGTGTGGGCCTTGGAAAAACGCACTTGCTGAACGCCATCGGCAATCATGTGGCGGAACGGACCGATCTCCGGATCGCCTATCTGACGACCGAGCAGTTCACCAACGAGGTCATCAACTCGATCCGCTATGACAAGATGATGGACCTGCGGAAGCGGTATCGGCATATCGATATGCTGATGATCGACGACATCCAGTTTCTGGCCGGCAAGGAGCGGACGCAGGAAGAATTCTTTCATACGTTCAACGCATTGTATGAAGGACACAAGCAGATCGTTCTCTCGAGCGACCGGTTTCCGAAGGACATGCCGGATATCGAAGAGCGGCTCCGGTCCCGCTTCGAATGGGGTCTCATCGCCGATCTGCAGCCGCCCGATGTTGAAACGCGGATCGCCATCTTGCGGAAAAAGTCCGAGGACGAGGGTATCCAGCTTCCCGAAGACGTGATCCAGTATCTTTCGACTACCCTGAAAAGCAATATTCGTGAACTCGAAGGCAGCCTGGTGCGATTGGGCGCCTTTGCGTCGCTCACGGGGCAGAAGATTACGCTGGAGATGGCCAAGACGGTCTTGCGTGATCTGATCGGGGACAAGAAGAAAATCGTGGCGATGGAAGATATTCAAGATGTGGTCTGTACCCAGTTTCACGTGAAGATCAATGAGCTGAAGTCCCGCCGCCGGAGCAAGACGCTGGTCCATCCCCGGCAGATCGCCATGTATCTCTGCCGCGAACTGACCGATGCCTCGTATCCGGAGATCGGCCGCCATTTCGGCGGTAAGGATCATACGACGATCATCCATGCCTGCCGCCAGGTGGCGAAGGCGAAGGACGCGGATCCGGCCATGCAGACGACGTTGGAAAAACTGAAGGAACAGATCCTACGGGGTTGAGGTCGTCCTGTTGAGGGAGAAGACACTATGAAGGTACGCATCGGGCGCGATGAACTGTTGACAGGTCTTCAGCGTGTGCAGGGCGTCGTGGAGAAACGGAACACCATGCCGATTCTCTCCAACATTCTGCTGGAAGCCAAACAGGACGGCGTCGAGATTGTCGCGACGGACCTGGAGATCGGCATGCGCGGACTCTATAAAGCCACGGTGCTGCAGCCGGGCGGCGTGACCGTCTCGGCGCGCAAGCTGTACGAGATCATCAAAGAGCTGAAAGCCGGCGAGATCGAGCTGACGTCGGGGGATAACAATTGGACGACGATTCAGGCGGGCAAGAGCCAGTTCAAGATCGTCGGCCTGCCCAGTTCCGAATACCCTGCCCTGCCGGTCATCGATCGCGAAGGTCTGATTCCGCTCTCCGGCGCCGGGCTGTTGGAACTGATCCGGAAAACGTTGTTTGCCGCAGGGGACAATGATGCGCGCTATATCCTGAACGGCCTGCTCGTGACCCTGGTCGTCACGGACAAGAAGACCTCGCTCCGGCTTGTGGGCACCGACGGCCATCGTCTGGCCGTGACCGAGCAGGAAGTGGGCAAAGCCGGCAAGGGCGCTCCGCAGGAAATCAAAGCCATTGTTCCGAAGAAAGCGGCGCAGGAAATGCGGCGGCTGCTGGAAGAGGGGGGCGAAGGCGAACCGCTGATCGGGTTTACCAAAAACCTGATGATCTTCCGGAAAAGCGGTCTGCTTATGACCTCGCGCCTGATGGAAGGGAACTATCCCAACTATCAGCAGGTCATCCCCAAAGAGGGCGGCAAGAAGATCAGCGTGAACCGTCTCGAATTGGAAAGCGCGTTGCGGCGCGTGTCGGTCCTGTCGAAAGACAAGGCGAACGCCGTGAAGCTCTCCTTTGCGCCGGGCCACATGGTTCTGTTTTCCAGCAACCCGGATTACGGAGAAGCGACCGAGGAGTTGCCGGCGACCTATGACGGTGAGGCGCTGCAGACCGGGTTCAACGCCCGGTACCTCCTGGACGTGTTCAGCGTCATGGATAGCGAAACCATCTCGTTGCAGATGGAGACGCCGCTCAGTCCGTGCTTGATTCAGGAAGCCGAGAATCCTGGGTTCAAGTGTGTCGTGATGCCGATCAAGATCTAATTAGAAGAACTGAATCAGAGACTAGGAGACGGATGGCCACGAACGAGTCAATCAGCAAGCCCAAGTCAGACAGTTACAACGCCGACCAGATCAAAGTCCTCGAAGGTCTCGATGCCGTGCGGAAACGCCCGGCGATGTACATCGGCAGCACCGGCGTCGATGGCCTCCACCACCTTGTCTATGAAGTCGTCGACAACAGTGTCGACGAACACATGGCGGGATTCGGCGAGACGATCGAGGTGACGATCCACATCGACGGCAGTGTCACCGTCGTCGACAACGGCCGAGGCATTCCGACCGGCATGCACTCCACGCAAAAGAAATCCGCGGCCGAGGTGGCCTTGACCGTGCTCCATGCCGGCGGAAAGTTCGAGCAGGGCGCGTACACGGTTTCGGGCGGTCTGCACGGCGTCGGCATCTCCGTCGTCAACGCGCTCTCCGAATGGTTGGAGCTGGAAATCTGGCAGGACGGTCAGGTGTTTGGACAACGGTATCAGCGCGGCAAACCGGATGCCCCGCTCCAGATGACGGGGAAGACCAAGCGGCGCGGTACCCAAGTCACCTTCAAGCCGGACGGACAGATTTTCGAGACGCTCGAGTTCAGTTTCGACATTCTGGCGCAGCGGCTGCGCGAGCTGGCCTTCTTGAACAAGGGGCTGGAGATTTCGCTGAAGGATGAGCACAAAGAAAAAGAACAGATTTTCAAGTACAAGGGCGGCATCGTCTCGTTCGTCGAGCATCTCAACGAAGCCAAGACGCCGATCCATAAGCCGATCTATGTCAATGTCGAAAAGCCGGACATGATTCTGGAGCTGGCGTTGCAGTACAACGACAGCTATGCGGAAAACCTGTTTTCTTTCGCCAACAACATCAATACGAAAGAAGGCGGGACGCATCTCGTCGGTTTCAAAGCGGCGCTGACGCGCACGATCAACAGCTACGCCAACGCCAACGATCTGCTCAAGAAAGAGACCGAATCTTTGAGCGGCGACGACGTGCGCGAAGGGTTGACGGCGGTCGTCAGTGTGAAGGTGCGCAATCCGCAGTTCGAAGGTCAGACGAAGGCCAAGCTCGGCAATAGCGAAGTGAAGGGCATCGTCGAAGCGGCGGTGAACGAGGCGCTCGGCACCTATTTCGAAGAGAATCCGGCGGTCGCCAAGAAGATCATCGGCAAGGCCATCGATGCGGCCAGGGCGCGCGAAGCCGCCCGCAAGGCCAAGGAACTGATTCGCCGGAAGAGCGCGCTCGATGGAGGCTCGCTGCCCGGCAAGCTGGCGGACTGTGCCGAGAAAGATCCGGCGCTGAGCGAGCTCTACATCGTCGAGGGAGATTCGGCCGGCGGTTCCGCCAAGCAGGGCCGCGACCGGAAGTACCAGGCCATCCTCCCGCTCAAGGGTAAAATCCTCAACGTGGAAAAAGCCCGGTTCGACAAGATGCTCTCCAGCGACGAAATCCGCACCTTGATCATGGCGCTCGGAACCGGCATCGGCCGTCGACGGGAAGAAGGCGACAAGCCCGAGAAAGATTCGTTCGACATCGCCAAGGCGCGCTATCACAAGATTATTCTCATGACCGACGCCGACGTCGATGGGAGTCATATCCGGACCCTGCTGCTGACGTTCTTCTTCCGCCAGATGCCGGAGTTGCTGGAGCGTGGATATATCTATATCGCCCAGCCGCCGCTCTTCAAAGTGAAGAAGGGCAAGTCGGAAAAATATCTGAAGGACGAAGGGCTCTTGAACGAGCACCTGGCCGATCTCGCCGTTGAAGAGGTCGAGGTCTATGTGGAAAACACCCAGGGGTACATCACGGGCCGCCGGCTTCTGCCGGTGCTGAAAAAGCTGGTCGCCTTTGAAACGTTTCTGTCGCGTCTGAACAAGAAGCACCACGAAGCCAACATTCTCCGGGCCTTCGTGGACGAGCCCGGCCTGGATCGCGAGATGCTGAAAAATCAGGCGGCGCTCAGGACGGTGGTGGCCAATGCCAAGCGGGTCTTGGAGGCCATCTACCCGAAGGCAACCGCGGAGCTGACCATCGTCGAGGACGAAGAACATCAATCCAACAAGGTGATCTGCCGGATTACGAGCAACGGCATTGTGCTGAGCATGAATCTGACGCACGAAGTCGTCGGGTCGGCCGATTTCCGCGAACTCCAGAAACTGGCTCCCTCCTCCATCGGGCTGGGCCGCGCCCCCTACAAGCTGAAAGCGAAGGGGCAGGAGCAGCAATTCTCCGGCACGGCCGACCTGGTGAAGACGATCATCGAGATCGGCAAGCAGGGGCTCGGGATTCAGCGATATAAAGGTCTGGGCGAAATGAATCCGTCACAGTTGTGGGAGACCACGATGAATCCCGAAACCAGGACCTTACTCAAAGTGAAACTGGAAGATGTGCCCGGCGTGGATGAAATCTTTACGATCCTGATGGGCGACGAGGTGGAGCCTCGCCGCAATTTCATTCAGGCGCACGCACTCGAAGTCAGAAATTTGGACGTGTAGCGAAGAAGCTATCAGCGATCAGCTTGTTCGGAGCTGGCCGCTGAAAGCTGAGTGCTAAGAAGGAAGAAGTATGCCCCCAGATGAACGCTTAGGCTATATCGCAATTGAAGATGAGATGAAGTCGTCGTACCTCGATTACGCCATGAGCGTGATCGTGGGACGGGCGCTTCCGGATGTGCGCGACGGGCTCAAGCCGGTCCATCGCCGCATTCTCTTCGGCATGAATGAAATGGGCCTGGCCCATAATCGCGCCTATCGCAAGTCGGCCAAGATCGTCGGCGAGATCATGGGTAACTACCATCCCCATGGCGATTCGGCGATCTACGACACGCTGGTGCGCATGGCGCAGGACTTCAACATGCGCTATCCGCTGGTCGACGGCCAGGGGAACTACGGGTCGATGGACGGCGATTCCGCCGCCGCCATGCGGTACACCGAAGCGCGCATGACGAAGCTGGCCGAAGAGCTGCTCGCCGATATCGA
>JABFSU010000125.1 GCA_013140455.1 Nitrospira sp. | reverse complement strand
GTCGTTGACGAGGGCGTGGCCACAGGCGCGGACGGTTGTAGCAAGCCTGTTAACCCCGGGCTCATCTGGACGAGCCGGGACATGGAGGGCGCTAGACTGGCTATGGGGAGACCTGATTGAGCGGCTGCAGTCAATGGAGTTGCTGCGGCAGTATTACGAGCGACTGTTGGAGCTGCGATGTTGCTCAGAGAAGACATCGAAAGCGGCCTCGTGGCAATCGGAACAATCGGAGCAATCGTACGGTCACCGACCGGAGCCGGAGTACTCTTTAATGGACTCTCTGACCCGGTTTGGGGCGCGGTGGTCGGGATATTTCCCGCCGAAGACAGTCTGGAGCTTGTCCTGGGTGAAGGGTTTGGTTCGGACGTGAGAGGAGCGTTGACAGTTGCCGAGGCCGGTTTCTTTGTCAATTTGTGGTGGAGTGTTTGCGAGGAGGGTGTCATCACCACCGGCGCAGTGGCTGCAACGGGCCTGGAGGGCATGACCGCGGATTCTGGACGCGGGACGATCGGCAATGCCGGAGCATCAGGGCGGTGAATAAGACTATGCTGTTTCGGTGTAGCCGTCTCTCCAGCGAGAACGGGGGCAGTCAATGCCATGGCCAGGAGCCAGATGCATGCGGAGAGGGTGACGGTTGGTCTATTTGTGTGTGAGGGCTTTGGGGTCGTCATACTCAACCTAAATTTGCTTTGGGTTCTGCTTCACATGACAAGAGTCCTTATTTAAAGCAATAGGTGTGCCATGGATAGTTTATTGTTTCTGTGAAGCTGATGAATATAACTTGTTGATGTAATGTGAAAATATTTTAAACTTCTCAAGGAATACGTAAGCCATGGAAGGCAAGGCTGGTTCTGCCTGGACGAAATGGTACAGCGGCACGAAGCTACCTACGGGCGATTGGGAAGTCCGGATTGATTATAGGCTCGGCTGCAGGATGGCGACGAGGACGATACCGGTAAGAAGAGTAAGAACCGCAATGTATTGCAGCAGGCTTCTATCGCGAGTCCATTCATTCTGCCAGTCATCAGGGTAGAGAGCGTGATCGTCATGCCCGGGGAACTCTTCAAAGAGTCCAAGGGCCTGCTCAAGCTTGATGAGTTGCTGTTTGGCCTGCCGATGGCGGTTGTGCTGCTGCCAGATGATCCCAATATAGGTAATAGTCAGTAAGAGCATCGCGCAGACCAGGAGCAGTCGAGAGGTTACTGAGAGCGAGTGTGCTGTGGGTACCAGGAGGACGATGCTCAGTGTGGCGACAAGCGATCCTGCTCCAATTGCGGTCCAGCGCATCATCTGGTCGCGCCGCCGATAGACCTCTTCCTTGAAAATCGGATAGAGGCGCAGAACTGTTTCCCGCCGCTCATCTTCTGTAATCATGTCAGGTAGGTCGTGAGCCATTTCGCGATAAGGGTCGTCATCCGGCCAAAATCCGCACTCTTCGTGAACTGGTGGTCGGCGCCTGGAAGGAGCTCCATACGGTTGGGGCAGGTCAGCGTGGCGGCCAGCTGTTGACTCTGGTGTAAGGGAACGCATTCGTCCTGATCTCCCTGGACGATCAGAGTTGGCGCAGTGATCGTCTTTGCAGGCTCGTAGGCGATCCGGAGAAGACAGTCTTCATAAAATGCGTAACGGAGCCGGATGCGTTCAGTTCCACCCATAATATTGGGGATAGTGTCGGTCGATTGCCACATTGCCATCTCAGCGTCTCCAAGCGTCAGCCGCAGTTCCTCAGCAAAATCGACGACGGGACATTTTAAGGCCAGGCACGCGAGATCGTGACGCTGCGCCGCCGTTAACGTGGCGACCAGTCCCCCAAAGCTGGACCCCATCAGCCCCAGCCGTCTGAAACCTTTTTGCCGGACGAGATCCAGGGCTGCATGTGCTTGCGCTACAGCGGTCGTTGTGGTGAGCGCTTCAAACGGTCCGTCGCTGTCTCCCTGCCCAAAAAAATCAAAGGCGAAGGTAGCGATGCCCTGAGCGTTAAGGAGGCGAGTCAGCGTTTTATTGGTGGTGCTGCGCTTCCCGGAGAGGAAGCCATGGCACAGGATGGCGATTCGATCTGTCTCACTGGCGGGAGCAGCCAGGACTGCGGCTACACGATGGCCCTGAGGGTCGGAAAACGAAAGATCCTGTTCCATGGCGGACGATTCTCGCAGCGTCGGTTATTCGATTCAGTGATAGGCAATGAGGTTCAGGAGCCTATGGTCTATTCCGGCTCGGTCCAGAGGACGGTGACCAGTTTGACGGAGAAGACGGTCAGGCCGGTCAGCAACAGACCACACGAAGCCCACATAGCGCCTTGGACGTAGGGCGATGAAAGGGGCACATTCCAGGTGAGCGATGCGAGCAGGGCCAATCCCATCGTGCCCATGCTGAGGCTTGCCACTTGTACGGTTCTCCACCGATCGATGACGTTTGTCAGGTACTCGAGATAGGGGCCTCGCTTCTTCGGGCTCGGCACACGGCGTACGGCCAGCATCACCGGAACGAGGTGGGAGAGGGCACCCACGATCGTTTGCAGAATAAATCCGATCAGCGCCATGTGCGTGTACGCCACTAAGTGCAGCGACCCAAAGGGAATGATGGGAGTGGCTGCGATGTTGTTGGCTGCCACGAGCACGCCGAGCACCAGCGTGAGTACCAGGAAAAACGTGGCGACCAGGAGGTGATCCGATGCGGCACTCCCCTGGTGGTCCGACCGTACCCAGGTGGTGAAGAGATTGGAAGCATAGAGTAACGCACTGAGGACCAGCACGCTTCCACCGGCCATCTCGATCATCACCGAGGAATTCATGAATCCCGTGATCAGCACCACTAGCCCCAGCGGGAATAGCCCCATGACGACCCGAGCGAGCCGTGGACTGGAAAGCGGCGCGTTCAAGACGGTCGGCAGCAGATTATGCATCGTGCCGACGATCGCCAGGGTGATAAATCCGAGAATGTTGAGGTGGATGTGCGCGAGTCGGATATAGCCGAAAGACTGCTGTGCCCAAGCGAAGGCCATGGTTTCCCCGCAGGCCAATCCGCCGAAGAGCGCCAGCACCGCCAGAGCGTAAAACCAGAGGTTCAGGGGCGGGGCATTGAGACTTTGCCGGGCTTGCAGCCAGGTATCGCGTGCAATCCAGAGAAATGACGCGATGACGAAGAACCCGCTGACGCCGATCACCGTGTAGTTGTGAAGTCCGAATCCCACGACCATTCCTACGGCACTCCCGTTGATCGTGACAAACAGGAGCGGGTGCGACTCGCGCTGGGTTCGGCCGGTCAGGAGGAGCGGAGAGATGAAGATGAGCAACGCGCCCAGAATCATTTGTGCTACCCCACCCACGAGAGCCGCGTGCACATGGGCATGGCGGATCCAATGAGGGAGCGGTGTCCCACGAACCAGGCCGACCAGAATGGCGAGCCCGACGAGCGATGCGAGCAGCAGCCAGAAAAATCCTGTCAGAAGGAAAGTCAGCGGCCGTCCGGGAATTCGTGACATCGTCAGTCCCTATGTTTCGAGAAAGTAGAAGTGATTGGTCGGGCCGGTGCCATGCCCGATGGCAAGACTATGACGGATTGTTTCCGTGAGATAGGTCTTCGCGGCCTGCACCGCATCCGTCATCGCTTTGCCGCGCGCCAGTTGTGCGGCGAGCGCCGAGGCGAAGGTGCAACCGGTGCCGTGTGTGTGGGGCGTGTCGATGAACTCGCCTTTGTAGATGTTAAAGAACCGACCGTCATACAGCAGATCGGTGGCGCGTTCGGCCAGCAGGTGGCCGCCCTTGATCAGGACGTACTTAGGGCCGAAACTGTGGATGATTTTCGCGGCGCGTCTCGCGTCGGCGAGGTTGCTGATGGCGAGGCCGGACAGCTGCTGCGCCTCATGGATGTTGGGGGTCACGATGAGCGCGAGCGGAAAGAGCAGTTTCTTGAGTGCATCGATGGCATCCGGCTTCAGGAGCGCGCGGCCGGATTTGGAGACCATCACCGGGTCAACGACCAGATTCGTCACTTTTTGTATGGCGAGCATTTTCGCCACGAGTTCGACGATCGCGGTAGAGGAGAACATGCCGGTTTTGACGGCTGAGACCTCGAAGTCGTCGAAGACGGCATCGAGCTGTGAGGCAATGATGGAGGTCGGCAGTTCGAATACATCGGTCACGTCTTCCGTATTCTGCGCCGTGACGGCGGTAATCACCGACATGGCAAAGACCCCGTTTGCCGACATGGATTTGATGTCCGCCTGAATCCCGGCGCCTCCGCCCGAGTCTGACCCGGCGATCGTGAGAACTTGCTTTAAGGTGCGTGCAGCCATGATTGTTCCGATTGGTTAAGGAGTCACTGTGGTGGCAGGGGATATCGCGGTCTCAATTGTCAGACCTTCGATTGTAAACGTCGCATCTCGGCGAGGCGATTTTTCATGAAAGGAGAGCGTGAACTGTGAGGCCGCCGATGAATCGGCCGGTGCGGTAAACGTCAGCACCGCTCGATCCTTTTCCCGCGGCGAGAGTTCCACCCCTCTGGTACAGAGCCCATCGCGATTGCCTTCGACACTTTGTGCCCACTGCCCGCCCTGGTCGTCCTTCAATACGGTGTTTTGCAGGAGGCAGAGCAGTTTTACATCGCGTGGCGACCGGTTTTCAATCGTCAGATCCATGCGTATCTGATTGTCCTGGCGGTTGAGTGTCCGCACGACCAATTCATAGAATTCGTTTCGATGGAAGCCCAATCCATCCGGGGCGGTCGGCCCTTTCGGGGGTTCTGCTTTGACGACCGGAGGTTTGTTGAACTCTTTGACCATTTCGCCCAGTGGGCCGGCTTTCGGGATCATGCCCCGAGCGGCGCCGATCGCTTGGGCATTCGACGGGTTGATGAGTTTCACGGTGACCAGGATCCCCTCTGGGGCATCAAGGTAGGACCCCATGACGAAGACGTCAGTTCGGATGGCCTTCGCCGCTCCCTTCAAGGCCTTGGGGGGCGCTGCATCGATCTGGGTGAGGTGTCGCTTCTTAAGCGTAGAGCTGACCAGTTTGTGTTCCACGACCTTCAACTCGCCTGCAACCAATAGTTGTGTGCCGAGTTCCTCCGCCAGGAACTGTCCGATCGGTGTGACGTCGCCCTTGGCATCCGTGAAGTCGATAATGGCCAGGCGTTCCTTATGGGCTTTCACCGATTCGGCGATTACCCCGTCAGCCAGAGCCTTGAGACTTTCTTCGTAGTTTCCGGCCGCGAAGACATGGCCGGAAAGCAGTGTGCAGAGAAGGAGACCTGATATGAGGAGAAGCTGTCTGATCATGAGCGTGGGCCATTATACTCAGGTTGGGCTGGGTGTCTAGAGCTCAATAGGGGGTGACTGGTACAGTGGGTACTGGTTTGACAGGCGATCGCTTTAACGCAGAGATCAGGCTTCTGCCCATTGACGCGTCAGGGAAAGTGTCCTAAAGCGAAAATTATAAGAGGTGATTGCTATGGCGACTGGAACGGTCAAACAGAGGATGCTTCAAGCGGTCGAAAGGCTTCCAGAGACGGCCACGGTTGAGGATACCATCGAGCGGCTCTGTTTTCTGGCGAAAGTTGAGGAAGGTCTTCGTCAGTCGGATGCCGGCAAAACGGTTCCCCGTGCCGAAGCTACTTCCCTGATCTTTCAATAGCCTCTTGCTATTCCGTCTCGATTTTTTGTCTTGGCCAAAACAGTTCACTCTCCTTACCCCACTAGCGGGTCAGTGCGTTGCCAATTGGGTATCCCTGAAATGCGATAAGTACTCCTGGCCGTCGACGATTGACCAGCGCTGTTGCGTTGAGTGGAGGGATGACGAAAGCTGCTAAGACGTTGCTCCTGGCCCCCAGTGGGTACTCAATCTGGGCCAGCTTCAAGTTCATCAAGTTTCGTGGAGGCGTATACTAACTGCGGATATTGTTTAATTAGATCGCGCGCGCGACGAATGTCGTTGTTTGCGTCCTCAATCTTTCCTAAACGGCGTAGGTTAATCACTCGGGTTGTCAATGCCATGATAAGGGTTTCTCTTGGAGGTAGACGTTCTTCCTCTAAAGCGATTATTGCAGAGAATTGCTCAACAGCTTCGCGCTCAAGTCCGACTCTGCTAAGGGCAACGCCATATTGATGTCGAAGTATGGTGTCATCAGGGGAAAACTTCATTGCTTTCTCAAGTGCTTCCAGACGCCCATTCTTGTCGTGCTGGACGTCGAGAATTCTAGCTTTAACGCTATAACAAAGAGCGCCAGTTTTTTTATTCGCCCGATCACAAGCTTCCTTGGCGCATTCCAGTGCCAATCCAACCCTATTTCGAGACAGGTTGTATACTGCAGTTTTTGCCAGGACGTAAGCGCTCTGCGGGGCAAGGTCACGAGCTTGTTTTAATAGTGCCTCGACTCCTTCAACGTTACCTGTAAATAATTCTGACTCAGCGCGGCGGCACAAAATTGCGGCGCGTTTCTCGTTCGGGGTGTCGATGCCATACTTGTCAAACTCCCCTCTGAACCTTGCAATTTCTGATGCTTGTAGTTCCATCTGCTCATTGAACCGCTGAACTCGTTGGCGAGACCGTACCTCCAGATCCCCCATTGCTCCTAACTCGTTTCTAGCAAATGACAGTGTGATCGGAAGGGCGCTGTAAAGCGGTTGCCCCTCCGATATCGGGAAAGACTTATTGGCGAGTGTCACATCTGTGAGGTCACCTAAGGCTCTCTCGATCGTTTCAAGTGACATTTCGCTCGCTACGGTCAATTGTTGAGCTGTGATTGGGCCGTCAAAAATACTCATCAAGGCAAGTACAGTGCGTGCTTCTGGTGAAAGTATGCCCCAAATGTTTCGGAAGCTAAATTCGAGTACAGGTGAGTCCTTCCCGCTCGCCTTTTCCAGGGCAAGGTCTAGGCGGTGACTTTTTTTCCATTGCCCCATAATCCACTGTGTTGCGAGAGGCAGTCCTCCGCTCACCTTAGTGACCTTGTCGATGGTTTCTTTGTCGAGCGGAAAATCAATCCGAAGTTCCTCGGACTTGGACTTTATGAATTCGAGGGTTTCCGTAGAATTCATTTCCGTGACAGGAATAGGTAGCTCCCATCCGCCACTCTTAGTTCGACTTGTAAGGAGGACACGCGCTTTAGATTCTGGCGGTAACCCTTGGATAAATGAGAGTATGCGGCCATCAGATACTGTTTCTAAATTGTCGAGTATGAGTAGCGTGTGCCATGCAGACAGTAAGTCTACTACGAGCTTTTTTTTGGCATCCAGCTCACAGTCCGGGTTTTCTTCAAATAGAAGGAGCAAGTTGTCTAGGAGATTTTCGAGAGAGTAGAGAGAACGTGGAAATCTCTGGATCCCTTTCTCCGTGAGGATGGTTTCCTTTGCGGTTAACTGGAGGATGGCTTCAAAGTGGCGCTCCTCGTACAACTTATATGCCGCCCAGTTCACCAAAGCGGATTTTCCTGCACCCCCTGGCCCATGCACGTTAATTATCCAAATTCGCGGATCTCCACAGACCGCATGAATCAATTTTTCTCTGAGCTCTTGACGCCCGATGAAGCGCTCGAATCCTCTATCCAGAAGTCTGTAGGTGCCTTGTTCAACCGCAAATGGTGATGGGACCACATTGTTACGGAGTGCGTCTTCGTCAGCGAGATTTTCAAGATGTTCCAAAAGTTCTAAGAGGCCGTCTTGGGTTACGACTTTTGTTGTAGAGTCACCTTGTCGCGCGTAGATCTCTCCACGTCGGAGCCCGAATGGTTTAGTATGGCAAAAATCTTTCGAGGTGAGCGTTGGACTTCGTCGCTTACTGCGCTTCCTGCTGCTGCGAATCAGAATCAAGGCGAATATGCGCCGCGACCCGTCGTAGTCCAAAAAATGAGTTACACAGTCCACGTCTAAGGATACCCCTGTGGCGCGTGTTAATTGATCTCGAAGTAATTTCGAGTCATAAGGAAAAGCTTGCGTGAGTCCGACCTGCTCCCATGTCTTATCTTTTACCCCAACTAAGATATATCCACCTCCAACATTTTTCATGGCAAGAACATCGCGAGAAAAGTCGCATAGCTCTGCGTCATTAGAAAGGCTAAGAGTTTGTTTGTAGTCTAGCCATTCACATTCTCCTCGGCAGGCAAGCAAATATCTAAATGCTTCTTTACTGAGGTCTCCTTCGCTAACCATCCGTTCTAGAGTTGAAAGGTGCATGGTGATGCCTCGATATTATGAGTTCAGCAGGAGCTGGTCTTGCCAGTATCAGGCGTATATAAACTGCGGATTTGAAACTTGTCTAGAGGTAGGGTGAAGTGTAATGCCTATGCTCGTGTGCCGTCTCAGAAATTCTTTTAACAAGTGGGACTTGTAAGTGTTCATAATTTCAGTGGTAATTCGGAGGTGTGACGCTGGTTCATGGGCAAGAGTTATGTTTAATATGCGAATGAAGGACTTGTCTTAGTCGACTAGGCATCGACCTGGGCTATTGTTTGGCACGGATTATCGGCTTACGAGTCTTTCCCAGTAGGACGCGCCATGAACACTGAGCGAGACTTTTCATTTTCCCCTCAGTGTGGTCGGTCTCGCCTTTAGAGCAAGAGGCAGGGATGCCCGTACCAGACCAGCATTGCTTTATCGTACGCGTTTTGCGAGCGCAGAGGCACCCATGCCAAGGGGAGTCTCCTCACACCGGCCACTGTTCTTCGTTCCACGCCATCTCCCAGAACATCCATTCGTAACGCGAGCTGATGACGAAGGCTTCTTCCATCCGACGCTTTTCTTCAACGCCTGCGGTCTTAGCCCACTGATCGACTTTTTTTCTCATCCAGCGCTGAACTTCGGCGAATTCCGGCGAGGCGTAGAGCATAAGCCAGTTGCGATAGGGGTGATTCTTTTTAGGGGGGCCGTGTTTCAGGAGGTGCTGGCCGACGACACAGTAGATCCAGGCGCAGGGGAGGGCGACGACGGTAATTTCCGCAGCCGATCCGCTCTGTGCCACGCTGAGCATGTGGCGGGTATAGGCATAGTTGGTCGGGGCCATGGGCACGGAGGTCATCTGTCTGGCGCTCATCTTCCACTGTGTGCCGTAGCTTTCGTGGAGGCTGCGTTCGACCACGATGGTTTCCTCAGCCAGCTTGGCAAAACGGAGCGCGCTGTCCGCATCAGGAGCTTTCACCGCCCCTGCGGCGAACACCCGTGAGAGGTCGCCGAGAAATCTGGCGTCTTGCAGAATGTAGTACTTGAATTTCCGTTCCGGCAGCGTCCCGTTGCCCAGGGCGACGACGAAGGGATGAGTCAGCTGATCGTTCCAGATGGAAGTAGCCAGGGATCGAAGATGATTTGAGAACGACATAGGGGGCTCCTGATTCTATGGTACTGAACTTTTCCGGATCGGTGGCCAAGGGCGCGGAAGTCGGTTGATGCAGTCCAATGCGGCGACTTTATAACATTCGGCCAGAGTCGGGTAGTTGAAGACGGTGTCGATGAAGTAGTCGATCTTTCCATGGTAGGCCATGACCGCTTGTCCCACGTGGATCAATTCGGTGGCGCCTTCCCCGATGATGTGGACCCCGAGGAGCTCCCTGGTCTGCCGATGGAAGAGCAGTTTCAGCATGCCGGTCTCGTCGCCGATGATCTGACCGCGCGCGATCTCGCGATACCGTGCGACTCCGACTCCAAGCGGGATGCCGGCATGGGCTAGATCCTCCTCGGTGCGGCCCACCATGGAGATTTCCGGAATCGAATAGATACCGTAGGGCAGCAGGGCGGTATCGGTGCGATCCGGCTGGCCGAACGCGTGGCAGGCGGCATGGCGTCCCTGCTGCATCGACGTGGAGGCGAGCGCGGGAAAGCCGATGATATCGCCGGCCGCATAGATATGCGGCACGGCGGTTTGAAAGTGTTCGTTCACTGTCAGTCGGCCGCGGCTGTCCGGTATGAGCCCGATCTGTTCGAGATTCAATCCCCGGGTGGCGCCGACTCGTCCGATCGCATACATCAACGTACTTGTGGCGATGGGCCTGGCGTTTTGCAGGGTCACGGTAATCTGTCCGTTCGGTTCTTTCTGAATGCTGACGACTTCTTCCTCGTGGTACAGGGTGACGCCGATCTCTTTCATTTGTCGCTGGAGGGCATCGATGATTTCTGTATCCACGAACTCCAACAGGCGGGGCCGTTTATCGATCAGAATGACCGGAACGCCGATCGTCGCCAGGATGGAGGCGTATTCGGTTCCGATCACGCCTCCGCCGACGATCACGATGGACGGCGGAAGCCGTTTCAACGTGAGCAGTGCGTCGGTGTCGATGATGGAGTCAGCGTCGAACGGAATCTCCGGCGGCCTGGCCGGTTCGGTCCCGACGGCGATGATGATGAAGTGGGCGGTATGTTCGGCGGTTCCGGAGGCCTGTTGCACGCGCAGCCGGTGTTGGTCCACGAAGCTGGCGGCGCCGTAGATCATGTCGACGGAGTTGCGCCGCATCTGGTCCTGCACGATCCGGATTTCGTTCGTAATGACATGGGTGGCCCGGAAGACGAGGTCTTCGATCGTGATCGTGTCTTTGACGCGATACCCCGCTCCGTAGAGATTGCGTTGCCGGAAGCCGGAGAGGTACAGCACGGCTTCCCGGAGGGATTTACTGGGGATGGTGCCCGTGTTGATACAGACGCCGCCGACGACCTCTTTTTTCTCGATGATCCCCACTTTCTTGCCGAGCTTCGCCGCCTGCACGGCGGCTTTTTGTCCGGCGGGACCGGTGCCGATCACCAGGAGGTCGTAATTGGCCATATCAGCTTGCAGTCACGAGCGAGCGGGCGAATTTGAAGGCTTCGTCGAGATCGGGGAGTTGGGCGAGTTCCGGGGTAATTTGCAGATAACGGATCACATTTTGTGCATCGACGACCATGACGGCTCTAGCCAGGAAATGCGGATCGCGCAGAAAGAGGCCATGGATTCTCCCGAAATCGGCACCGCGATAGTCGGAGAGAAACGTGATGTTGCGAATCTTGGCCTCCTCCGCAAAACGCTTTTGGGCGAACGGGGTGTCGATGCTCACGGTGATGAGCTCGACCATCTTATCCAGGCCGTGATTCTTTTCGCTCAGTTGATGGGTTTGCTGCTCGCAGACCTTGGTGTCGAGCGAGGGGACGACGCTGATGATCCGGACTTTGCCGGATCCGGCGGTATGGGCGATGTTGACCAAGCCAAGGTCCCGATCGGTCAGTTTCACCTCGCGCAGATGATCTCCGACTTTAATGCCGGTGCCGGACAACATTAAGGGGCTGCCTTTGAAGAGGACAGAATGGCCCTCCCCGGCGACGACACTGCCGTCGGCTACGGGCAAATTCTTGTAGGGGAATCCTGAGTCCAGAAGCCGACCGGAACTCCCGCAACCGGTGAGTCCGCTGGTGAGGAGCAAGCTGATCATGAGAACCTGAAGGCCGCGTCTTGTCATCATGCACTCCGCAGTGGTGTGGGGGAAATAGTCTTGAAAGTATATCCTGCCGCTGCCGGCCGCTCAAGGCTGGAGGAATGACTGGAGCTGCGCATTCACGAGTTCCGGTTGTTCCCACTGAGGAATATGACCGGCTCGTGGGATGCCGGCAAACGTCGACTTCAGAATGAGGTCGTGCAGCAGTCTGCCCGTCTGTATGGGGAACACGCGGTCCTCTTCACCCCAGAGAATCAAGGTGGGATGGGTAATCGTCTTGATGCGCGGGGCATAGCGCTCTTCCCATGCCGGCAGATTGTCGCCCACCGTCATGAGTGGCTTGATCAGTCCCGGCCGTTGGCGATTTCTGTTGGATCGTTCGAGGACCGCAGGCGTGAGCAGGGTGTGGTCATAGACGATCTCTTTGAGAATTTTGTCGACCATGAGGCTGCCGAACAGCCAGTTCCCGAACGAGACGAGCCAGGACGGCGTGTTGGTGGTGAGGGCGTGTTTGATCGAGGGATTGGTCAAATGTTCCATGACCTGTGGCGGGAGCCCGCTGATCAGCACAAGCTTCGACACACGGTCCGGGTGGTCCAACGCCATGCCGATGGCGAGTCCTGCTCCCATGGAATTGCCTGCCAGCGAGGCCTGAGGAATTTGCAGAGCATCCAGGAATCCAACCAGAAATTGCAGCATCTCTTCCGGTGTGTAGGCGATGTCCGGTTTGTCGGAGAGGCCTGATCCGGGAAGATCCGGCGTAATGACCCGAAAGTGTTGAGCGAGCGCGGCCTGCTGATGTTCCCACTGCCACATCGATCCGCCGAATCCGTGGATCAAGACCACCGCCGGACCGGTGCCTCTGTCGAGGTAGGCGACTCGCTGGCCATTGACGGTGATGCTGTTGACGGGCAGGTGTTCGACGGCATCGAACCAGAGCGGCAAGGTATCGGGTGTGGTGCAGGAGGCAGCGAGCATGCAGAAAATTCCACCGACGATGATTCGAAGGAAGGCCTGCACGGACTATCCTGGACGTGGGTGGCGCTGGTCGATTTATTCCAACTGGATGACGGTCTCGTCGGTTTTGACGTTTTCGCCCTCTGCCGCGAGGATAGCCGAGACCTTGCCGTCGATCGGAGCCGGAACCCGGCTCTCCATCTTCATCGCTTCGATGATCAAGAGCGGGTCGCCGGTTTTCACCTGATCGTCTTTCGCGACGAGGATTTTCACGACACGCCCGGGCATCGGCGGTGCGACATCGCCGGGTTTAGAGGGGCGCGGTCGCTTGGGTTTCGATCCCGTGCCGGTGTCAGGAGCCTCCGGCACGCCGGCGAGCACTTCCTGAATCGGTTCCAGCGACACTTCTTCCAGCTTGTCGTTCACGCGGATGTAGTAGGGCTTCCGTCCGTCGACCTTGCGGCCCGATCCGGAGAGCTTCACATGGTAGGTTTCGCCGTGGACGGTGACGTTGAATTCCACCGGCGCCAAATGCAGCTCGCCTGCAACGGCAGGTCCTTTGGCCATTGTGGCTTCCAGCGGATCCGGGGTCAGCTCGCCCTTTTCGCGGGCTTCGAAAAAGTCACGCGCGATGGCGGGGAAGAGTACGAACGAGAGTTGATCTTCCACAGACTCGGCCGATGCCGGCAGCTCCTTCTTGCTGGCCTCCAGCTCCGGTTCCAGCCGGTCGGCCGGCCGCGTTTTAATCGGTTCTTCGTCGCCGACGGCGCGTGCCAGAATGTCATGATCGACCTGGCCGGGGGCGCGGCCATAGAGCCCGAGAAAGTAGTTCTTCGTTTCCGTCGTGATCACTTTGTAGCGCTCGCCGGTCAGCACGTTCAGCGTTGCTTGTGTGCCGACGATCTGGCTCGTGGGGGTCACCAACGGCGGATAGCCCATGTCTTTTCTGACGCGCGGGACTTCGTCGAGCACTTCTTTCATGCGATCCAGGGCGTCCTGCTCCGTCAACTGGGCTGCCAGGTTCGAGAGCATACCGCCGGGAATTTGGGACGTCAGAATTTCGGCATCGACCCCGGTGAAATCGCTTTCGAACTGGCGATACTTGCGGCGCACGGTCCTGAAATGTTCGGTGATCGGCAGGAAGGTCGCCAGGTCCAGTCCGGTGTCGTACGGCGTGTTCTTCAACGACGCGACCAGCGTTTCCGTGGCCGGATGGGATGTTCCGCCGGCCAGCGGAGACATGGCGGTGTCGAGCATATCGAGCCCGCCGAGGATTGCCATCAGGGCTGACATCGAGGACATGCCCGAGGTGTAGTGGGAGTGCAGATGAATCGGGACTTTTACCGCATTCTTGAGGCGCTTGATGAGGTGATAGGCTTCCATCGGTTCCAATAGCCCGGCCATGTCTTTGACGCAGAGCGTATCGGTGCCGAGATCTTCCAGCTGCTTGGCCATGCTCACGAACCGGTCGACGCTGTGGACCGGGCTCACCGTATAGCTGATCGCTGCTTCGACATGCTTGCCGCAGGCTTTGACTTCCCGAATCGCGCGGTCCATGTTGCGGACGTCATTCAGAGCGTCGAAGATGCGGAAGACATCGATGCCGTTGGTCGCGGATCGTTCGATGAATCGTTCCAGCACGTCATCGGCATAATGCCGGTAGCCGACGAGGTTCTGCCCGCGCAGCAACATCTGTAGCCGGGTGTTGGGCATGGCCGCCCGCAGCGCCCTCAGCCGTTCCCAGGGATCTTCTTTCAGGAAGCGCAAGCAGGTGTCGAACGTCGCACCGCCCCATACTTCGAGCGACCAGTATCCGACGGCGTCCAGTTTCTGCGCGATCGGCAGCATGTCCTCGGTGCGCATGCGCGTGGCGAGCAGCGATTGATGCCCGTCCCGAAGGGCAACATCCGTAATCAGGACCTTGTGCCCGGGGGACGGCTGGAGTTGAAACTCGGCCGGTTTAGCCGTCTTCGTGCGGGAGGTACGCACAACGGGTCCGCGAGCGGGTTTCTTGCTTGCTGTTTTCTTTGACTTTGCTGTTCTTCGTGCTGCCATCGTCGTTGCGTGCTCTTATGAGGTGTGGTGCGTGGTGTTTGTCGGGGTACCTTGGACGACCGGTTAGAGGCCTTCGTAGGCGGCGATCGCCGCGGAGATAGCCAGAACCAAGTCTTCCGGCTGTTCCACGTCGTCGTAGCTGTAAAGATCCGGGTGCGTATCAAGATAGGAGGTATCGAATCGCCCGGCCCTGAAGTCTTGATCCTGCATGATCGCCTTCATAAAGGGGATCGTCGTCTTGACGCCGCGCAACACATATTCTTCCAGCGACCGGCGCATACGGCTGACGGTCTCTTCCCATGTCCGTCCGCGCACGGTCAATTTTGCCAGTAAGGCATCATAGTAGGGTGAGACGGTGTAGTCCTTGTACACTGCCCCGTCGATGCGGACGCCGATGCCGCCCGGCGACAGATAGGCGGTGATGGTCCCGGTGCAGGGCCGGAAGTTATTGCGGGGATCTTCGGCGTTGATCCGGCATTGAATGGAATGGCCCTGCAACGTGACGTCCGATTGCTGAATGTCCAGAGGTTTGCCGGCGGCGATGGAGATTTGGTTGCGCACGATATCGATGGCTGTAATCTGTTCGGTGACCGTGTGCTCGACCTGAATGCGTGGGTTCATCTCCATGAAGTAATACCGGCCGTCCTGATCGAGCAGGAACTCGACGGTGCCGGCGTTGTCATAGGAGACTGCCCGGGCGATTTGGATGGCGGAGGCTCCCATCTCGGCTCGCAGTTTCGGGGTCAAGATCAAAGACGGCGCAATTTCGATCAGCTTTTGATGGCGGCGTTGAATGGAGCAATCCCGCTCGCCCAGGTGGATGATATTGCCGTGCTTATCCGCCAGGATCTGGAACTCGATGTGATGCGGGCGCTCGACATATTTCTCAATGAATACGGCGCCGTCTCCGAAGGCGGCCAGCGCTTCGCGGGAGGCGACTTCCATATTTTCACGGAGCTCGGCATCTGTCCGGACGACGCGGAGCCCGCGTCCTCCGCCACCCGCGCTGGCTTTAATCATAACCGGGTAGCCGGCTTCTTTGGCGAAGGCCAGAGCCTCTTTCATATCTGTGACGCCGCCCTCGGTACCAGGAACGACCGGAACTCCGATTTCTTTTGCGAGGTCCCGGGCTTTGATTTTGCTGCCCATGGCGTTGATGGCGGACGGAGAGGGGCCGATGAAGGTAATGCCGGAAGTCTGGCACAACTCGGCAAACTCCGCGTTTTCAGAAAGAAAGCCGTACCCGGGATGGATGGCATCGGCTCCGATTCTGAGAGCGAGGTCGACGATCTGTTGTTTATCGAGGAAACCCTTCACCGGGCCCGGACCAACGAGGTAGGCTTCATCGGCCTTCTTGACGTAGATGCCGGTCGAATCCGCCTCGGAATAGATGGCGGCTGTGGCGATATTCAGTTCGCGGCAGGCGCGGATGATGCGCATGGCGATTTCACCGCGATTCGCGACTAGAATCTTCTTAAACATAAGGGAACCGATCTGGGCCACAGCAGACCTCGCACACGGCCAAATCCGGCGCAAGGGAGCGCGTAACCTAGCATAGACTCAAAAGTCCTGTCGAGAGATTGGAGGCGGATTGAGGAGATGGAATCAGGATTACTCGGGGAGAGGTTTCTTTCCTCTCCCCGAGTAGAAATCATCGCGAACGGGTCACTTGGCCTGGACTAAGAATGCTTTGGATCGGGCGTTGCCGCCGCCGGCGACGACGTCGATGAACGACATGCCGGCACGCACATCCGGCACGGTCGCTTCGATGGTCGTTTCGTTGACGAAGGTGTAGTCAATCTTGGTCGGCCCCGCTGCGCTGAAGGCCACGCCGCGGAAACATTCTTTGCTGCCAAAGTTTTCGCCCGAGATCGTCACTTTTTGGCCTGGTTTGGCTTCGTCCGGCTGAACCTTGAAGATCTTTGGCCGCTTGCTTCGATCGCAGATAGGGTCTTGTTCCACTTTATCGGAGCCCGACCCTTTGATGGACTCTGTGCCGAACAGCGTAAACCCTGCGCCATCGACAAAGGCTCCGTTATTGTCCTCCGCTGTGGCTTGGATGGGCGAGAGCGGAAGCAAGAGGAACGAACCGACTAAAATAAAAAGAGCGAATAAAGAACGGGACTGCATATGGACCTCCTTGATGAAGATCTAGCAGGATGCTGAAAAAGTCCGCCAGCGGCGTTCTCGCATCGCGCAGAGACTCAACGTACCGGCGCGTACGCCTCGCCTCTGTGCTTCGCTGCGGCCTTGCTGGACAGCCTTTTTGAGCATCCTGCGGTGGTTCCGGACTTGGCCCCATGCTGAAAGATCTTGGCGCATCTGTGGTATCAACCGGGTTTTCCGCAGCCTGCTAGTGACTCGGCATCGGCACGTACGTTTCAGCAATGATGGCTTGCCCGGGAGCGGACAGCGCAAACTGCGCGAACGCATCGACGAGCGGATTCGCTTCTTTCTTGGAGAGCAGCAAGACCGGCCGGCGAAGCGGGTATCGTCCGTCTTTGACGGTCGGCGCTTCCGGTTCAATCTTATCGACCGGAAGCAGACGCACGGCGACCCCGGTTGAGACGACTGAGAGGCCGGTACTGAGTGAAATGTAGGTGACGGCCGAGAGCGGCGGGAGTGTGCCGACTACTGTTTTCACGGCTTTTTCATCGTGCCCGATGACCTTGGCGGTATCCGAGATTTTCCCGATAATGCCCAGCTGCGACTCAAACGCGTCGCGGATATTCTGGTTGCGCGGGCGGTCGATCAACAAAATTCGCGTGTCCGGCCCGCCGACGTCCGCCCAGGTGGTGAATTTCCCGGAAAAGAGTTCGGCCACCTGCTGTTTGGTGATTTCCTTTGTGAAATTGGAGAGATGGACGAGAATGCCGATCCCGTCCCATCCGATTTGTTTGCCGGCGAGCGAGGGATCTTCAGCGCCAGTGATTGCGATATGGGCCTGCCCGGATTTCACCATGTCGACCGGCTTGGAATTGTCTTCCCAGAGGATATCGATGTAGGCGCGTGGGTTGGCTTTCTCAAAGGCTCGCGCCAGTGTTTCAATGGTGGTGTTCTCCGGTCCGTTGCCGGCGATCACCAGGCTTCCCGCCACTTCTGCATGAGAGGGGGAAGAGAGGGCCACGAAACTGATGACGCTTACCCAGCAGGCAAACAGCAGTCTGACGATCATGCCAGCTCCCTTGTGGTCGAGAGGCGACGGAGTCGATATGAGTGCCACTCTGTGGTCATGTCCTAGGAGTCCGCTCCTTGGCCCGATCCCGGATCGGAGGTCGACGCGGCGTTTGGCTGGGGAACATTGCGTTTCGCGTTCAAGGGGGGGAGTTTGGCGAACCGGTCCATGCGCTCGTTGAGCATCGACCCGGCCTTCATTTCTGCAAAGCCCGGTTTGTGATCTCCTTTGACGGTTGAGGCAAAGGAGGAGAGGAGTCGTGTGGCGTCCTGCGCTTGGCAGAACGGACATTCAGTATCTTCCGGTCGCGCATGGACGGACTGCGTGGCCTCGAATGTCTTTGAACATTGCCCGCACCGATACTCATACACAGGCATGATCGAGTTCCCTTTCTCTTGGTAGAGCCGCTCCGTTGGGCTATTTCACACACGGATGAGTCCCGGCAAATATCCCACCGGTGCCCTTGACCGGCCGACAAACTTTGCCTTATTGTACACAACCAAGTAGTTGAACTGCCAGCGTGAATCAGAGGAGGCTGTCGATGTCGGTGTTGATCAGAAAGTACAAAGGGAATAACGGGATGATGCAGGAAGAGCGCATCGATGACGAGGATCGCATTGAACGGTATATGCGTCTCTTCGACAAAGACGATGTGAAGAAGTTGGGGACCGGCGTCAAGGTCGTCATCGAAAAAGACGAGTGGATTCTCGTTCCGTAATTCGATTGTCGGGCGGGGTCATTGAAGCAAAACCTCGGTGATTCCGTCCGGCACTCCCTTTCCAGTGTAGATTGGCCGTCATGATTTATTGGGTCCATATCGCCCGCTCCATCGATCGCGTGACACTTCATAAAGAACGATGTTCTGAAGTTCCCGCGAACGTCTTCTCCAGCGACTTTTGGGAGGGCGGGTGGTTCGACTACCCCGACAAAGAACGAGCTCTTCGAGCTATGGAGCAGGCCGGGACCAATGTGCAACGACGGTGTGCGCTCTGCCGACCGTAGCGGACAGTCCTGAGTAGCTCCCTGAAGAACATCAGGCCCGGCACTCAGCATTCAAATCTCGGTGCCCTTTCCAGACCATGCCTCGATTTGCGTTACTTCTGACCACTCTCATTTGGGGAGCGACCTTTCCTGCGACGAAAGCGGCGCTCGACCAGATTCCTCCCCTGTCGTTTCTTTTCTTGAGATTTCTCCTCGGGGCTGTCCTCGTGGGACTCTGTCTGGTTTTGATGGCCAGGCCGGTCTCGACGGACCGGGTCGTACTCCGCGCCAGCGCGATTGCTACCGGGTGGCTTTTCCTTGGGTATGTGCTGCAAACCGTGGGGCTTGGCTACACCACGGCGTCTAATTCTGCTTTTATCACGACGCTCTACGTCGTGTTCGTTCCGCTCATCTTGCGGCGCTTTGGCCCGCGATCGTGGGTTGCGGCCGGGATCGCGACCGTCGGCTTGTGGTGTCTGGTCAAGCCGACAACGAGCGTCAATCTCGGAGACCTGCTAACACTCGGGTGTGCACTGGCCTTTGCCGCCCACATGGCCTGCTTGGAGCGGTATACGCGAGAGTTGGATGCGACGTCGCTGTTTCTCTGGCAGTTGGTCGCCATGTCCGGACTCATGCTGGTGGCCATGGTCTGGGAGCGTCCGACGCTGAGCGCGTTTGAGCCGACGACGGTCTTATTGATCGGCCTCGCAGTCACCGGAGTCTTGGCGACCCTGGCCTTTGCCGTACAGATGTGGGCGCAGCAGTTGCTCCCTGCGCAACAGGTGGCGCTCATTTTTTCGCTTGAGCCGGCCTACGCGGCCTGGCTGGCGTGGTATTTTCTCGGGGAGTCGCTCGACT
>JABFSU010000084.1 GCA_013140455.1 Nitrospira sp. | reverse complement strand
GGCCTGGGCAATCTCCCTTGCTCGCGCCCCGCGCACGCGGGATTAATCGAAGTGTCAAATTATGGGCGGTGCTCGGTTCGTGCGCGCAGTGGGAGATCGCCCAAGCCACGCCTCTAAATGATGACGAAGGGAGTAACGCGCTGGGGAAGGAAAGCGACGAGGCGGCTGGCAAGTCTCTGTGCTCGCGGAACGCGCGCCCTCAGAAGGGCCTCGTTCGACGCGCGCAGGTGAGGCTACGCCAGCCGCCTCGCTGAAAGTGGGGGCAGGAGAGTGCGCAGCGTAGGAGGGGGGGAGGGAGGCGTCCCCTCATTCCGACTGCGCAAGGTGCGTTTGAGGGGGATGGTCATCGCAGTAACGTGCTTCTCCAGCGGCTTGTCAGGCGTAACGCAATAGGTTACAGTGTCCCGTGTGATCCGAAGCTTCAAGCATAAGGGCTTAGGCCGGTTCTTCGAGAGCGGGAGTAAGTCAGGTATCCAGGCTCAACATGAGGAGCGGGTGAGCCTGATTTTGGCCCAATTGAACGCGGCGACCTCGCCGCGGGATATGGCGCTGCCAGGGTTAGACCTCCATCCGCTCAAGGGAGACCGTAAAGGTACCTGGGCTGTGTCGGTTAGCGGAAACTGGCGGATCACGTTTCGGTTTGCTGGTAAGGACGCAGAAGTTGTCGATTACGAGGATTATCACTGACGAGGTCACGCTATGCGAATGTACAATCCCCCTCACCCCGGGACCATCATCAAACACCTGTGTTTAGACCCGCTCAGATTGAGTGTCACGCAGGCTGCTCAGGCGTTGGGTGTCAGCAGAAAAACCCTTTCTGCCATTCTGAACGGTCGAGCGGGGATTAGTCCCGAGATGGCGGTTCGCCTGTCGATGGCGTTCGGCACGTCGTCTGAGAGTTGGCTCAATCAACAAACCCAGTATGACCTATGGCACGCCGAGCAGCGCCGCAAAGAACTTCGCGTCGCCAAGCTTGCGGTATAGAAATAGGGTAATTTAAGGGGCAGCCCCCGTTGCTCTTGTCAACGTGAGATTGCGAGGTGGGATCATGAAAACGGTCATACTTGAAGTGCGCTCTCCTGAGGAAGGCATGGCTGAGTTCGCGCAGGCCTGGAAGTCAGGCAAGCCGCATCGGTCGGCGCGCATCGGCTTTGCGACTCCTGAGCTGCTGTGGAAGGTGCTGTCCGCCAAACGCTGGGAACTGCTGAAGGCGCTGTGCGGCGCCGGGCCGGTTTCCATCCGCGAAGCGGCACGCCGCGTTCAACGGGATGTGAAGGCCGTGCACAGCGACGTCACGGCTCTGTTGTCCGCCGGCTTGCTGAATCGCACGAAAACCGGCGGCATCGAATTTCCTTACGAGGCCGTAAAGGTCGAATTCTTACTCCAGGCCGCGTAACCTACCGGGCGAGAATGTAGCGAACCCGTCACTCGTGGCAATCAGCCATGTCAGGCGCTGTGTGCCGGCATCGGCTCATTGAGCGCTGTCGCTGTCCGTGCCGCATCTTCATTGCTAGACAGCGTCACAATCCGAAATCTGAGGCAAGGCGGGGCAAGAAAGGGAGGGAGGCGGCTGGCAAGTCTCTGTGCTCGCGGAACGCGCGCCCTCAGAAGGGCCTCGTTCGACGCGCGCAGGTGAGACTCCGCCAGCCGCCTTGCTGAAAGGGGAAATATGGGAGCAGACATTATTATTTCGAGCTATTCCATGGGTAGGGTTATGCAGTTCCGCGTAAGGATCCGTGATAGATGGTCACTAGGGTGCGACTCATTGAATGAGCGTCTATTGTGGCGTATTGTTCGCAAACTGAAGAAGCTTGGATTATAAGGCATGCACAGAAGGTCGCGGGTTTTTCCTTTAGAGCATGAGCACGAGTGTCATCTGCAAGGTCACCTACCCCAATGGAAAGATTTACGTTGGGCAAGACCGCACGAATAGCCTCACCTACATGGGAAGTCCTAAAGACGAATATGTCGCAAAGGACTTCACTCCGGAACAGCGCAAGCGTTTTACTCTGACTAAGGAGATTCTTTGGTCATCGGATACAGCGACGTTGGCGGAAGTGAATAAGAAAGAGATTGAGTACATCCTTTCCGAGCGTTCTAACGATCCATCTGTTGGCTACAACCTGAATCCGCCTTTCAAGGGGAAATGAATGCTTTGCAACCAGCCGCTGTAACCGACGCTTTATGGTGCGTTCGCAAGCTCGCGCATCATTTGCGCAAGTGAGCGCCGGAGTTAGACCCCGATGCCTATGCAGTCCGCTAACGAATATCTGTGCCGCACCGAAAGCGCCACGAGAAAGTTGTTTGACAGCATTGACACTTACGTTTCCGCTCTTGCAAAAGCACCGCCTCCTATCTTCTCAGAGTCGATTGCTAACGATGCAGACCATCGAGTTGCCTTGGAGCGTTGGTTTACGGAGCACGAAGAGCAAGTGCGGCTTTCGCTAAAAGCACAACACGATTTCTCAGCCGAGAGTTTCGCGCTAGCTACATTGTGCGGATGCGTGCTTCAAATTGCGGCCACCGGAATCCAGTGGTTTTCGCATAACAGGGCTGTGCCCGCAGACTTCGGAAGTGTCATCAAGCCTTCGTCTAAGGCCGTACCGTTCTGTGTCGGACGCCGTGTACGGATGGTGCCAATCGGACTAATCATCTATGCTGGGCGGAATCAATTTGCGCACCTTGATGAGAATTCACTCCGAGAGCCGAACCTTACTGTGTTTGAACGTCTTGCCACCAAACATGGCTACTCCACTGACCCAGCAGTTCGCGACCCAGCTTTCGACTTGCGGAACGAGTATCTCATTAATTTCTCTAGCAACGTCACAGCATTGATTGATTGGCGGTCCTATGATCAATACGCTAAAGACATGTCGGCAATTATCGGGGTGTAACGACGCTTTGTGTCACCCAAACAGCTCCGCGTCTGCCGGTGAATTGCAGGACAGTTAGAGCTCATGGCTGACATATCAGTCTTTACCGTCGTTCGAATTTTCCATTCCGTTTGGAGGGGGTTGGCATTCATTGTCAAGAAACCCTACGTCGCGTTTAGGTATGTTCAAAGTCTTAAATGGTGGGGTCTTTGTTGGGACTTCAGCGGTTTCTTAGGAATGTTCGCTGAAGGCAACGGGCCGGTATACATCACTTGTTTGCAGGGTTTTGGTACTAATAAATCCAAGTTGCCCATTCACAAGATCAGCGGCTATATCGAATCAGATATCACGGGTTTTCGCCTGCCGCTCACCATGGAGGGGATGGCACCGGAGGAAACCAATGGTGTGCCCGCTAAATGCCGTTTCTTTATTCAAGCTCTATTCCGAGATCCAACATCTCCACGTGAGGGAATCGAGGAAGAAAAGTTTCTTCAAACTTGGAGCGATTTCACTTTCGTATTCATCGCCGATGGGAGGCAGCAAAAATATCGGTTTGGTAGGCGAGAAGTTATTGGCTGTATAAACGAGTTCAGCCGACCATTGAAGCGGCTTCCCACTCCCACGATTACAAGGAGGCGGCCCAAAGAGTTCTAATACTTTATTTGGAGGGGAGATAAGGGGTCAGGCCCCTTTCCCCATCAGCTACAGCTTCTTCTCAATCCGCTCCGCATACCCCGTTAGTTCGACATAGCCTTGGCCTTTGAAGGGCTTTCCCTGCTCCGCCCCCGTTACATCTACCGCTCCTTCCCAATAGGTGACTTGCGTGCTGCGCGTCGTGCGCAATTCCTGATCGGCCAGGAGGGGGGTCAGTTTCAACGACAGTTCCAGAGACGGAATCGAGACCTGCCAGCGGCTGGGGTAGGTGCCCTTGCTCGTTGGGCTGGTCCAGGTATCGAGCGGGATCAATTGGATGTCGATGGCTGACAGGTGTTGCGTGCGGCCGTCAGGAAACACGAGCGTTCCGCTGGAGGCTGCGTCCGATGAACCATCGGTATGACGGAGGCGATAGATCATGAGTTCACGCTTGTCGGCGAGTTGGATGCTGAACCAATCCCACCCGGCGAGATCTGCGCCCAAGTCTGCTGAGCCGAATTCATGATCCATCCAGCTGGTGCCGGTGACCCGGTAGGTTTCGGTGCCGATTGTCAAATTGCCTGCTGTCGTGAGGTTGGTGAACGAATAGTAGTGCGAGGCCTGTCCTACCGCCGCTCCTTTTTTGCTGATCCCTCGCTCGCCGTGCACGACCAGCGGTTTGGCGGGAGTGAGGGTCAGCGTGAGCGCAACACCATCGGCTTTGGCTTCGAGCTTTTGCTGGTCGCTCTGTCCGGACGATTCTGCGCGCCACTGATCGAGCCAGACGTGGAGACGGGTGGCGTCGGCTCCGGCCTTGCCCAAACCGGCGCGACTGATGCGGTCGCGAAAGTGAAAGCGTTGGCCTGTGACATCGGTGACGGCCAGATGGGCCAGATAGAGTTGATCGACCGACCAGCGAGAGGGGTGCGTCTCGACTTGATCGGGCGCAATCGCGCGGCGAAAGAACGTGAGCTCAAATCCGAATCGCCGACCCTCAGTAGTTTTCAGATGGCCGGTGTAGTACCACCATTCGGTGCGGAAGGCGTCGTGCGCGCCGTGGTCACGCGGGAATTCGTATCGATACCCTTCTTGCGCCAGACGAAACGGAGTGGCTGGCTGATCGATCGGCGCTGCCGGCGCTGCACCTGCGAGCACAGGGATCAGGCAGAGTCCGGTGATCGCGATTCGCTTCAGCTGTCTTGCGAGACGAATAGTAAGGGATGCCATAGCTCACCATCAGGGAGATCTATTTCTTCCACGGCTTATAGCATGCGAGAAAGATCGCGCACAAATCACCAGTATTGGTGAGGTCTTTCACGCTATCTCACGTGCAGATGAGCGCCGGTCTCAGCGTTGACAATTTTCACAACTCTCGGCTATCGTGAGCCATGCAGATTGATCGCGAGCGCGACCAACCCACAAGCGACCCCTACGACAACGCTGTCCCGTTCACCATCCCGGAACGTGTTCCGGTCTTTGCGTTGCCCAACGTGGTCTTTTTCCCGAAGACCTATCTGCCGCTCCATATTTTCGAGCCGCGCTATCGTCAGATGGTGGCGGATGCCGCGGCGGGTGGCCAGTGCGTGGCGATGGCGCTGCTGAAGGAAGGATGGGAGACGGATTACTATGGCCATCCTGCGATCTACCCGATCGGCTGTGTGGGGCGGCTGCTCAGTGTGGAACCATTGCCGGACGGACGGTCGAATATTTTGCTCCAGGGATTGGAGCGGTACGAAATTCAGGAAGAGTTTTTTGAGAAGCCCTATCGGGAAGCCAGAGTAGCGCTGAAGAAGGCGATGGTCGAACCTTCACTCGCCCCCGAAGTGCGTCAGGCCTTGATGAAGGTGTTAGAGAAATATCTGAGGGCGCGGGAAGATGCCGCGATCTGGGAAGGATTGTTCCGCGACGATGTGAAGGACGAAGTGCTCGTCAATACGCTTTCGACCTATTTGGACTGCACACCATTGGAAAAACAATTTCTTATAGAAGCCGAAGGTCTCCACCAGCGGGCGCGTCGTCTAAGCGACCTGATCCAGTTCATGGTGCATGATCAACAAGGCGCGAAGGGTTGGGGGTAATGGACCGGACAATTGCGATCGATGTGAATCGGCTCTGTAAGAGCTATGACGGCCATAAAGCGGTCGACGATCTTTCTTTTCAGGTGTATGCGGGCGAAATCTTCGGCTTGCTGGGGCCCAACGGCGCCGGCAAAAGCACGACCCTGCGCACGCTCATCACCTTGCTGCATCCGACGTCCGGCACCGCCACGGTGCTCGGGCACGATACGGTGCGCGAGGCGGATCTGGTCCGGACGCTGTTCGGCTATGTGCCGCAAGAACGGGCGATCGATCGCTTTCTCACCGGGCGGGAACATCTGGAATTGCTCGGGGCGCTCTATCATCTGACCAAGGAAGAAGCCGCGAAGCGGATTGCCGAACTGCTCAAGCTGGTCGAACTCGAAGAGCACGCGGACCGGCCGGCGAAGACCTATTCGGGCGGCATGAAGCGGAAGCTCGATATCGCCTGCGGCCTGTTGCCGAATCCGAAGATCCTCTTTTTGGACGAGCCGACGTTGGGGTTGGATGTGCAGAGCCGGCTGCGGATCTGGGACTATATCCGGATGCTCAAAGCCCGCGGCATGACGGTGGTCATGACGACTAACTATCTTGACGAAGCCGATCAATTGTGCGATCGCCTGGCGATCATCGATTGCGGCAAGGTGAAAACGATCGGCTCTCCGGCCGAACTGAAAGTGGCGCTCGGCGGCGACATCGTGTCGCTCACGATCAAGGAAACCGGGCGGCTCGGCTCGTTGGCCGCTGCGATCACAGGCCAGCCCGCGATTCGCACCGTGAATACGACAGCCACCGGGCTGGACATTCGCGTGGAGTCCGCTGAAAAAGCCCTTCCGGCCATCTTAGAGGCGGCGAACAAGTTGGACTGCCGCCTCGATTTTATTGATTATCACCGTCCCCGGTTGGACGATGTCTTTATCGCCCATACGGGCCGCTCGCTCCGCGACGCGGCGCCGGCGGAAGAAACAACGTAGGGAGATACATGGCGCACTATTGGCAAGAAATTGAGGCTCTGACGTTGCGGTGGGTCCGCCGACTGAGTCGGGAAAAATTCAGCATGCTCTTTACGCTGGTCCAGCCGATGCTGTTCTGGCTGATCTTCTTCGGCAATCTGTTTCAGCGCGCCGCGGACGTGCAGGTGACTCAGGCGCCCAATTACATCAGCTTCCTGGCGGCCGGTGTAGTTGTAATGACGGTGCTGAATAACGGGTTGGCCGGCGGCGTGGATCTGTTGTTCGACAAGGAAAACGGGTTTCTCGAACGGTTGATGTCCGCACCGATCCACCGGAGTTCGGTGATCCTCAGCCGGTTTATCTTCGTGATGACGATCACGTCCCTGCAAGTATTGGTGATTCTCGGCATCGCATTTCTCTTCGGCGTGCATCCGGCGACGGGCTTGCTCGGTGTGGCCATGATCCTCTTGATCGGCATGCTGTTCGGTGTGGGGCTGACGGCGATCTCGATGGCGATGGCCTTTTCGGTGAAGAGCCACGGCGACTTTTTCTCCGTTCTCGGATTCCTGTCGCTGCCGATGATTTTCCTCAGCTCGGCGCTGGTGCCGCTGACGGCCATGCCGACCTGGATGAGTGTCCTGGCGCAATTCAATCCCATGACCTGGGCGATCGACGCTGTACGGCCGCTGATTCTCACCAATTGGGGCGATGCGCTGCCGCATGTGGGGATGGCGGTTGTCGTGATGCTTGTTTTTGATGCGCTCTGTTTGTACGGTGGAGCGAAGGCGTTCCGCCGGGCGATGGGCTAGCAGGCAGGATGGTGAACTTGCCGCCCAGCGGCGTTCCCTGCCTTCGCCGAAGCGCTTCGCGCAGGCAGGTCGCATCGTTCAGACCCTCAACGTACCCAGAGGGTACACCTCGGGCCTTCACTCGCTGCGGCCTTGCTGGACAGTCTTTTTGAGCATCCTGCCGATTGAGGGTAGAGAAGGATTTGCAATGATGGTGATTCCAGAGAGTCAGATTCGCGCTCTCATCCGGCTATTGTCGGATGAAGATGCGCGTATTGTCGAAACGATCAGCGACAAGCTGATCGACATCGGTCCCTCGGCCGTGCCGCTGCTTCAGGAAGCCGAGATCGAGCAGCCGGAGATGGCGGATCGCATCGCGACGATTCTGGAAGAGATTCGTTGGGGCAAGCTCGAGGACGAAATGCGGGCCATGGCCGCAGGCCCTGATGAGACCATGAATCTGGAACAGGGGGCGTTTCTCATTGCCCGGTACACGTATCCCCTGCTCGATACGGCGGAGTACGGGCGGCTTTTGGATACGATGGCGCAGGAAGTCCGGGAACGGATCGGTCCGCGCGCGTCCGGTGAAGAAACGGTGAATGCGCTGAACCGTTACGTGTTCACCGAACAGGGCTTCAAGGGCAATACCAAAAACTATTACGAAGTCGAGAACAGCTATCTGAATCGTGTGATCGATCGGCGGGTGGGGATCCCCATCAGCTTGTCGGTGGTATATCTCCTCATCGGGCAGCGGCTGGGTCTGCCGCTGCACGGCATCGGGATGCCGGGCCATTTTCTGGTGAAGTACGAGTCGGATCGCTACAAGATTTTCATTGATTGTTTCAACGGCGGAGCGCTGTTGACGGAAAAGAACTGCGCCCGGTTCTTAACGGAAGCCGGGTATGGATTCGATGACAAGTATCTGCAGCACAGCCAGGTTCGGGGCATCCTCTCCCGCATGGTGAAGAATCTCCTGGCGATCTATTCGAAGCTGGATGAGCCGGTGAAGACGGCGCGATTCACGACGCTGATTGAAATTCTCGGCGGAGAGCCTCGCGAAGAAGGCTTGTAGTCCGGCCGGTTTCTCTCTCACCTCACATTCTTATCGTCAATAGATCTTTCCCCTTTGTCACGGTTCCGCGAAAATTCTCCGCTGCCTGAGCTTTCACGTCGGCTCGATCCGCGGGCGGATAGAAATGCGACAGCACCAGGCGATCGACGCCGGCCTCCTCCGCCACCTGGCCGCATTCCCCCGCATGCATGTGCACCGGCCCCGGCTTTGTGGCCGGGAACGAGCAGTCCAGCACGGCCACATCGGCTTCCCGGCACAGGCGCACCAGGCTGTCACAATATTGGGCATCGCCTGAGTAGACCAGTGTCTTTCTCTTGTGCTCGATGCGATACCCCACACTATTCAGATCCGGAACATGAACGACCCGGCGGGGAGTAATGAGGGTCTCACCGACCCAAAAGGCTCGGTCCGTCACTTCTTTCAGATGGACCCGGAACGGTGGATCCGCAAAGCTGGGGAATGTGGCCATGATGCTGCGGAACAGGGCTTTCGCCCCGCGCGGGCCGATCAGGGTGAGATCGGGTCGCCACCCACCGCCATGCTTCGTGTAGATGACCGCGTCAAAGTAGAAGGTGATGAAATCGGAAAAGTGATCGGCGTGAAAGTGCGAGAAGAGGATGTGGGTGATGCGATGGCGATCGACGCCCGTTTTCAGCAAATTGGAAAGTGTCCTGGGACCGAAGTCCAACAGCATAGTCTGGTCGGTACGGACCAGATAGCCGGCGGCGGCTCTTGCCGGATGGAGATTCGTGCCCGAGCCGAGAATGGTCAGCCGCATGACTAGGCCGTTCCTCGTTTGAAACTGTCACGAAGCCGGAGCAGCAGCCGCCGTGCGTCGTCAACCTCTTTCGGACTCAATGCCTGTTCGAAAAACGGTTTCAGAAACGCGATGTGGGCCGCGTATGTTTTGCGGAACATCCGGTCGCCCTTCTCGGTGAGTTGAATCCTGATTTGGCGGCGATCGCTGTCGACGGACTCACGGCGAATCAATCCCTTGGCCACCAGCCGGTCGAGTACGCCCGTGAGGGTCCCTTTGGTCACCAGAGTTCTGGCGGATAATTCAGAGCAGGTCATGCCGTCGGTATCGCCCAACGTTGCGATGACGTCGAACTGCGAGGGCGTCAGCTTCAATGAACGGATATGGCGGTTATCTGCCAGCCAGAACGCCTGGTAGGCTTCCACCAGGGGTCTGACCAACTTGAGATACGGGTCGTCTTTCAGATCGGGAAGCTCCATGGACGGAGCATATTCTGCCGCGGGCAAGGGGTCAAGGGACGACGGTGTGACATAATTTTTTGCGGGCATGGCAGGGGGATCCTTCATTGACGGCGCGAGGGATGCGCCCGTATGATCCGCTCCCATGCTGCGACGCGCTGACCAGGGCCAGGCCAATCTGAGCGCCATTGTCATCCTCCTGGGGATCGTCATTACCTCGGTGTGGGTGTGGAAACGGCTGTCGCTGGAATCGCAGGAATACGTGATCGACCAGGCCATTCCTCTTGCCGCTACGGTGCTGGGCATCGGCGTGCTGGTGATGGTGGTCATCAAGAAGATCCGTCGGCGTGTGCAGCAAAGGCACAAGCGGGATCGTTTGCTCGCGGCCTTTCAGCGGGAATCCGTTCGCGACAAGAAGCTCGAGCTGTCATTCGCACTGGCGGAGGTGAACGGGTATCGGGTGAACGGGCTTGAAGCGGTAGTGCCCGCGCTCAGAGAGCTCTGGGTGAGCACGTTGCGCCGTGCGGTCGGGGAGAAACAACATCGCATTCGCGGGATGGCGGCCAGTCACTTGGGCGTGCTGCAGGATCGCTCGCTCGTCCCGTTGTTACTTGCCGCGCTCGAAGACGATCATGCCTATGTCCGGTCCTGTGCGGCCTTGGGATTGGGCCGCTTGCGTGCCTCCGAGGCCCGGGCAAAACTTGAAGAAGTGATGAAGGAAGATTGGGATCAGACGACGCGCAGTCGCGCCAAGGAAGCGTTGGAACGGCTCACGCCGCCATAATGGCCGGTGCGGCTGATTCGAGGGTCCACTCGATCAGAGCGATCTCCGGCCGGCAGTTCCACCGCAGCGGGAGAAACGACCAGCCGAGTCCTCGATTGACATACAGCCGATGGCCGCGCTTCTCGTGGTGTCCGGCAATCCGGCCATTGCAGCCGGGCGGGAGCCAGATAGTCGGAATCCCAGGAATCCTCCACTGACCTCCGTGGCTGTGCCCGCACAAAATCAGGTTGGCGTGATGATGCGGTTCCATTTGATCGAGAATGTTCGGGGCATGCGCGAGCAGCAGCGTAAATCGATGTTGTGCCTGTGCGGGTAAGCATCTGAGATCGGCCCGGTGCAGCGACGGATCATCCACCCCGACAAGGGCCAGTTCGCCGCCGTTCGCGTGAATCGTCGCCGATTCGTTGATGAGCAGCGTAATCTGATGCCGATCCGCCCAGTGGCGGAACTGCTCGACGGGGATGCCGCTGTAGTGGTCGTGATTGCCCAGCGTGACATAGACCGGGGCGATGGTGCGCAGTTGCGCGAGAAATCGAAAGAGGTGGGGCAGACCCTCCGGGACATTCAGCAGGTCGCCGGTAATGAAAATCCAGTCCGGCTCCAATCCTCGTACCTCGTCGGCGATCAGTTCGTGGCGAGGCTGGTAGCGATCGAGATGGAGATCACTCAGATGGACGGCCCGATGGCCGGCCAGCACCCGATGGGGAAAGGTCAGGCGGGTGACGGCATGTTGCGACAAGCCGATTTCGCACTGCGGAAACAGGCTGAAGAGGCGATAGAAGGGTTCACTCAGACAGGCGCCGGCAAATGCCCGGGCGCGATCGGGCCACGAATGGACCACCCTCATTTGGTGACTCGGTCAAGTTCGGCCCGGTCGGCCGGTGAGACCCGATAGCCTTTTTCGTAGAGTTGGGCCATGCCAGTCATCAGGTGTTCCAGATTTCGCAGGCGATACCAGTCGTCGAAGCGTCCGGCGAGTGAGGCGGCCTGGGCGCCGGGAGAGCGGCTGGGATCGAACGTGAGGGCCAATGCCGGGAAGATATCTTGCAATTCCTCACGGCTGTAGCGGCCATCGTCATTGCGGTCGCCCACCAGGGCATACTCATAGAACGTCAGGCTGACGGACAACGATGTTTGGGTACGGTGAAAATCCTGGCGGACGGACTCCAGGCCGCGTGGATAGATTCGCAGACATTCCTCCTTGCTGGGAGGCTGGAGGACCAGATCCATGCGGATAGGTTGGGCGATCGGTGGCGCCGAGGGCTGTTTCTCTTGATGATAGAACCAATTGGTGCAGCCGCTGGCCTGTGCGAAGGCCGTCTTGTCCAACTCGATTTGCCGTTGAATATGTTGCGTGAATTGGCGGAAGACGTCGGATTGTTTCCCCGGCCGATCAGGATCGGCTGAGACGGAAAGCGGATACAGGCCTGCCAAGCAGGCACAGGCGATCGCGATGAGCAGCGGCATCGCCGGAACGTTTCCGGTATGATCGGGCAGACTTGGCTGTACGCGCTTCAACATAATTCAATATACCATGGGCTTTGGCCTTCCCTGAAGCAAGTGTAGAGATTTGTACATGACGCAACCATCGGATGGTGAAGAGTGAACACACAAGCCGAGCCGTTTCTTACCGCCTCAATCCCCGGCATCGGCGGGGTGATGCGTGCGACCCACGAAGATTTTCAGGTCGAAGAGCGTCCGTTGTATCTCCCTTGCGGGGACGGCGAGCATCTGTATCTGAGCGTGACCAAGCGCGGACTGTCGACACCGGATCTGGTGAAGAACTTTTCGTCGGTCTTGGGGGTGAAAGCGCAGGCGATCGGTGTGGCGGGATTGAAAGATGCGCGCGCCGTGACGACCCAAATGGTTTCGGTTCAAGGCGTCGATCAAGACCGCATCTCCCGGCTGGCGATCGACGAACAGTTGTTAAAGGTGGAGGTGCTGGGACGGCACCGCAATCGTCTGAGGACCGGCCATCATGCGGGGAACCGGTTTCGCCTGGTGGTTCGTGAGGTGGCGTCGCATGCGGCAGAATCGGTGCCGGCTATCCTCGCCGAGCTGGGACGCCGCGGCGTCCCGAATTACTTCGGCCCGCAGCGCCAGGGGAAACGTGGGGACAACTATGAAGTCGGCGCCGTGTTACTGCAAGATGCCCGTCGACGCGACAAGATGAGCCGGGCCAAGCGGATGTGGTACTTGAATAGCTATCAATCCTATTTGTTCAACCGCATCCTGGCCCGCCGCATCGATTCGATTGATCGGCTCTTCGTCGGCGACTGGGCGATGAAGTCGCAGAATGGCGCGTGTTTCTTAGTCGAGGATGCGGAGAAAGAACAGATCCGCGCCGATTGTTTCGAGATCAGTCCGACAGGCATCTTATTCGGCTCACGCGTGTCCTGGGCCGAGGGTGAGCCGGGCTTGATTGAACAAGCGGTGGTGGCCGAGGCCGGCACGACGCAGGAGGCATTGGTCGCGGCAGCCAAAGATTGTGGTTTTCGCGGCGAACGACGGGCTTTGCGCATTCCGCTGGCTGAATTGGAGTGGTCGCTCGAGGGGACGGCGCTCACGCTTACGTTCGCGCTGCCTCCCGGAGCCTATGCGACGAGCGTCTTGCGAGAGGTCATGAAACCGTCCGCCGGGCTCTGAAGGATTCGGGCAGATCCTTCCTCGACCCCTCCGACTAACCTGCCGATGCAGATCCGGAGGGTGGTAGAATTCTGATATGACAGCGGGGAGCGTTGGATGACGACGGCTCAAGAAACGATCGTCCTGCGTGGCCACATTATCGATTCACTGATCCTGGCGAAGGTTCTGGATCTGATTCTGATGATGGGGGGCTCCTTTGACCTCGATCAGGTCGAGATCGGCCGCACCCGGGAGGACCCGTCCCATGCGCGGATTATCGTACGGGCTCCGACGCTCGCAACGCTGAACCATATCCTGCGTGCGATACAGCCGCACGGCGCCGTGGTCGAGCGCGAGTACGACTGCGTCGTGCAGCCGGCACCTGCCGATGGCGTGTTCCCTGACGAATTCTACTCCACCACCCATTTGCCGACCGAAGTTCGTCTGAACGACACCTGGATCGATGTCCAAAGGGTCGAGATGGATCTGGGCATTACCGTGGATTTGCAGCGCATGACTGCCAGGACTGTTCCGATGGCCGATGTCCGCAAGGGAGATCTGATTGTGACCGGGCAGGCTGGAGTGCGCGTTGTTCCGATGCAACGGCCTCGTGAACGCGATGTCTTTGCCTTCATGGAGTCCACGGTCTCCGCCGAGCGTCCGCATAGCCATGTCATTGCCGACGTGGCCCGGCGAATGCGCCTGCTTCGCGATGACCGGCGAGCGGGAAGCGGGCAAGCCAAGGTACTGCTGGCAGGAGGACCCGCGATCATCCACGCCGGCGGCCGGGATGCGCTGACCTGGCTGGTCGAGGAAGGGTTCATCCATGTCTTGTTTTGCGGCAATGCCTTGGCCGCTCATGACATGGAGGCCGATCTCTACGGAACCTCGTTAGGCTACGCGTTGACTGTCGGGCATGCGGTTCCGCACGGGCATGCGCATCATCTGCGAACGATCAACCGGATTCGAGCCATCGGCAGCATTCGGAATGCCGTCGAATCCGGCGTGATCAAGCGCGGCATCATGGCGGCCTGTATCAGGGCCGGGGTTCATGTCGTGATGGCCGGCACGATCAGAGACGATGGCCCATTGCCCGGTGTCATTACAGATTCCATGCAAGCGCAAGCGGCCATGCGGGAGGCGATTCCGGGTGTCGGGCTGGCGCTCCTGGTCGCTTCCACGCTGCACGCGGTGGCCACCGGTAATCTGTTACCTGCTGCAGTTCCGACGGTCTGTGTCGACATCAATGCGTCGGTTCCCACGAAGCTTGCCGATCGGGGTAGTTTTCAAGCCGTCGGTCTGGTGATGGATGCGGCCTCCTTTCTCAACGAACTGGCCAGGCAGCTCGGGAGGTCCCTGTGAGCCGGCTGTTGGTCTGCCCACCGGACTATTTCGACATCGAGTACGAGATCAATCCCTGGATGCGGCGCTCAAACACGGTCGATCATGTCAGTGCTGTGACGCAGTGGCATGGTCTCATGCATGTGCTTGAGCGGGAGGTTGGAGCAGTACTGGAGCGGATGCGACCCGTGCCGGGGTTGCCGGATTTGGTGTTTACCGCCAATGCCGGTGTGGTCGTCGGCCGACGGGCGGTCGTCAGCCGGTTTCGCTATCCCGAGCGCCAACGGGAGGAAGCCTATTTTGAGGATTGGTTTCGCAGTGTCGGCTATGACGTGGTGACGTTGGAGCCCGAGTTCTTTTTCGAAGGTGCAGGAGACCTGTTAGGGTTTTCCGATTGTTGGTTTGGGGGCTATCGCCAGCGATCGGACATACGGGTGTTCCCGCTACTCAGCGACGTCTTCACGCGTGAGATCATTCCCCTGGAACTTGTCGATGGACGTTTTTACCATCTCGATACGTGTTTCTGTCCTCTGTCCGGTGGCGAGTTGCTCTATTTCCCGGCTGCGTTCGATACGGATGGGCAGGAGGTCATCATGGAGCGGGTGCCCGATGGGTCGCGTCTCGTTGTTCCCGAAAACGAAGCGCTCAGGTTCGCGTGCAATGCTGTGTGCGTAGGGAAACACGTGGTGTTGCCTGCCGGATGTCCCGAGACGGAACGGCAGCTTCAGTCACGTGGATATCTAATCCACTCTCTACCGCTGGACGAATTCATGAAGTCGGGTGGGTCGGCGAAATGTTTGACGCTCGCGCTCGACTGATTTAGGCAGCTCCTGAAAATGATCTCCAGCATCGTTCTCGGTTCGCCACAATCCTCAACGTACCCCAGAGGGTACGCCTCCGGTTGGTGTCTCGCCTGCGGCCTTGCTGGCGACCATTTTGAGGAGCTGCAACGAGGGCGGGTCAGCGCTTTCTGAAAAAGAAGGCAGCATAGAGGCCCGCAATCGTCACAGTAGTCAGCTCGATGGTGAGCAACATGCGGCTGACGATCGCCTCGGGGGTTGGCGGGGAGAGGACGCTGTGAAAACCGAGGAATTCCGGAGGCTGACTCGGCGGGGTTTCCCATGGGGGGAGCAACACGGCGAGGATCAACGTGCCCACCATGCCATAGAGCACATTCAGGTTCAGTTGCTCCGGGGTTGTCGGCTGAGGGGGCGGGGCCGGAGCTGGTGAGGGTGATGCGGTCGCCGCGAGCCGTTGTCCGCACCGGGTACAGAAGCGATTGATCTCCGGCAGCGACTGGTGACAGCTTGGACAGATCTGCATACCCTGCATACTACGGCGAAACGGAGCTCCACGTAAACCGGCGGGACAGAGTATTTACGGCAGCGGGAAATAGTATCGGATATGTGTGGCGAGGGTATGCGCCGCGCCGCTGGTTCATGACAGCGCGGCGACTGTCTAGAAGTGGTAGTTGAGACCGAACGCGATGAAGTGTGGATTATAGTCAGCCTTGAATCCGAATCCGCCGGTGCTATTCCCCTCAAAATTGAAACTGGCCCGGCTATGTTTCCACTCGCCGAACGCACTGAGATGCCGGGTAATGTAATATTCGAGGCCTGCTTTTGTGTTGAACCCGATACTCGTTGAGCTCTGGGAGCCTTCGAAGCCCGTCGCCGTTGTTGTGATGTTAGCCATGAAGATGCCGAGGCCGACTCCGAGATAGGGTTGCAATCTGGTCTTATGGTAGCGAAACATTAAATTTACAGGGACAAATGCGCGAACTCGGAAATGGTCTCCGGAAAGCGTGCCTTCCACGGTTCCTCCCGCGACTGGGCCGAAATCTTTGAGGGTGGCGCCGTTGGGGATTGTGATGCGGGTGTTCTGCTGTTTGATATGCGGAGTGGTTTGGAAAAACTCCGACTCGATACCAAACCAGCGGGCCCGCGGGAAATAGTACCCCACCTTCACACCGAGGAGTGCCGACTTTGCCAGTTCCCGGTCGGACATGGTTCCTGGCGGCGAGAAGTCTGTTAGCTCGACACCCTTGAGTGTGTTGCCTGCTAATGTGGTTCCGATCTGTCCCCCGATGTAGGCCTCAGGATACGCGTAGGGGGTAGCTATGAGGAATGACAAGAGTCCGGCAAGGACGGCTCCCGCCCGGGTGCGTCTTGTTCTCAATCGTTGCGTCATGGGCTTCCTCCGACTCCAGCAGTGATTGATCTATCCTAAGTCCCGACTTGATTCCGGCGAAGGATTTTTGCAAAACCATGCATAGATAGAGCAAGGCATGTGCCATGTCGGCGAGCCTTGAGAGGATGTTCCTGCTCCTGGCTTGACAGTTCCGAGAGCGCCGTTCCGTTCGTTGACTCCTAGCCAGGGGCTTCCTATAATCCGCGCCGCTTGGTTGTATGGTCTGCAGTCGCTTCCATTTTCACCATAGGATTGATCCGGGATGCAGGAGATCAGATCACTCGGAGTCATTGGAGCCGGTGCTTGGGGGACCGCTCTGGCCAAACACCTGGCCGAGAAGGGGTTGGAGATTCGCCTCTGGGCCCATGAACGTGAGGTGGTCGATTCCATCAATACGACACACGAGAATCGAGTGTTCCTTCCCGGTGTTTCGCTTCCTCGCACGTTGATCGCAACCACGTCTTTAACGGAGGCGATCAAGCAGCGTGACGGCATTCTGTTTGTGGTCCCGTCCCATGTGACGAGACCGGTGCTCCGAAAGATGGCCGCCTGTCTGCCACAGCCGATTCCGCTCATCAGTGCCACCAAAGGGGTGGAGGAGGACAGCTCAAAGCTGATGACGCAGATCATGGACGAGGTGCTCCCGGAATCCATGGAACAATATCTGATGGCGCTATCCGGGCCGAGCTTCGCCAGTGAACTCAGCGCCGGGAAGCCGACGGCGGTCTGTCTGGCCGGGCGGGATGCGCAGCTGGTGGCGCGGTTTCAGACTGCCTTGATGACACCGGCTTTGCGGGTCTATGCCGATACCGATCTCATCGGATTGCAACTCGGCGGTGCGTTGAAGAATGTTATGGCGCTGGCCGCCGGAGTGGTCGACGGGTTAGACCTGGGTCACAATGCGCGAGCGGCTCTGATTACCCGCGGGCTCGCGGAGATTGTGCGATTAGGCGTGGCCATGGGAGCAGATCCGCGAACACTATATGGGCTCTCCGGCGTCGGCGATCTGGTATTGACCTGCACCGGTTCGCTCAGCCGGAACCACACGGTTGGGGTACGGTTGGGCCAGGGCGAATCCCTCGATGCCATTTTGGGTGGGATGCAGGCCGTGGCGGAGGGCGTTCGCACGGCTCGGGCGGCGTTGGGCCTCGCGCTGCGGCATCAGGTCGAGATGCCGATCACGCAGGAGATCAATGCGGTGTTGTTCGAGGGAAAATCCTGCCGCAAGGCGGTGAGTGATCTCATGGAGCGGGATGCAAAGCCGGAGAAGGGACGGATATGAGTCCGGAGGGGATTGAGCTGCTGTTAACGGATGTGCGTACCGGTCGGGTGACCGTCGCACGCGCTGTCCAACGGCTGCGCAGCCTGCCGTTCGAAAATCTCGGCTTTGCCTCCCTGGATCATCATCGGTCGCTCCGCCAGGGATTTCCTGAAGTGCTGTTGTGCGAAGGCAAGACGGCGAAACAGTCAGTGGCCATTGCCCGTGCTTTGATCAAGAAGGGCGGGCCGTTTCTGGCAACCCGTGCCGAGCCGGCAGTCGCCAAAGCCATCATGAAGCTCGATCGCCGGGCTCGCTATCATGCCGATGCGCGCATCGTGGCGATCGACCGCAAACCCGCGCGTCGTGCAGGGCATATTCTGGTTCTGACCGCCGGGACCGCGGATGTGCCGGTGGCAGAAGAGGCGCGAGTGACGGCGGAGGTGATGGGCAGTCATGTCGAAACGCTGTACGATGTGGGCGTTGCGGGACTGCATCGGTTGTTAGGCCGGAAAGATCGGCTTTTCGAGGCGCGCGTGGCGATTGTGGTCGCCGGGATGGATGGTGTGTTGCCAAGCGTTGTCGGAGGACTGGTCGATTGCCCTGTCGTGGCGGTGCCGACGAGCCGGGGCTACGGCGCGAGCTTCGGCGGTCTTGCCGCGTTGCTCACGATGCTGAATTCCTGCGCGGCGGGTGTCGGGGTGATGAATATCGATAATGGATTCGGGGCGGGATGTCTCGCCCATCGCATCAATCTGATGGGCAACGCCGCCCGTCTGCCGGCAGCTACTTGACGGTCAGTTCCCCGCGTTTAGGCCAGGCCACCATCATCGTGCGCAGCCCTTTCTCGCTGTTCGCCAGCAATTTAATGCGGACTTCGTACGCATAGGCACCCGGGCCAGCCAGTTGCTTCCGGTGATCTTTCCCGTCCCAGGACAGGCGGATCGGGAGTGTCGTTCGTGCTTCGCCTGGCTTGATTGATTGCGGCTGAAGTGCCTGGCGATGTGTTAGAAAGCGCAAGGATGTCTTCGAAGGGGAACTGATCAGGGAGGAGACTTCGAGGACGGTCGCGCCGTTCAGCTCTTTCGGGAGCTGGACATTCACGGAGAACTCCAAGGGCCCGTTTCCTGCTTCGTAGGGCATCGGGGCGATCCGTAAGTCCAGGATCTTCAACTCTGGCTCAGGGCGCGGGACACGCGGCGGCTTTGTCTTGGCAAATCCGTCGGCAGGAGCGATCGCCATAAGGCCGATCAGGCATCCAATCAGGAGAAAGATTGGGGTTGAGCGGCTCGCGTGTGCGATCAAAGAAGCCCGTGCGGCTGAGAAAGCGAACTCGAAACATGTGTGCGTCATGTACGGGGGATAACATAGCCTCCAGAGGGTGTCAATGAAAGAGCAGAAGCGATTGCCGTTGTGCGGCGCCTTGGGTAAGATGAGCGCCCTGTCACGACGTGTCGATAAGGAGTGCGAGTGGGACGACGGTTGCATTTCGATTGTTTCTCGGGCGTGAGCGGTGACATGGTGCTCGGTGCCCTGGTCGATGTCGGGCTTCCGCTGGCCCGGCTGCGCACCGCACTGAAGCGCCTGAAGTTGACCGGGTATCGTCTTGAGCAGCGGCAGGTGCATCGCGGGGCGCTGCATGCGACCAAGATCACTGTTGCGATCCAACGCGGATTCGATCGCCCGCTCCCGCTCTCCCGCATTCAAAAGATTCTGGCGGCCAGCACATTGCCGGCGGTCGTGAAAGAGCAGAGTCGGACCGTGTTCGACCATCTGGCGGAAGCCGAAGGGCAGGCTCATCAAGTTGCAACGCGCGATGTCCATTTTCATGAAGTCGGTGTGATCGATTCGTTTATCGATGTCGTCGGGGGAGTGTTGGGCTGTCATCTGCTGGGAGTCACGAAGGTCACATCCTCTCCGGTGAATGTCGGAGCCGGGACGATTCGAACCGCTCACGGCTTGCTCCCGGTTCCCGGACCGGCAGTCGCCGCGCTCGCAAAGGGAATTCCCATCTATTCGGAAGGGCCGCGCTGTGAATTGGCGACGCCGACGGGGATGGCTCTGTTGCGTACGCTGGCTACTTCGTTCGGGTCGATGCCCGTGCTGGAGTCTGCCCAAGTCGGGTACGGTGCAGGAGACGCTGATCCTGATGGCTGGCCCAATGCGCTGCGGGTGTTTCTGGCCGATGAGGCAGCGTCGAGCGGGCGGCCGACCGATCGAGTGGTGCAGATCGAAACCAATCTCGACGATCTGAACCCCCAGGCTTACGAGCATGTGATGGCGCAGTTATTTGCCGTCGGAGCGCTCGATGTGGCATTGATTCCCGTCATTATGAAACGCAGCCGGCCCGGCGTCATCCTGAGTTGTCTCGCGCCGCGCGAACATACCGATGCGGTATTGGAGGTGGTCTTGCAGGAAACCACGGCGCTGGGTGTCCGGATTCAGGAACTCGACCGGCAGGTGCTCCCGCGGCGGTTTGTGACGGTGAAAGTGACGGGCGGATCGGTGCGGATGAAAATCGGTGAGGTCGGAGCCGGGTGGGAAAAAGCGGCTCCGGAATATGTCGATTGCCAGAAGATTGCCGTTCGGACCGGACGTCCGTTGAAAGATGTCATGGATGATGCGCGGGTGGTGTACTCCCGGTTGGCGCCACGGAAGGGCAAGAAGGGGGCTCGTTCGTGACTCTGCTCTTCTACGTGTTGCTGTTTCTTGTGTCAGTGGCCGTCACGTTGGGTGGATGTAGCTTATTCACGAATGCCATTGAGTGGTTGGGGAAGCGGCTTGGTATTTCCGAAGGCGCGGTCGGCAGCATCTTCGCGGCAATCGGAACCACCTTGCCGGAAACGTCAATTCCTGTCATCGCGATCTTTTTCGGGAAAAGTCAGCAGGAAGCGGAAGTCGGTTTGGGTGCGATTCTCGGGGCGCCATTCATGCTCAGTACGTTGGTGCTGCCGATCCTCGCCCTGCTGCTGATCCTGTTCGCCCGCGCCGGCAAGCGGACGGCACAGTTCCATTTGAACTACGGTGAGGTCAGGACGGATTTGACGTTCTTCACAATCGGCTATGCCGTCGCCTTGGGCTGCGTGTTTGTTCCATCCCATGCGATTCATGTCGCGGCAGCCATCGGGCTGATGAGTCTCTATGTCTACTACATGAAGATCAAATTCAGCGCCGAGGATGAAGAAGGTGGCGACGGTTCGCTGGAGCCGCTGTTGTTTGCCAAGCAGGCCCAGACGCCCTCTTACACGATGATCGGTCTACAGGCTGTGGCAGGTCTCGGCGGGTTGATTGCGGGAGCGCACTTGTTTGTGACCGCCGCGGAAACTGTGGCGGCCACGTTTGCCATCTCCCCGTTGATCCTGGCGTTGTTGATTGCTCCCCTGGCGACGGAATTGCCGGAAATGTCGAACAGCTTTCTCTGGCTCTATCGAAAGAAGGATCGTCTCGCGATCGGGAATGTCACCGGGGCTATGGTATTCCAGGGAACCTTTCCCGTTTCGGTGGGGTTGATCGGAACCGGGTGGGCACTGGCGCCGTCGGCGATGCTGACCATGGTGCTGGCTGTGGTCGCAGCAGGCCTCTGCCTGCTCCAAATTCTCGTCGGTGGCCGATGGCAACCGTTGTTGCTGGGCGCCGGCGCCATCCTTTATCTGGGGTATACGGTGTATCTCTATGCCTTCTAAACGTTCAGTCAGGACAGGACCGTCTTTGCCGCTGCTCGGCATCACCATGGGCGACCCTGCCGGGATCGGACCGGAGGTGATTGCCAAAGCGCTGGCGGGTCGCGAGGTGCAGCGTCTTTGCCTGCCGCTGGTCATCGGGTCTGTGCCGGTGATGGAGCGGACCGTCAAGAAGTTACGGCTCAAGCTGAATGTGGTGCCGGTGCATGGTCATGATCCCGTTCCGCTGAAGGGGAATACGGTGGCGGTCCTCGATCCGATGGAGAGGCCGCTGAAGAAATTTGCATTAGGCATTGCGGCGGCTGAAACCGGCGCGGCGTCCGTCGAGTTCATCAAGAAAGCCGTGCATCTGGCAGAAATCGGCTGCATCGACGGCATCGTCACGGCACCGATCAACAAAGAAGCCATCAATATGGCGGGCTGTCACTATCCGGGCCATACTGAACTGCTGGCCGATCTGACCCACGCCAAAGAGTCCGGCATGATGATCGTCGGCGGGCCGCTTCGCATCATGTTCGTCACGACGCATGTCGCGATCAAGGATTTGCCCAAGCTCCTGACGCAGGCGAAGATTGAAAAGGCGATCCGGCTCGCCCATCAGGCCCTCACCAGGCTGTACGGCATCAAGAAACCCAGAATCGGAGTCGCCGCGTTGAACCCCCATGCCGGTGAACATGGGCTGTTCGGCAATGAGGAGGCCCGGGTGATTTTTCCGGCCGCCCGCGCCGCGCAGGCACAGGGGATTCTGGCCAGCGACCCTCAGCCGGCCGATACGCTGTTCGGCAAAGCGGTCAAGGGGCAGTATGACGGCATCGTGGCGATGTATCATGACCAGGGTTTGATCCCGTTGAAGCTCGTGGCCTTCGGGACCTGCGTGAATCTGACGGTCGGACTTCCGATCATCCGCACCTCCGTCGATCACGGCACGGCGTTCGATATTGTCGGGAAAGGCGTGGCTGATCCCGGCAGCCTGTTGGAAGCAATCAAGCTGGCCGCCGGGATTGCCCAGAGTCGTGCGATGGCGCGCTGAAATAGGAAGGACACCACCGATATGTCGCAGGAAGTATCTAAGGGACTGGCAGTGATCCAACAGCAGATCAAAGAACTGGACGCGCTGGCCAAGCAAACGCTCGAGGATTTGAACACGGTGGCAGGTGACGAGCGGGTGGCGAAGTGGAAAGTCCGCACGGTCACACTCATTACTGAGGCGGTGGGGGCTGCGGAGGGGCAGAAGTTTGCCGCAATTCACCCGGGTCCGTCATTTACCAATGATCTGGTCGAAGAGTTCAACGACTTGATCGACGGCTATCGCACGCCGTTGGCGGCGCTGGCTAAGCAGTTGGCGGCGACCCCACGTCCTGCTCCCGGTGCGTGAAGCGTGGGACGTCCGGATTCTCCTGCCGATCCTCCCGCCGCGATCAAACGGCTCGGTCAAAACTTTCTCATCGATCCCAACATCGTGCGCAAAATCGTCGCGCTGGCGGAAATTTCCCCGAACGACCGGGTCCTCGAAATCGGCCCCGGCCGCGGGGTTTTGACCGAGGTGCTCTGCGAAGCCGCGGGCCATGTTACGGCCGTGGAGATTGATCCACGACTTCATGCCTATCTCGCTGAACGGCAGGCGGAGTTTCCCAACCTGACGCTCGTGCTTGATGACGCATTGGTCTATTCCGTGGAGAGTCTGCCGGTCGGGACCATCGTGGTCGCCAATTTGCCGTACTACATTTCGACGCCGTTGTTGTTCAGATTGCTGGATCAACGCGATCGATTCCCGCGCTTAGTCCTGATGCTCCAGAATGAAGTGGCCGATCGGTTGGTCGCCAAGCCAGGCAGCTCCGACTATGGTGTCTTGTCCGTCATGGCGCAGTATGCCGCCGAGATCACCAAAGCGTTCCGTGTCTCCGCCCAATGTTTCCGGCCCAGGCCAGAAGTCGGGTCCGCCGTCGTATTGCTGCGGACGAGAGAACGGCGGGAGCTCAGTCCGGAAGAGGAGCCAAAGTTTGCGTCGTTCGTGAAGGCCGCCTTCGCCCACCGGCGAAAGACGCTGGTGAACTCGCTCAAGGACGAAGGTTATGACCAGATGCGCATTGCCGGAGCGCTTGAACGGCTGACTCTCTCTCCTTCCGTCAGGGCGGAGGTGCTTTCGCTTGAGCAACTCATTCAGCTCACGCGCTGCATGCTCTCCCCGGCGTAAATCTGAGGCGTCCGGATGCGTCGGGGTTGGTCTTGCCTTGTTGTCGTTGTTTGAAACGATTTCCCCCCTGTGTTAGCATCCGCGGCATGGGTGATACTACGTCGGCGAAGCGGGGAGAAGCCCGCCGCGCCCCTGCTCCTCCTTCCCATATTCAGCGTGAAGTCATCGGCGTGATCTTAATCGCGCTAAGCTTGCTCACGCTGTTGAGTCTGTTGTCATTTGTGCCGGGGGAAGCCGAGACGGTGGCGTCCGGCGCTCCGGCAGCGGCCCCTCCGCGCAATTTGATCGGTTCCTTCGGGGCGGTCCTCGCCGGGGGATTCTTTTTCCTGATCGGCGGGGCGGCGTACCTGTTTCCTCCCTTGCTCGGCAAACTCGGCTTGCGCTGTTTTTCTCAGAGTCCCGTCGGTATCCGGTTGCGCACGGCCGTCAGTTCGCTCGGGGCGGTCTTGTTCCTGAGCGCCTTTCTGCATCTCGAAGCCACCGCAGTGCCTACGTTGAGCAGCGGTTTCGTCCATCGAGGGATGGCGGGTGGAGTATTCGGACAAGTCCTGGCAGATGGACTCCGGTCCTGGTTTGCCAGTACCGGCGCCCACATTGTCATACTGGCTAGTTTTTTAGTCTCACTCCTGTTCACGACACCGCTGTCGCTGACCGAGCTGGTTCAGGGCTTCCCGGAACGCTGGGCGGCCTGGAGGGAGAAACTTGCGGCATTGATGCCGGAACCGGCGGTTGAACCGCCGGTGGAGTCGGGTAACCGACGGCAGCGAAGCCGGGCGGTGAAGGAACGTCCTGAGCCCGAACCGGAACAAGCTTCGGCCGACGCAGCACTCACGGAGAATGAATCGCCAGCGGTGACGGAGTGGCCGGTGATTCAGCCGCCGATCGCGTCCTTTCCCACTCCTGCCGAAGCGAATGAACCGGAAGTGGAAGTAGTTTCAGCGCAGGTCGATGCCGGGGATTATGAACTTCCCGATCCGGATGAGTTGCTGAGTGATCCGACTGGTCCGATCACGCGCATGTCGGATGATGAGTTGAAGGCCCAGTCGGATGTGTTGACCCGCGCCCTGGCGAGTTTTGGCATCATCGGCAAGGTGACGGAAGTACGGCCCGGGCCGGTCGTGACGATGTATGAGTTTGAACCGTCGCCGGGAACGAAGGTGGCGAGGATTGTGAATCTGGCTGACGATCTGGCTCTGGGGCTGAAGGCGATCAGTTTGCGCATTGTCGCGCCGATCCCGGGAAAATCGGTGGTCGGGATCGAAGTGCCGAACCTGGCTCGCGAAACGGTGTCGATGAAAGAAGTCGTGATGAGCGAGACCTTTACGAAGGCCCGCTCGAAGCTCACGCTGGCGTTGGGCAAAGATATCTTCGGCGCTCCGGCGATCGCGGATCTGAAAACGATGCCGCATCTGCTGGTGGCCGGCGCCACTGGGGCCGGCAAGAGCGTCGGGCTCAATACGATGTTGTTGAGTATTCTGTTCTCCGCTCGGCCGAGCGAGGTCAAACTGTTATTGATCGATCCGAAAATGCTGGAGTTTTCATCGTATGACGGTATCCCCCACTTGCTGCGGCCCGTCATTACCGATGCGAAGTCGGCGGCGCGCGGGTTGGGATGGGTGGTGGCCGAGATGGAACGGCGGTACAAGTTGCTGTCGGAAGCCGGCGTGCGGAATATCGACGCGTACAATCGCAAGGTGGCAGGGTTGCACGAGGTGTTTGCGGAAGAGACGGCGGCGGCGAATCAGCCGGAATTGCCGATGCAGTTCCTGACGGAAGAGCAGCGCCTTTCTGCCGGTGAATCGACGGATCCCGAGGTTGCCCCCGGTCCGCGGGATCGCCCGACGCCGCCCGAGCCGCTGCCCTATATTGTCGTGATGATCGATGAGCTGGCCGATTTGATGATGGTGGCGCCGAAGGATGTCGAGGACAAGATCGCCCGCTTGGCGCAGATGGCCAGGGCCTCCGGCATCCATCTCGTGCTGGCGACGCAGCGGCCATCGGTGGATGTGCTGACAGGCTTGATCAAGGCAAACTTTCCCGCCCGGATCGCTTTCCAGGTTTCATCGAAGACCGACTCGCGCACGATTCTTGACGCCAACGGCGCCGAGGCGTTGCTGGGCCGCGGCGACATGCTGTACCTGGCGTCAGGCACGGGCCGGCTGGCCAGACTGCATGGCTCGTTCGTCTCCGATGACGATGTGCGGCGTGTCGTGGACTTTGTGAAGAAACAGGCGCTTCCCAAATACGATCCTGAGTTGCAATCGTTGAAACAGGAAGACGCGGCGGAAGAGGAAGCGAAAGACGAAGTCTACGAGCAGGCGAAAGATTTGGTGCTCTCGACCGGCCAGGCCTCCGCATCATTGATTCAAAGGCGGTTGCGTGTCGGCTATCCCCGCGCCGCCCGGATGATCGAGCAAATGGAAGCGGATGGCATCGTTGGAGCGGCGGGACGTGACGGACGCCGGGAAGTACTTGGTCGCCGCGGTCCGGTGGGAGCGACTGAAGCATGATGGTCTGGAAAGCCTTGGTGTTCGTTGGGATTGTCGCCTGCGTGCCGGTTTGGCCTGCTTGGGGTGCCGATGGCGTGCCTGATGAGAAGGCCATGCAGGAAGTGCACGAGGTGGTGAAGCAGCTGCAGGCCCGCTATGAGAAAACGAAGGATCTTCAGGCGGACTTTACGCAAAAGACCAGAATCGAAGGATTTGAGCGGCCGGTGACGTCCTCGGGCAAGGTGTACATCAAGAAGCCGGGACGGCTGCGGTGGGATTATCTCGACCCGGCGAATGAGCAGATTTACGTGAATCATGACGACGTCAAAGTGTATGTGCCCGAGCATAAGCAGGTGCTCATCGGCAAGCTGACGCACATGGCTGCCTCGCAAGCTCCGTTGGAACTTCTCCAGGGCGCAGCAAAACTGGAAGAGTCGTTTGAAATAGCTCCGGCGACCGGGAAGAAAGAGCGTGGTGTGGGCGGGCTTCGCCTCCTGAGTCTCGTGCCGAAGGGACGGGAGTCGGATCCGACGCGGCATGTACAGCGAATCGTCGTGGAGGTCTTCCCGAAGACCTATTTCATTCGTACCGTGTGGTTGCACGAAATCAGCGGGAATGTCGCGACGTTCGAATTTTCGTCGTTGAAGCCGAATCTCGGACTGGGGGAAGAGGTCTTTGATTTCAAGGCTCCCGCCGATGTCGAAGTGGTCAAGGCTCCGGTATTGAATTAGCGCCTGTAGTCCGGCGGGTTGAATCGGCGGGAACGTGACGGGGGAGGAATAGGGGCGAAGCCATGCAATCGGCCAGCACAATATCAGTGACGGAAGCTGTCGCCCAAGCCGTTGCGGCGCTCGATTTCGACCGGTTGCACAAGACCTACTGGGAACAGAACGAGTTTCTCGTCATCAAGCAATTTCTTCCGCGGTCGTTTGTCGAATCAACGTTTGTGCCGCAAGCGAACGGGCTCAAGCCGCGTATCAATCGCAACTATATTCCCGGCCACAAGAAGGGCGGCAGCGTCAGCTACTACACGGTGCAGGAGCAGGCACCGTTGTTTCTCGACCTCTACCGCTCGTCCGCCTATCGCAGCTTTCTGAACCGGCTGGTTCACGCGAATCTGCTGTTATGTCCGGACAATGACCCGCATTCCTGCGCGCTCTACTACTACATGGAGCCGGGTGACCACATCGGATTTCATTACGACACGTCGTATTACAACGGCGCGCGCTATACGATTTTGATGGGGTTGGTCGATCGGTCATCGCACTGCAAGCTGGTGTGCGATCTGTTTAAGGACGATCCGGAGAAGGAGACGCAGCATCTGGAACTCATCACCGAACCCGGTGACATGGTGATCTTCAACGGCGACAAACTCTGGCATGCGGTCACCCCTCTTGCGGAAGGTGAGGAGCGGGTGGCGCTGACGATGGAATATGTGACGAATCCTGAGATGGGCCGGTTCAAACGTCTCTACTCAAATCTGAAAGATTCGTTCGCCTATTTCGGGTTGAAGGCCGTGTTCAAGCGGGCCTTCTCCGGCCAGCGTACATCCTAATTTCCTGTTCAACGAATCCCTCCCAGATAATAGCACCGTAGAGGCGCTCAGCTTCTCACGCGTTCTTCTGCGCCGGATGCGACGGCCTGCGCGTTGATTCTGCTGTGACTTGGTGACGCGGGCCATTGCTTCGACGAAATTGCTGTCTCTCTGCCGGGCGGCCTGGATACCGGTTGTCGTATCAGGAGCGTCTTGGTTTGTCCTGCTCTCCGCACTCCGCGCGGGCGCCCGGCTTTCAATTCCTGCTCGCGAGGGGGGAATGGGCCTCGGTTTGCGATTTCCATCGTCGTGAGGGTTGCACGAAGGGCATCTTCAACAAGCCAGGCCAGTGTGGTGTGCGGTGTCCAGTAGGCGGCATCCCGCAGTTGATCGACCAACTGCAAGGGCAGCGTGATCGTCAGCCTGGTGGTCGGCTTGCGATGTAAGGAGACCCGCTGTGGGTCTTTTTGAGCTTGAGACCGCTCCGGTCTTGAGTTGTTCTCCACGGTCGATTCTGCGGGAGGATTGGTCATCAACATGGCAGTCCTTTCATGATGAAGGCGATACGTAAAGACTCATACCGAGTCCGTTTGAAACAATGGTCACAATAGGCCGTGCCTCCTTTCGGAGGCACGGCGCTCATGGCCATGGACGAAGGCACCAGCGTGCTTCTGGATGGGCACAATCCAAAAACAGCATCACCCTGCAGAGGGGAACCCTCAGAGACAAGGTGCGTAACTGGCAGCGTCGTGCCATGCCATATCAGATCGAATGGAGTGATGAACGAAAAAGTCGTCATAGTAAAAATGAACGATCCTTTCCTCGAATGTGCGTATGGGAGAACAAATATTAACCGGTGGTAAAGCAATGGACGTACCAGGCGGATCGCGTCACTCATTCGAGCGAATGAGTTCTAAATCGTTGATTTCTTATGATGCAGAATTGAGGCGACGATGATTCTGGCGAGAGGAAATAATCGACGGCGAATCAATGTATCTGAAACAGTACGAGCGCTATCGGCTTTGATACAGCGTGCAGGTGAGAGGGAGGACGAAGAAATTATAGGTGAAGATGTTTCATCGCTGCGGCGCAGAGAACGATGAAAAAACCCATCCAGAGAGCCGCACGTTGATAGGGGATGACTTCATAGTCTTCGTCGTCCTCGGCTTCATCGTCGGACTTGAAGATGACGGTGTAGAGAAACAGGGTGAGGAGGCAGAGGACCAGGCCAAGCTTGATAAAGAAAATGGTCAAATACTTCGCATTGTGTTGGATGCCCAGTTGTGTCTGCGAGGTCATCACTTGATTGACGTAGTGCAGATTGATCCCGCCGGTGAACAGGAGCACCACCAAGAGGATTCCGGCGATTTTCTTATAGTGCTGGTAAAACACATCGCTGATGGGCTTGATCTGTTCCTTGGCAACGGCTTTCTTCAGGCCCGGCGTCACGGCCATCACGAGAAATGCCAGCCCGCCGATCCAAATGATGGCGGACAGCAGGTGGAACCAGTGATTGATGATCGGAATCAGGGTATTCAGATCAGTGACGATGCTTTGGAGGGCGTCCATAGAGCATTCATGAGGGAACGCAGCGAAAATCGCCTGCGTTACGACCTCACTCCTTACCCTTCATATCGAAATTGAAGACGGGTGCGTCGTTGCCGAATCGCTTTTTCCTCAGCTCTTCCATCAGCTCGATAGTGATCAGAGGAACGTGATTCTCTCGGGCGTGCTTCTCGACACCCTTCTTGACCATCGCGCGGAGAAAATAGGGGATGCGGCTCAAGCGCAGCTCGGATGCCTCGTCCCAGGGGATTGCAGATTCTTCCGCGACGTTGAAGGCGACTTTAATCTTTTCTCCGCCCTTAGGCGTGTAGAGGCACCATTCGTCTTCGTCCAGCCAGTCGCCGTGATCCACGTAGGGACGGGCGCGGCAGCCACCGCAGATATCGGTATATTCGCAGTCGCCGCATTTCCCCTTGAGCTGCGGGTAGCGGAAAGAATTGAACACGTCCGATTTTTCCCACAGATCGACGAAGCTGTTCTGGCGGATATTGCCGGCAGAAAGCGGCATATACGGACAGGGCGTCAATTCGCCGTTCGGCGTCACACGTGCGTAGTTCGTGCCGGCGAGGCAGCCGCCGCCCATGTAGCCGGTGGCTTTCGTGATGGGGGAGTTGGGATCCTTCTCATACGCCAATCGCTTGAAGTGAGGAGCGCAACGGGCGCGGACCAGCATGCCCTTGTAATTGTCCTGGCAATTGACCAGATAGCCCAACACTTCCTCATACTGCGCCGGCGTGATGTCCGTGAGTTCTTCGCCGCGGCCCGTGCAGACCATGAAGAAGACATTGAGGACTCGCGCACCGAGTTGATGCGACCACTCAATGACCGCAGGCAGCTCCTGGTAGTTCATCGGCTGCGCGCTGAAATGGACCTGGAATTGAAGGCCGTTCCGTTTGCTGGCTTCAATGCCGGCGACGGCGGCTTCCCAGGCTCCCGGGACGCCACGGAAAGAATTGTGTTTGGCGGCATCGAGCGAATCGATGCTGATGCCGACGCCCATGACGCCGATCTCGACGAGGGCCTTGGCCATCTGGTCGTTGATGAGCATGCCGTTGGTCCCGAAGACCACCATGAAGCCGAGCTTCACCGCATGACGGGCGATGTCGAGAATGTCGGGACGGACCAGCGGCTCTCCACCGGTAATGACCAGGAGGCAGCCCTTGTTGACCTCAGCAATTTGATCGATAAGTGTGTAGCACTCTTCAGTCGAAAGCTCGTCGTCGCCGCCGGCTGATTTGGTGGTGGCGTCAAGGTAGCAATGATCGCACTTCAGATTGCAGCGCTTCGTCAGATTGAGCGCAACGAGATAAGGCTTGAAGTCATCGACGGTCCGGCCGTCATGCACTCCCTCACCCTTCGGCCCTGGGGTCATGAACTGCGTGATCTGCTGTTGAAGCGACCCGAGCGCTCCCTGCAACGAGGGGAGGCTCAGCATCGGGAGCGATTTACCCATCAGTTGGCCCCGGACTTCGAACCGGTCAGATTGGCAATCATATCCTTCAGATTGCCCGTCTTCATCGCATCGGCCATATAACCCTTGGCCTGTTCGATGCCTTCATTGGCCACTTCAGCCGTGATGAGGGTCGCTCCGATCTTCTCCGCGTGCTTCTCGATCAATGCCTTGGTGCAATCGCGCATGAAACCTTCCGGAGCCCGCTCCAGCCGAGCCTGGGCATCAGCGCTCCAGGTAAACGGAGAGGTTTCTTCCGGTTTGGCGGCGCCGTTACCGTTCGCATGCTCGCCGTTCGTGCCATTCGTACCATTAGTGGTCGTTGTGGCGAGCTTGACCTCAGCGGCCGGCGCGGTGCCGGTGCCCTTGTTGGCGAAAATCGGCTGATAATCTTCGTCGGCCGCTTCCTTGATCGTGGGGGCGGCGTATTCGAGTGTAATCGTCGTCATGCCGAGCTTTCTGGCGCTCTTTTCGATTCTGGCTTTGGCGCGGCGGCGCTGGAAGCCGGCGGGAACCGCCCGGATCGCTTCCTTGGCGTCCTTGGTCCATTGCATGGGGACGTCGTCATAGGCCAGATCGGTTTCCAGTTCGCCTTCGGCTTTGGCGGCCGCTTCGAAAATCTGCTTATCGACGAGCTTGAACTTGTCGCCGTCGGCGGAGCAGACCGGGCATTTCACCGGCGTGTCGCCCTTCCCGATGTATCCGCAACCGTCGCAGACGAAGTAATTCTGGCTCATGCGGTCGAGATAGGCCTGGGTCCCAACTGAGTTCTTTGGCTTTTCTTCCACGATGCCGGTCATCATGCCGCTCAGGGTGTTCCCCATGAGGTCCTTGGCGACCGAATCATCCGCCTGCATCTTGTCACGATCGATTCCGGCCGCTTCAAGATTGCCGCCCAATGCGCGCATGGCATCCATTGCGCCTTTGGGAAGAATATGGCCGACTGCGGCATCAATCACGGTGTTGCTGATGATCGTGTGGCCCTTTTCGATCGCGTAACGGTGAATGGCCGTCTTGGCGACGCCGCGGGCGAAGATCGGAATCTTTTCCATACGGCGGAGGGACTCTTCCGTCCAGGCGATGGTGTACTCGGCCTGCGTATCGATCGGCGGCACGTACTTGCGATTGGACACCAGGACGTTGCACGGGGCGCTGCGCAAGAGATTCTCGGTGTTGCTGCCGATATCCATGTCTTCATCGCTATGGACGCCGATGCGGCCGACAATCAACAGCCACGGGACATCTTTGCGGACATACTGGATAATTTTTTCAAAGGCTTTGCCGTCGAGCAGCGTCGTCTTGACATCGGTTTTCTCGGCCTGGGCAATTTCACGGGAAATATCGAGGTGCGACTGGTAGATCTTGGCCAGGCCGCTGTCGATGATTTCTTCGTGGAGCTTTTCCTGTTCTTTAAAGCGGAAGACCTTACCGGCTTCTTCGTTCAATACGCCAGAGATGCTGTGGAAGGCGGCATAGTGGAAATAGGGATCGAACGCCGCAATGGCTTCGACCGGACGATTGAAGGCCTTGCCGAGGGCCAGGCCTGTCATCAATCCGCCGAAAGAGTAGGGGCTGCCGTCGACGGCCACCACGATCTTGCCGTTGTTCATCGGCTCGGTGTTCTTGATGATGAACATGTCTGAGTTGCGGATGCGGCGGATCACGCGCTCGGTATTGCTCCCGATCACGCTATCCTTTACGGCGCCGACGCCCAGGGCACCCATGATGACCAGATCGTAGGCGTTGGTATTGATATCTTCGACGAGCACCTTCCAATTACGCCCCTCAAGGGATTTCCGCTCGATCGGGAGGTTGGACTCGTTGCACTTCTTGTCGACGTAGTCGAGATAGGAGTCCGTAATGATCTGAAGCCCGCGCGTAATCAGCGAATCGTGGATCTGCCGCTGGCGGTCCAGTTCCTTTTCATCGTGATATTCCTCAGGCAGTCCCGCTTCCATTTGCTTGAAGCGCTTGTCGTGCATCTTCGCCGCGTACACGTGGCTGCCGACAATCTTGGAGCCAAAGGTCTTCGCGAACTCGACGCCCACGTCGACCGCTGTATTGGAATGGTCGGAATTATCGACCGGGATATAGATGGTCTTATACATCGAGACGCCTCCTCCAGGGGCACTTCTTGCCGGGGGTGACCGTCATAATTGTCAGAAAAACCAAACGGTTGACGAAGGTCACCGGCATAAAAGAGGTCGGATGATAGCATTGGCCAGTTCTGGAATGCAAGGTGAGGATCGAGAGTCAATGGCTTTAAGGACGGTGCACTCAGGGCGCGGGTGTTGCCATTGATTTGGGGTCGGAGGCGACAGAAGCCGACTGAGCTTTGCGGGACCGGAGAATTTCTTCCAGTGAGAGCAAAGCATCCCGGCCGGAGTTCCCTTCGATCCCTTTGAGCAGGCTCTTGTCGGCGTATTGGCCGGATTGACCCGTGTTGTCGGCGGAAGCTGTTTGGGAAAGGGAGCCGGTCCATTTCCTGGGATCGCGACTGCCTTCCTTCCTTTCCCATGCCTTCAGGCAGGCTTTGGCAATGAAGCTGTTGAGAGGGGCCGGGTTATAGAGCAGCTTCCGGATGCTGGTCGGGGTGAGCATCAAGGGGTTATAGCCGGCCGACAGGTAGCCTTCTTCGAGCAAGCGCTGTTCAAGGTCGGTATTCGGCTGGATGCCCAGGAAGAACATCAGGGGGAATACCCGTTCCTCTCCCAGGATCGAGGCCACGATCTTATAGGATTCCACGCTTTGTAAAAGCGTCTCTTCCGTCTCCTTGGGGGAGTTGAGCGAATAGTTCAGGATAACTTTGCCCTTGAATCCGGCTTCGGCCAGGTAGCGGCACCCATCATAGAGGCGCTCGAGCTTAAACCCCATGTGGAGGTTGTTCAGCACCTCCTGAGAGCCGGACGTGATGGCCACTTCAAGGTCTCCGACACCGGACCGGACCATCAGCTTCGCCAGCTCGGGCGTAATGAGAGAGGTGCGGATATAGCCGGACCATTCGATCTCCAGCTTTTCACTGACAATTCGTTCCAGAATCTCCGTGCATTGCGGATAGGCTTCTTTCCCGGTAATGAACTGCGCATCGGTAAACCAGAATCGCCGCGCGCCCCACTGGTGATAATGCTGGGATATATCTTTCACGACCATGGAGGGAGGTCGATAGCGGACCCGCTTTCCTTCGATATAGGGGTACAGGCAGAAGGCGCAGTCGTAGGGACAGCCCCGCTTGGTCTGCACACCGATGGATTCGCCGATAAATTCGCGATGCTGAGGGAAAATCGACGTCAGATAAGGAAGGTCGACCGTCAAGGCATCAAGCAGCGCCGGTGAGCCCTGCTGGCCTTTCCGGACTTTTCCGCCTTCTTTAATGATATAGCGCTCGTCTTCAATCGAACGCCCTTCGATCACTTTCAGGATCGCATCTTCACCTTCGCCGAGCAGGCCGATCGTCCCCTCCGGCAATTTCTCGATGAGCTGGTCGGCAAAGGCTGTAAAGGCTCCACCCCCGATCATGATCTGCGCCTTGGAGAACTCTTTCCGGATCAGCCAGGGATACGACAGAATCTTATAGATGTGGCTGTAATAGCGATAGAGCTGCTGCACGCCCGCGAACGAGGCCACCACGCGCTTGAGCGGATTGCTGGCGAAATAAAAATTAAACGCATGCTCCAGCGACGAATCGCCCTCGTGGGGCGAGAAAATCTGAATGTCCCGCCAGGAGAAACAGACCAGGTCCGGCTTAAAGGCGGTCGCCGCATCGCGAAGGGCCTGGCTGCGCTGCGAAACGGGAAAGAGCGACAGGTCGAGGATCTGCTGGCGCACGTCCGGTTGGCGGCGGTGAATGAAGTCAGCCAGATAGGTGATCCCGATCGGGTAGACCTTCTTACAGGGCAGAAAAACGTAGAGAACGGAATTCATGTGCTTATTTCACCGCCACATGGATCGCCACAATGCCGCCGGTCAGGTTCTTATAGGACACCTGGCGGAAGCCGGCCTCGCGCAGGACCTGGCAGAGCCGCTCTTGATCGGGGAACGTGCGGATCGAGGCGGGCAGATACTCATAGACGCCGGTGGTATCCCGCGCGACCTTCGTTCCGATCCAGGGCAGCAATTTAAACGAATACCAATCATAGAGCGCGCGCAGCCAGCCGAAGACCGGTCGGGAGAACTCCAGACAGACAAACGTGCCGCCCGGTTTCATTACGCGGCGAATCTCTCCGACCGCTTGCGGGAGGTTCCCGACATTCCGCATGCAAAAGCCGGTCGTCACTGCATCGAACGTGTTGTCCGTGAATCCGAGATGTTCCGCATTGGCTTGCAGGCAGGCGATTTTGCCCGTGCGACCGTTGAGGTCCACCTTCTTGAGCCCTTCGGCGAGCATCGCGTGATTGAGATCGGACGCGACGACGCGGCCGTTGGTCCCCATGCGGGGTTCGACCAACAGGGCCAGGTCGGCCGTGCCGGCGCCCACATCGAGCGCCGTTCCCTCTTCGACTTGCGGGACGAACGACGCCGTAATCTTTTTCCAGCGGTAATGGAGTCCGAAGCTGAGGAGTGTGTTGTTCAGGTCGTAGACGCCCGCAATCGCGGTGAACATCCGCTGCACAGCCTGTTCGCGCGCCGGTCCGGACCAGGTCGACACCGCCTGCGCGGGGGCCTGGGTGCCGGATGAAGCAGAGGGCTGTCGCGTTTGTACCATGGCAGCCGTGGTAGCACCTGCTTTCAGACTTTGTCAAGGCAACAGGACGGCCATGGTATAATCCCGCGTCTATGAGCAATACGATCACCATAAAAGGCGCCCGCGAACACAATCTCAAAAACATTGATGTCGTCATTCCACGCGACAAGCTGGTCGTCATCACCGGCTTGAGCGGATCGGGCAAGTCTTCACTGGCGTTCGACACCATATATGCCGAAGGGCAGCGGCGCTATGTCGAATCGCTGTCGGCCTATGCCCGGCAGTTTCTGGAGCAGATGGGCAAGCCCGATGTCGATTCCATCGAAGGCTTGTCGCCTGCGATTTCCATCGAACAGAAGAGCACCAGTCACAACCCCCGCTCCACCGTTGGGACGGTCACGGAGATTTACGACTATCTGCGGTTGTTGTTTGCGCGGGTCGGACGGCCCTACTGTTTCCAGTGCGGAGAAGAAATCGCCGCGCAGACGGTGCAGCAGATGGTGGATGCGATTGCGGGACTCCCGGAGGGAAGTAAATTTCAGATTCTGGCTCCGATTGTCCGGGGGCGCAAAGGGGAATACCGCAAAGAACTGCTGGAGATGCGCAAGGCCGGCTATGTACGAGCGCGGGTAAACGGCGAGATCGTCGACCTCGGCGAGGACATCGTTCTCGATAAACAAAAGAAACATACGATTGAAATCATCGTCGATCGCCTCGTGATGAAGGCGGGGGATGCGCTGATGCGGCGTCTGGCCGACTCGGTCGAGACCTCGTTGAAACTCACCGGTGGGTTGGTGGCGGTCCTGACCGACAACGGCAAGACCCGGCTCTACAGCGACAAGCTGGCCTGCATCAAGTGCGGCGTGAGCTATCCGGAAGTCGAACCGCGCATTTTTTCCTTCAACAGCCCGCACGGCGCCTGCCCCGCCTGTGACGGCATCGGCTACGCTATGACGCCCGGCTGTCCCGAAGAAGAAGACTTTACATTACTGGATGCCTGCGAGGTCTGCCAGGGCGCCAGGCTCAAGCCGGAAAGTCTCGCAATCAAGTTGGAGAAGAAATCCATTGCCGAGGTCACGAGTCTGTCGATCCGGGCGGCGGCGGAGTTTTTTGTTTCGCTGAAGTTTACCGATCGTGAGCTGGTCATCGCGCATCGCATTCTGAAAGAGATTCGCGAGCGGCTCGGCTTTCTGGTGAATGTGGGGCTGGACTATCTGACGCTGGATCGGGCGGCTGCCACGCTGTCCGGCGGCGAAGGGCAGCGGATCCGCCTGGCGACACAGATCGGGTCGGGCCTCGTCGGCGTCCTCTACATTCTCGATGAGCCGTCGATCGGGTTGCACCAGCGGGACAACCGGCGCCTGTTGCAGACACTGTTGCGGCTTCGCGATCTGGGTAACACCGTGGTGGTCGTGGAGCATGACGCCGAAACGATGATGGCGGCGGATCACCTGCTCGACATGGGGCCCGGCGCCGGCACACAGGGCGGCCATGTCATCGCTCAGGGTACGCCGCAAGAAGTGATGGGCAATCCAGATTCCATCACCGGCCAGTATCTGCGCGGCATTCAGACGGTCTCGCTGCCGCAGCGCGAGCGCAAACCGAAGGGCTATCTCTCGGTCGTGAACGCGCAGAAGCACAACCTCAAAAATGTAACGGCGAAGATTCCCCTGGGCATGTTGACCTGTGTGACCGGCGTCTCCGGTTCAGGGAAGAGCACGCTCGTCCTCGAAGTTCTGTTCCATTCGCTGTCGCAGATGCTCTATCAGAAGAAGCCCAAGATCGACGGCTGTAAGGAGCTGCGCGGCGTGGATGCGCTCGATAAGGTGATCGACATCGATCAATCCCCGATCGGACGGACGCCGCGCTCCAATCCGGCCACTTATACCGGCCTGTTCAGTTTCATCCGGGATCTCTATTCCAATCTGCCCGAGTCCCGTGTCCGCGGGTACAAGCCCGGTCGGTACAGTTTCAACGTCAAGGGCGGGCGGTGCGAAGCCTGTCAGGGCGACGGGCTGATCAAGATCGAGATGCATTTCCTGCCCGATGTCTATGTGACCTGCGAGGTCTGCAAGGGCCAGCGGTACAACCGTGAGACGATGGAGATTTTGCATAAGGGCAAGAGCATCGCCGATGTGTTGAACATGACCGTCGACGACGCGGGGGAATTCTTCGAGCACATTCCGTTCATCAAGCGGAAGCTGGAAACGCTGCATGATGTCGGGTTGCACTATGTGAAGCTCGGCCAGTCCGCCACCACGCTTTCCGGCGGCGAGGCTCAGCGCGTGAAACTGTCGCGCGAACTCTCGAAACGTCCGACTGGACGCACGATGTATATCCTCGACGAGCCGACCACCGGTCTCCATTTTGCCGACGTGCAGCGGCTGATCGATGTGTTGGATCGATTGGTTGAAGCGGGCAATACCGTCCTTGTCATTGAGCACAATCTCGACGTCATCAAGAACGCCGACTGGGTCATCGATCTTGGTCCAGAGGGCGGCGATCGCGGCGGCGAAATTGTCGTCGAAGGTCCGCCCCGCGAAGTGGCCAAGTCCAAGCGGTCCTATACGGGGCAAGTGCTCAAGGAATCTGGGTTATAGGGGACTGGCTTCGCCGTCCGGTGGTGTCTGGCCCTGTTAGGAAGCGAGAGGGGAGCAGGGGTGGAAGGGCGGAGGTTCGGAAGTCGCCATGATGCGATGAGTGGAGGCTGCTTCTGGCTCCGTACTCTCCGCGTGCGACTCTAAAGCGCGATAAGAATCGCAGGCCGTCGCACGGCGGTATGTTCTCGGCTGTCATCTGGCTGCGTTGCCATGCCGACTCCCGAAAGCTCCGACCTCCCACCCAGCAAGAAGAGAAGAGGGAATTCATGCACACAATCCTATTGCTCACCATCTCCAACATCTTCATGACCTTTGCCTGGTACGGGCATTTGAAGTACAAGGATTCGCCTTTGTGGATCGTGATCGTGGCGAGTTGGGGGATTGCGTTCTTCGAGTATTGTTTTCAAGTGCCGGCGAATCGCATCGGCCACTATGAATTCACGGCGGCGCAGTTGAAGACCATTCAGGAAGTCATCACCCTTGTGGTGTTCTGTGTGTTCTCGGTCCTCTATCTCAAAGAGCCGCTCAAGTGGAATTATCTGGCCGGGTTCGGCCTGATGATCGGGGCAGTCTTTTTGATCTTCAAAGAGTGGTAACGCGGGCTAACAGGCTTTTGGCAAACAGCTTGTTCACGGTGGAAGCGTGGAAGCCAGGAGCATCACAGCTGCGTTCAGCCGCATTCTCAGGCTGTTCAAAAAGGCCGTCCAGCAAGGCCGCAGCAATCGAAGAGGCGAGGCGTACCCTTGTGGTACGGTGAGCCTCTGAGTGCGGCGAGAACGCCGCTGGCGGACTTTTTCAACAGCCTGCTAATTCAGGAACCAGCGGTCGTAGAGATACAGCAGATCGAACGTCAGGCGGGCGCCGAAGGTCGGGCCGTAGTCTTTCTGGTTGATCAAGTCGTTCCAGGTTTCAAAGGTTACGGCGGCATAGCGGATTGCGACGGAGACAAACCGCTCTTCCAGCGACGCTTTCTTCGTATCCACGAACAGTCCTGAGTCGATCGTGGCCGCGATCTCGATTTCCCATGGAGTGCGACAGGAGCAGCCCCAGTCGGCGTAGTTGCCGACTCCGACCGAGCCCTGCGCGATCCAGGAGGTGGCGGCTACTTCCCGGAATGCCGCTCCGCCGAATGGCCGTCCCACGCGGCCCATCGCGGAAATCCGTAGATGGTCGGAAACCCACGGCACCGCGGCGAACGGGGACAGTCGGCGGAACCCGGCCTGGGCGTAAGGCTCATAGTAGAGCGATCCGCCGGCGGCCCCCACTCCGGCAAAGAATACGTCGTCCGATCCCCACAGGCTCATCCAGCGCGTAAGTGAACTGCTGATCATGAAGTCGTCCGTCTCCCGTTTGTTGCCCACAGGAACGGGATCGAAGCCGCGCAGTTTATGAATCACGTCGTTTTGCAGGAAGCGGCTGAATCCGTCGCGCGTCGGCCCTCCGCCGGCGGTGAAATTGGCGTTCCAGCCCTTCAAGGTTTCGAGCCGTTCCGTCCAGCTGAGCGAAAAGAAATTGAATCCCATCGTTTCCCGGATGTCGTTGTAGCGCTTGCCTGCTCCGTCGAACTCCGTGAACCGGTCGACGACGGTGAGTCCGAGCGCCAGTGTGCGGTCGTGGTCGGGATAGCCGATCGCTCCCCAGTGGATGCTTTGGGCCGGGGGCTCGGCATGGCCGGCAGCAGGCAGCGACATGAGGAGGGCCGTAGCAAGTAGAGTGAGCCGGATGAGTTCGGGAAATTTCATAGGCGGCATCTTGCTAGGGATCGGGGGTTCACGCAAGGGGAAATAATGTCAGGGCATCCGCTTGCAGTGCGGCGTACTGATTACTAGAATGACCGCGCACATTCGCCCGGGAGGATTCGCATGGCGACCAAGAAGAAAGATTCAGCCAAGTCCGCTGTTGCCGCCAAACCGTCGAGCACTGCCGAAGACTTTGAAAAACTCGGTGTCTTCTATCTCGGCCGCCCGTACGACATGGCGGCGAAGCAAGCGAAGCCGGGCTGGTTGCTCTACGATTCGAAAGATCTGGTGACTCACGCGGTCTGCGTCGGCATGACCGGCAGCGGAAAGACCGGCCTCTGTCTCTCGCTACTGGAAGAAGCGGCCATCGATAACATTCCTGCCATCATCATCGACCCCAAGGGCGACCTGGGCAATCTGATGCTCACATTCCCCGGCCTCAAAGGCGAAGACTTTCAGCCCTGGATCAATGAGGACGACGCGCGCAAGAAGGGATTGTCGCCGGCCGACTTCGCCAAAGCACAGGCCGAGCTTTGGATCAAAGGGCTGGCCGGCTGGCAGCAGGACGGCGCGCGCATTCAGCGGCTGCGTGATGCGGCCGACGTCGCCATCTATACGCCGGGGAGCAACGCAGGGCTTCCGGTCTCCATTCTGAAGTCTTTTGCCGCGCCGGCCGCTGACGTGCGCGAAGATGCCGAACTCTTCCGCGAACGGATCAGCACCACCGTGACCAGTCTGCTCGGCTTGCTCGGGATCGAAGCCGATCCGATCCAGAGCCGCGAACACATTCTGCTCTCGACGATTCTGGATCGCACCTGGAGGAAGGAGGAAGATCTGGATCTCGCCTCGCTGATCCACGCGATTCAAACTCCGCCGGTCACGAAGATCGGCGTGATGGACGTGGACTCATTCTTCCCGTCGAAAGACCGTTTCACGCTGGCGATGAAATTGAATAATCTGCTCGCCGCGCCCGGCTTCCAATCCTGGCTTGAAGGCGAGGCCCTCGACATTCAGTCGCTCCTCTATACGCCGGAGGGCAAGCCGCGCCTGGCGATTTTTTCCATCGCTCATCTGAACGACGCCGAGCGCATGTTCTTCGTGACGCTCTTATTGAGTCAGATGGTGGGATGGATGCGGGCGCAATCGGGCACGACGAGTCTGCGCGCGCTCCTCTATATGGATGAAATCTTCGGCTATTTCCCGCCGGTGGCGAATCCGCCGTCGAAGCTGCCGCTGATGACCCTGCTCAAGCAGGCCCGCGCCTTCGGACTGGGCGTGGTGCTGGCGACGCAGAATCCCGTCGATCTGGACTACAAGGGGCTGGCCAATACCGGTACCTGGTTCATCGGACGGTTGCAGACGGAGCGCGACAAGGCGCGGGTGTTGGAAGGGCTGGAAGGCGCCTCCTCCAGCGCGGGGAAGAAGTTCGACAAGGGGCGCATGGAACAGACGCTGGCCGGCCTGGGCAACCGCATCTTCCTGATGAACAACGTCCATGAGGATGAGCCGGTCGTATTCGAAACCCGCTGGTGCCTGTCCTACTTGCGCGGACCTCTGACGAGAACGCAGATCAAGCAGCTGATGGATCCGCGAAGACGGACAGAGGCTGGAGGGGGGAGGTTGGAGGCAGGGACTTCCGGGCTCACACCTCACATCTCACACCTCAACCCTTCCGCCTCTCGTCCCATCGTCCCGCCAGACGTGCCGCAGCAGTTTGTGCCGCTGCGCGGTTCCAAGCCGGAGGGCAGTGAATTCCTGTATGCCCCCATGCTGCTGGGGTCGGCCCAGATTCGTTTCTCCGAGACGAAAAGCGGCATCGATCAGATGCAGGATGTGACGGTGTTGGCGCCCATGACCGACGGCGCCGTGCCGGTCGATTGGGATCATGCCGCTGCTGCCGATCTCGCTGTCGCGGATTTGGAGCAGTCGCCGGAGAGTGGTGCGCAGTTCCTTCCGCTTCCAGCCAGTGCGAGCAAGGCCAAGAGTTATGCCGACTGGAATAAAGACTTCGGCGGCTGGCTGTTCAGGACCCAGAAACTCGAGTTGTTGAAAAGCCCGACGACAAAAGACGTGTCCAAGCCGGGCGAGTCCGAACGGGATTTCCGCGTGCGGCTCCAACAGTCCGGCCGCGAGTTGCGGGACAAGGCGGTCGAGTCGTTGCGCCGGAAGTACGCGCCCAAGATCACCGCGCTGCAGGATCGCATCCGGCGAGCCGAACAGATGAAGGCCAAGCAGCAGGCGGAGTCCCGTTCCAGTCAGGTGCAGGCGGCGATTTCAGTGGGAGCTTCGATTCTTGGCGCATTTCTCGGCCGGAAGACCATCAGTGCCACGAACATCGGGCGCGCGACGACGGCGATCAAGAGCGCCGGCCGCGTCATGAAGGAATCCCAGGAAGTTGGTCACGCCGAAGAAAACGTGGCGGTGTTGCAGCAACAGCTGGCCGATCTCGAAGCGCAGTTCAAAACCGAGAGCGACGCCTTGGCTGCAGCGACAGATCCATTGAACGAACAGCTCGAGGCCATCTCCATCAAGCCCACCAAATCCAATATCGCGGTGAAGCTCGTCGCTCTTGCGTGGACCCCGCAGTGGCGGGATTCAAAGGGGATGACGACGTCTGCGTGGATGTAATGGGTCGTCCAGGTCGTGTCGCGTGCGTGGTCTGTCAATAGGTGGGAAAACGGCGCAAGCCCATCAGTGCCCTTCGTGCGCCAGCTCGGTCAGCCCTCTCAACTGGTCGATTTGCTCATCGATCAGCATCCTCGTCTCCCGTGACAGCATCCATCCCAGCGGTACGTCCGCATGTTTGTAGTCCCCCAGCGCGAATCGGACGGTCGTGAACTCGCGGGCGACCGCATGTTCAGATCCGTAACCGCGCGCGCTACGGGTATTGAAGAGGGTCTGCCAGGGAGCCAGCGTTTCCGTGAGAAAACGGCCGCCGCTTGATGGAGGAAGGGTTCCCTTTGCCGATTCGTTGTTAGGATTCTTGGGGTCGTTGCTGAGGATGAGCAGCACGGGTTCGATCGGTGGGGTGATGCAGCGGGCCGCTTCCGGTTGAGGCTGCCGGATACAGTAGCGGTCTCGCGCCGTGACTAGCGCGCGCGCGATTTCACCGGCGGTGAGAGTGCCGGAGTTCTCGAAGTACCCTCCGTCGACGACCTGCCTCACCCGCGTCATCCCTTGAACCGTGCCCGGCGGGCTGACGTAGGTGAATCGGGCGCTGGTATGGATGGCGGCACTGGTCGGGATGGGGACAGACGAAAAAGCGACGAGATCGTCGGCGCGGGCAAAGCGGATTGGATCGAGTGCGATGTTGCTGGCAATGGTCCGATCGCCGGAATCGACCCAGGTGGCGTTCAAAAAGAGAGATGGAACCGCATAGCGGGCCTGTGCCCCTTCCCAGAGCCGTCGGAAGCTTTCATGGAATCGATCGGTCCCGGTTGTCTCAGCCCAGGCCTGTTCCCAAGACCGCTCAAGGTAGGAAGCGCGGTCAGGGAAGGCCCAGGCTCCAGAGAGCGGGGCCAGTCGTTGAACCAGATCGGGAAAGAACAAGCCCGCCAGCGTCGGCGCGAGAAAGTCCTGTCCGAGCATCTGCCTGATCAGAGGCAGAAACGGCGCGCGTGTTGTATGAGGGGCCTCCGCACACTCGTAGCCATTATGCTGAATACGGTCGGCAATCAGAGCGGAGAAGACTCCCCCTCCCAAGCTTCCCCCTGAGACCCCGCTGATGGCCAATAGATGGCAGGCAAAGCCGGGATGCGTATCCTCCAGTTTGCCCAGGACGGAAGCGGTCCAATAGCCGGCGCGAATTCCACCACCTTCTGCGGACGCAATATAGACCGGGTAGGCGCTGGTTGAGGCTCTCCATTGTGCCTGTCTGGCATCGAGCCAGGCGTCGAGATGGTCGTCGATCGATTGCCGAATCCAGGGATCTGATTCTGCGGCGGCCTGGCGGATGGCGTGGTTGTCGTTCCATAGGCCGAACAGGCCGGAGAGCGCGATCATGATCAGGAAGAGCGACGGCAGCCGGTAGCGGTACGTGGGATGGATCAGGACCAGGCATCCGAACGCGATCCAGGCGGCGGCGGCATACACGAGGATCGCCGCCGACCCGAGGAGCGTCGGCGCTTCGATCGGCGCCAGGACGAAGACCCAGAAGATGACGAAGGATAATAGCAGCAGTGCCAGCAGACTTCTGAACGTGGCCGTCGAAAGTGTGGGCTCGGACACGACGATGGTCTTTTCAGCCAGAAACCGCCGCCGGCGCAGGATGACACTTGCCAAGAAGGCCGCGGCCAGCGCCAGGTAGAAGAGTCCGTAGCTGGGGTTTCCGACCCGGAAGAACGCAACGGACACGGAGGCAATGGGGGCGGTCCCCAGTCCGCGAGGCACGTAGCGGCGCCATCGCTCAAAGTGCTGGTGCTCGCGGTCATGTTCGGGTTCCGGGGTGTTCCAGTATTTCACGGACAGCAAAGCGCGCGGGAAATACCAGCCGCTGACCGCGAGAATCAGCAGGAACATGGCGAGCGCGACATGTTGCGGAGAGAGTGCGCCGTGCTCAATCGCGACGGCGTCCATGACATCCAGCGTTTGAGGCGCTTGGAAGGTCAAGCTTGTCCCGAGAATCACCAGTGCTGCGAACCATGCAGGGTGTAGGACGGCGAGGATTCGTTGCACCGTTTCCCACGACCATGTCATGGCAGGCCCTCCGGCTGGCTCATTGGATTGTGGCGGACTGTTCGAGGAATTTCACGATCCGGTCCTGCTGTTTGTCCACGACTTTCTTGGCTGCAGCAATCAACAGCGGCGCGTGGCAATCTTCGTCGATCTTGAAGAGAGTCGGAATCTGCCGAAGAATCCGTTTGACGTCAGCCGGGGTCAGGCCGGATGGGCATCCGGCCGGGATCGGATCGTGTTGAGTCCATTCGGCGTCGGTATGCCGAAGGATGATGAGTTTCAGCTGATTGTAATCCGGGAGGAGGACCCCTTCTGTCCTGAGACTGTGCCAGAGCATCGCCTGATAGGCGTTGGCCCGTTCTTCCATGATGCCGACAATCCTGGAAGGATCGTCGATAAATACTTCAAACCCTTTTTCACTGTCGTCGAGATCGGCAGCTCCTTCGTCGAACGGATAGGAGGCATCGATGACAATGACCAGGCCGCGTTTCGCCTTGGGGTGAGCCGGGTTTAATTTGTTGAGAAACAGGGTGGTCAGAGATTCCGTGCCGAGGTTGTCGAAGAGGCCGCCGTCGCCGACATGTGTGTAGGAGGTTGAGCCGACTGTCTGATAGGTGACCGGTCCGACGACCGGAGGAAAAGACGCGGAGGTGGCCACGGCGAGCGACACCGGCAGCGGGCGGTGATCACCGCCGATGTCTTCCATCGTCAGCGGCAGGAACTGGTTCTTGGCTCGATCCACGCTTCGGTCGAAGCTGGCCTTGCCTTCCGGGGTGAATTGGAGGCCCTTGGCGATCAGCTTGGCGCGCAACTCTGCGGTGAAATCGTAGGCAAAGTCCGCCGGGGCCAGCGTGGTCAGCACTAACCGCCGGCCTGAGTTGTACATCGTGCCGTTTAGCATGATCTGCGGGGCATCCCCTCGACTGGTTCGCTCATACAATCCGGCAAAGGTGATCTCGTCAAAAAAATTGGCATCCCAGACGTCGGCGAACGAGTGAGCGAATTTGGTGGGGTTGGCCACCCGGAAGTTCAGCACCTGGCGTCCGAGCGCGCGGATCTGAAAGTTCTTCTGCATGTCATCTTTGAAGCGGCCGAAAAACTGCCGATAGGCGGGAGACAGTTGTTGGCCGGCAAACACGGGTTCCGTCTTTGCCGGTTTCTTCACGGCGTAGTAGGCCGTCGCCAGACTCCCGCCCGAGACGCTCGACATATGGGTGACCGCTTGCAGGACGCTACGTTCCTGTCCGCCCTCCATGAAGCGGACATTCGCCAGGGCCTCCAGCGTGCCGGCCGCGAAGGTTGCGGCGCGACTCCCGCCCCCGGAGACCGCCAAGCCGACCAGTGTGTCCCGATCGGGCAACGAGGCAAAGACCGGCTGGTGTTGTTCGGTATGAGCGGGGAGTTGGTGGATCTTGGCGAAACAGCCGCTGAGAGCGAGAAGGCATCCGAGGCTCAAGCTGAATGAGAGTATGCGTGTCATTGCGTCCTCGTGAGTTCGTCACATGCGCTGATCTTGAGCGATTAGGGATGCTGTGTGACTTGAAAATAGCAGAAGCCTTCGTGCTCGACGAGTTTCTTTGCAAAAACTCCCGCGGCTGTTTCAAGCGTGGCGGCGACGGTTTCGTTGTTCGTGCCGAACAGCCCCCCGCCGCGCACGGCTTTCCCTGCCAGCGATGTGACGATGGCTTCAGTTCTGAGCGCCTGGCGCGTTACTGTGGCCAGAGCTTCAAGCGAAATGGGCGGGTGAGACAAATCGAAAGTCGGATAGGAGGAGGCCGCCGTCGGCAGATGGAGGGCCGTTGCCTGTGGCACGGCGGGAACACGGAACGCGGCATCGAAGAAGGCTTCGAGAAAGACGCGGGTGAGGTCGGCACTCACCCGCCTGGAGTCGATGAACGTAGCGGCGAGTTCGATGGCGCGAGTCGCGTCGACTTGAGCGGCGGCGGAGAGGCCGGGAAATCGAACGGTGGCTCCACTGCGGTCTACAAAGCCCCGCGAGGTGACTTGGACGATCCCGCGCACCGTTCCTGAGGTGGTGTTGGGGGCGATGGCATATCGCACGTCGCCGAAGTAGGCCCGGTTGTATGCGAGGAGGAGTTGAGCAAAGAGCGAGGTGTCTCGCGCCAACGCATCTTCATCGAAATCGAGGTGGACATGCCAATGGCGGATGGCGTCGGTGAGCAGGCGGAGCTTGTCCAGATCCAACCGGCGACGCGAAGGATCGGCGAAATCGTCCACCATGTCGGAGAGGACGCTGAAGGACGTGGCATTGTTTCCGACCCGCCCGTGAATCCGTTCAACCAACGCTTGCACGGGGGCTCGGAGTCTGCCGCCGATCCCGAGGTACGATGCGGTCGTGCTTGTCGGAGTGACGCCTGTCGCAATGCTGAGGGGCAGGCTGCTGCCATCGTGGGCCTGTTGAGTACAGGCCCTGAATTGTTCCTCCTTCGCTGAATCGCCCGCGAGCTTTTCTTCAAACGAGGACCGATGCACATCGAGATTCTCCCGCAGATCGATGAACGACGATGTACAGCCGGTCAGAAGCGGAAGCGTCAGGAGCGTGACGAAACCAAAGCGGCGCATGATGGTCTCCAATCGCAGAGTATAAGAATGGGGGCACGACCGCATATGGGACGGAAAGGTTCGCAAGGGCCATGCCCTGACAGGTCCAGGCAGAAAGACCGGACACTCAGCTGTTTCCCGGGATGGGATCGTGCAGATCGAATAAAGCGCTCAACAATGGGTCGAGAGTGATACGGCGCTGTATGGGTTTCGATACCGGATCAGTGCTTTTTATCTTTCTGCATGATCTTGTCCGTCCAGGCCAGGAGGATGGCGGAGCCGAGGAAGGTGATGTGGATGAAGATCTTCCACTTGATGTCTTCATAGTTTTCATTGTGAATATTGACGAAGGATTTCAAGAGATGAATGCTGGAAATACCAATGAGCGAGGCCGCCAGCTTGATCTTGATCGTCCCGGGGTCGATGTGGGTGAGCCAGTCTGGCCGATCCGGATGCTCTTCCAGATCCAACTTGCTGACGAACGTGGCGTAGCCGCCGATGATGACCATGGTCAACAGATTGGCGACCATGGTGACATCGATCAACCCCAGCACGCCCAGCATGAAGATGGTCTCTTCCTGCTGGTTGATGTGCCTGACCATCTCCCAGAGCTCGATCAAAAACTTGTAGGCGTAGAGCAGCTCCGCGACGATGAGCCCTCCATACAGAGGCGCTTGAATCCAGCGGCTGGCAAACACGACGCTTTCAAACACATGTTCGATTCGGGCCACGGCGGTTCGTTGTGCCGTTACAGGCGTATGAGACGGGGACGAATGCTCGCTGGACATCAGGCCTCCTCAACCAGTCATATGCCCGCGTAGGGCACGGTGTGCCGCGTATCCTAAAGTGCGTCGTACGACCTGTCAATTCAGAGGAGGATTGTTGCGCAATGCTGCCGGGACCGACGGATCAGGCGGCCCGCGCGATGATCGACGGTGCTGAAGGGGGCGCGGATGGCGAGGGGGCTGATGGTCCTGCTGATGTTGGCGTGTTCGCTTTCAGCAATGTCGTGGCACGTTTCCCGGCCAGACGAATTTGCTCGACTCCCATGCGCGCCGGGTTATCGGCTGGGAGCTGAGCGAGGAGGAGATCAGCGAATCCGTTGATCGATGTCAGGAGATTGTTCAGATCGTGGATCAACCGGGGCGGAGCCGCCACGATGTCGGGGCGCGGGTCATCCGATTTGAGCAGCCCGGCACGTCCATTCACACGGGCCAGGGCTCGTTTAACAGTGTGAGCGTGATTGGTGTCGGTTGACGGGAGCAGGCAAAGAACCTCGTGAACACCTTGCCGAAGCATGAGAAGCTGAACCGATTCGTCCATCTTCATGATCAATCCGATGATCGCAGTGGTGGGTGAAGCGGTGTGGATCGTACGCAGTTCGGTCTGTGCCGTTACTTCGTCGACAAGGATCAGATCGACTCGGTGCGCCCGGAGATAGACCAGCGTCTCAGGGATCGTGTGCACGGCTGCGACCGTCGGCGGTTCGGCAAAGTGGGCGCGCAGCCAGGTGTCGACGGCTCCGGTGGAGGAGACTGCCGATCCAAGAAGTACTATAGAGGGGGGCTCGTGGTTTCTCATGACCGCCTACGCCGCCGCTCGGTTGTCGGATGGGTTCAGCCACTGCGTCAGCACTCGGTGGAGATCCTGACTCTTGACCGGTTTACTCACAAAATCATCCATACCTGAGGCCAGGCAGTGTTCGCGGTCGTCGGCCGTTGCATTGGCGGTCATGGCGATGATGGAAAGATGGCAGCCTGGTCGCTCATGGGAACGAATGTATCTGGTCGTTTCAAATCCATCCATCTCCGGCATTTGACAATCCATAAAGACCAGGTGGTAGGGATGCCGGGTCAGGGCCAGCAGCGCTTCTTTCCCGTTGCCCGCGACATCGACGCGAAGGCCCAGCTTCTCCAGCATTTTCACCGCCACCTTTTGATTCACAGGATTATCGTCGACCACGAGGAGTCGTCTCTGGGCGTGAATTTCCGCCACCTGGTGACGAGTGATGAGTGCCGGAGTGGCCAAGGTGGTCTGCTCGCCGGCCTGAGGAACGGGCGACTGTCCCATGACCAGACGTAAGCAATCATAGAGGTGCGTTTTGCGCACGGGTTTCGTGAGGTAGCCTGAAAATCCTGTTGAATGAGCAACCTTGGCATCGCCTCGCCGACCCAGCGAAGTCAGGAGGACGAGTCGCGTATGGTCAAGGCGGCTATCTGCTCTGATCGCCTGGCCGAGCTGAAGCCCGTTCATGCCTGGCATGTGCATGTCGAGAATGGCGAGGTCGAAAGGCTTCCCCCCGGCCGCGGCACGGCGGATGAGGTCCAAGGCCGAAGGGCCATCCTCAGCGCTCTCGTAGTGCATCTTCCAGTCGCAGGTATGGTACTGAAGCAGGCTGCGATTGGTGGCGTTGTCGTCTACGAGACAAATACGCAGGCCGCTCAGACTGTCGATGGGCGTGGGGGGCGAGCCTGATGTGGCGGCGGGAGTCTGCTTGCACAGTCGGAGGGTGAACCAGACACAGGTGCCGGTTCCAGGAGAGGACTGCAGGCCGATCTGCCCCCCCATGAGTTCCGTCAGACGTTTGCAGATGGCGAGGCCGAGGCCGGTTCCGCCATACTTGCGAGCGGTCGAGCTATCGGCCTGCGTGAAGGATTGAAAGAGTTTCGCCTTGGTCTCTTCGGTCAGGCCGATGCCGGTGTCGACGATTTCAAAACGCAGGAGGACGGATGCGCCGTCCTCCTCTGTCTTCGTCACCTGCACCAAGACCTCCCCGCTCTCTGTGAACTTAATGGCGTTGCCGATCAGGTTCGTCAGGATCTGGCGGATGCGTCCCGGGTCTCCGACCATGGCATTGGGGGCTTGCGCATCGATCAATCCCACCAGTTCAAGATGTTTGCCCTGTGCTGTGGGCGCGAGCAGATCCAGGATGTCCTCAATGGTCATGCGCAGGTCGAAGGGGATGGATTCGATGGTGAGCTTTCCGGCTTCGATTTTTGAAAACTCCAGAATGTCATTGATGATTCGCATGAGCGATTCGCCGGAATGCTTGAGCGTATGGACAAGCTCCCGTTGTTCCGGCGCGAGGGTGGTGTCGATCAAGAGGTCGGTCATGCCGAGCACGCCGTTCATCGGCGTGCGGATTTCGTGGCTCATGGTCGCGAGGAACTCGGATTTCGCCAGAATGCCGGCTTCGGCGGCATCCTTGGCATCGATCAGATCCCGTTCCATCTGTTTACGGTGGGTGATATCGCGGCAGGTACAGAGGATGGTCCGGCGGCCGGTGCCCGGATCTTCCAAGAGGGTCAGCGAGAGATCAATGTGGAAAGCATTTCCCGATTTCTGTTTCCCGACCACCTCGCCTTGCCATTGTCCTGCCGAATGTAGGATTGGGAGGTACATCTGCTCGATCATCGCAGCCCATTCAGCGGGGTATAGCGATGTCCAGCTCTTGCCGAGCAGGTCGTCAACGGTGTAGCCGAATATTGAGGCGTGGGCCCGGTTCATATAGATGTATTGGCCGGTGTCGTCGAGCAGGGCCATGCCGTCTTGGGCATATTCGATGGCCTGCTGCAGCCTGAAGCGAGCGGCGTCGTTCTGCTTACGTTCCGTGATATCGGTGATCGAGGCGAGGACCTGGCGTCCTTGCGGAGTATTGACGGGAGTCAGCCCGATCTCAACGGGAAACTCCCCTCCATCCTTGCGGCATCCGTGGAGTTCTCGGCCCTCGGCCATCGGTCGGGACGCACCTGAGGCCATGAACGAGATCCGTTGACTATGATGGGTCGTTCGGAAGCGCTCCGGAAGAAGGATCTCCACCGGTTGTCCGATCAGTTCGTCGCGGCGATAGCCGAATGTCTGTTCGATCCGGGGGTTCGCCAGAGTGATCCGTCCGTCGTCCGCCACCATCATCATTCCGACGTAACTCGACTCGAATACCTGTTTGAATTGTACTTCGGCGGCTTTCCGATCGGTGATGTCTTCGGAAATGCCCAAGAGGTACTGCGGCGTGCCGTAGGCATCGTACAGCGGGAGTTTCTTGGTCTGGAGGATGCGGATGCCCCGGTGCTTTGTCTTGATCTCTTCCTCGGGAATGTCCAGCATGGAGCCACTGGCCAGGACGGCGCGGTCTTTGCCGGTAAAGAAATCGGCCTCTTCTTGGGGAAAGAAATCATAATCCGATTTCCCCAGCAATTCCTCACGCGAAAAGCCGGTAAGGCGCTCGCCCGCTTTATTGAATTCCACGAAGCGCAGAGTCTTGGCATCCTTCACAAACACCATATTGGGGAGGTGGTCGAACACTGCGTTCAGCAATGCCTGGGAGTGTTGCAGCTGCAGCTGATCTTCCCGTCGTTCCGTGATGTCCTGAACCGTCCCCACAGAGCGTAGTGGGCGCCCCTTGCCATCGTAGGACGTTTCACCGCGTTCCTGCACATACTTGATTCGTCCATCCGGCATCAGCAGCCGATGGACGATCGCATAGGGGGTGCGGTTTTGCACCGACCGCCTGTAGGCCTCATTCACAGGGGCCCGGTCGTCGGGATGGACGGCGTTGAGAAATGCTTCATAGGAGGCGCTGAACTGCGCCTGGTCGATCTCGAAGATCCGAAAGATTTCGTCCGACCACAGCAGCCGGTCGTTCGCCAGATCCAGTTCCCAATTGCCGAGGTGCACCATAGCCTGGGCTTCCCGCAGCCGGGTTTCGCTCTCACGGAGCGCCTCTTCCGCCCGCTTGCGCTCGGTAATGACCTCCGTAAACATGATGATGCCGCCGATCGCTCCCGTGCCGTCCTGCCAGGGGCGCACTTCCCATCGAAGCCAGTCGTCGGATTTGTCGGCACGGACGAAATGATCTTCTTCACTCTGCTCCACCGCTCCGGCCAAACAGCGTTGATGAATGGCTTGCCACTCCTGCATGGCGTTGATTTCGGGGAAGAGGTCGTAGTGACGTTTCCCGATGATGTCCTGGTCGCCAAGGCGGTAATCCCGTAGCCAGCGTGTGCTGACCGCCACGTAGCGGAGATCTCTGTCCAGCATCGCGACCGCGGCTGGTGTGTGTTCGACAAATAACTTCAGCATGTCGCGGCTCCGAGTCACCGCATCTTCCGCCCGCTTGCGTTCGGTGATGTCTTCCGTGGTGCCGACGTGGCCGACGGTCTCTCCCCTGTCGTTCCGCAACGGATGCGCCCGGCTGTGGACCCACCGGATCGTCCCGTCAGGCCGCCGCATGCGGAACTCTACGTCGCAATCCCTGCCCTGTCGGACCGTTTCCTGCCACTGGCAGAGTACTTCCGCGCGGTCCTCTTCAGCGACGGCCTGGCGCCAGCCGTTTCCGAGGCAGTCTGTCAGGGAACGTCCGGCGATTTCCTGCCAGGCGCTATTGGTATAGAGACATTGACCGTCAGCGTCGGTTTGAAAAATTCCGACGGGCGAGGTCGCTGAGAGCGTTTCAAAACGCAGGCTTTGCGCCTGTAGGTTTTCGGCATGCCGGAGAGAATCCGCGAGACTGGCTTCCAGGCGGCTCGACTGCTGCTGGACGGCCTGCTCTTGGACGGCCAAAATGGATTCGAGCGTTGCGACCCGGTGCTTCAGAAAGGCAAGTGTGTCGTCAGGCTCGGTCGGGCCGGGTTGCTGGGGCTGTGGCGGCGCCGGCGCGATCAGTTGTGCATGGTCGAACGGCGCGAGCGTCAGTTTGGTCGAGAGGGCGAATGTCTTAAAGAGGTCGGCGGTGTCCCTGGAGATCGGCACGTTCGTAAAGAGGATCACCGCAAACATGTCTCCGGTCGGCAACAGGCCTCCATAGCCGACCACGGATTGCACGCCGAACGGCACGACGAATTCGGTCTGGCCCGGAACGTAGGGGCTGTCGAGCGCCTGCGGGACGTAGAAGGTATTGAAGGTGGTGGCGTATTGATCCATCAAGAGGGAAGATCCGGCCTGTTCGAGAAACGGCAGATCAATGTGAAACTGGGCGAAGAGCTGCGAAAACATCGGCAGTTCGGCCAGGGCGTCCGGCCCGCTCAGGGGGATCGCGCGGAAGCGGCTGGATTGAGCGGGGTTGTTCCAGCCTTCGACGGCCCCCGTGCTGGCAAGGAGGGTCAAGCACTTCATGTCGGGATCGGCAGGCGTATGTCCAAGGCGGGCATCGACCAGCGCTTGCAGTTCGGGGCTGAGCCGGCCGTACGGGTGAGTTTTGAACAACCGCACGAGGACGCAGGCCGGATCTTCATCCGGGCCGGTCGTCAGGGTGGTATAGAGGTATCGCGTAATGCGGTCTGCCGCCATGTCGATGGATGAGGCTCCGGCGCCGAGTTGTCGCAAGGCCGCACTGCAGGCGGTCATGTCCTGGAGCCGAAATTTGGAGACATCGAACATGGCGTCCTCGGGGCCGAGACCGACGTATTGCTGCGGAGACCCACATCTTTTTCGGATCGAAGCAGGACAAACTTGATGCGGTAACCACCGCGCGGGCTAGTGAGGATCGCAGGGAAGAGAGGGCCGGATGTCTTGTCAGATTGTGACCGCTCTGTATCGGTGTTTCCCGAAGAATCTTAAGGCGGGCGCGTGCCGGTAGGCCCGGTCTTACGAGGATTTGGAGGCCAGCGGAGGGAGGGAGCCCTTGAAACTCCCGGCGTACATGGCGGCGACCTGAGACCGCCGTCCGATCTGGAGCTTGGAGTAGATGTTCGCCAGATAATTTTTCACGGTCTTCTCACTCAGATCCAGGCGCTGCGCGATCTCTTTGTTGGTGAGGCCTCCGGCGACATGCGGCAGGATGCGTTGCTCTTGGGGGGAGAGGAGTGATCGCTTGGCAGGAGTCTGGCCGGCCGACAGGTGCTTCATCCACGAGAGCGTATGGGGGGCCAGGCGCGGGTCGATCAAGGGTTGTCCGGCAGCGACAGTCTTGATGGCGCGGATCAGCGCGGCGGCGGCGATGTCCTTCAGCACATAGCCCTGGGCGCCGGACAGGATCGCTTCAAGGACGGTGTGTTCGTCGGCGAAGCTGGTCAGGAACAGGATGCGGATGTTGGGGTGTGCCGATAGAATTTCGCGGGCGGCATCGATCCCGCTGCCGTCCGGCAGGCGGATGTCGAGCAGCACGACGTCCGCCTTTGTGCGACGGCATTGCGTGATGGCATCGGCCTTACTCCGGGCTTGGCCGACGACTTTCATGCCCGGCGTCAGATCGAGTACGGCGCCGAGCCCGATCCGAACCACCTCATGGTCGTCGACGATCAGTAAACGAATGGGTGAGGATTTTGTCTTAGCAGGCATGCGGATCTCCTGTGGGGACGTCGATCGTGATCGAGGTGCCGCGGTCCGGCGCACTGTCGAGGGTGAACTGCCCGCCGATGGTTCTGGCCCGTGCGGCCATATTGGCCAGTCCGTTTCCGCGGCGGCGTGTGCGGCCGGGGTCAAAGCCTCTGCCGTCATCGGCCACGCACAACCGGATGGCACGGTCGGCTTTTGTGAGGCTGACAGAACGGTGTGTCGCGCCGGCATGACGGACACTGTTGCTCAAGGCTTCCCGCGCAATGTTCAGCAACTGCTCGCCGATCGCCGGGGTGACGGCGGTGAGTGCGGTCGGATCGAGGTCCAGCGCGGGCGTGGTACGAGTTTCCGATGAGCAGGAGGCGACGAGTTGATTCAGGGCCACACAGAAATCCAGCGTCGGCGCTGTGCGGTGGGTGAGGTCGGTGATGAACTGCCGGACTTCCAAGACGAGATGGTTCAACTGCCGGATGGCTTGGGTGACGTGCTGCTTGGATTTGCGAGGGGCTTTCCCCACCAACAATTTTCCCGCTTCGAGCTGCATGCCGACGGCGTAGAGAGACTGGAGAATGTTGTCGTGCAGGTCTTGGCTGATCCGTTCCCGATCCGCGAGGGCCTGTTTGCGGTCGGTAATATCCTCCACGACTGCGAGCAACAGCGGTGCACCATATCCGTGGACAGTAAGACGGCTCGCACGTATGGATACCCAGATGATATCGCCGCTTTTTCGGACATACCGTTTCTCGTAGGTATACCCGTCCCGCTGCCCTGAGAAAAACTCCTCGGTCAACTGCAGATTCTTGGGCAGGTCATCGGGATGGGTGTAGAGCGCGTAGGTGCTATTGATCACTTCCTGCTCGGAATAGCCCGTGAGGGTGCAAAAGGCGTTGTTGGCGCTCAGGATGTGTTTGTCGGCATCGACGACGACCAGCCCAACCGGTGCGTCGGCGACGAAGCGTTGCCAGCGTTCCTCGCTCTCCCGCAGAGCGGCTTCAGCCTCTTTCTTTTCTGTGACATCCGTGCCCACGGTGAGGATGCATCGCGTACCGTTGAGTTCGATCAATTCACTCGAGACCAGGCAGTGCCGCAAGCGACGGTCTTTGGTTTGGAAGGTGAATTCCACTCCTCGGAGAGTTCCGTTCGCCAGGAGTTGCGTGACAAATCGTCTCCGATCGTCCGGCTTCGGCCACAGCTCAATGGCGATGGTCGTGTGCCCGACCGCCTCGTGGCGCTGGAACCCAAAGAGCTGCAACGCCGTGTCGTTGACTTCGATGCAGCGTCCCGTGGCCAACTCGGTAATCACGACGGGATGCGGACTCGACCGGAAGGCAATTTCGAAGCGTTCTTCGCTGAGACGAAGCGCCAGTTCGGCTTGTTTGCGGTCGGTGATGTCGCGAGTGATGGCCAGCTGAACCATGGCTCCGTCGGCGGGATTACGTAACGGTACGGCGTGGGTCTCCATCCAGCGGCGAGTCCCCCGCAAGCCCACGACCTCAAATTCCAGAGATTCTTTCTGCCCCCGGCAGACCCGTTCATTCATGGCACGAAAGGCCTCGCGATGAGGTTCGGCGACAATCGGATAGACACATTGGCCGAGTACGTTTCGTATATCGTCGGCCTCGATCATGGCCAGCCCGGCTGTGTTCATCTGGAGCAGTGTCCCGTCAGCGGCCACCAGCTTGACGCATTCCGGCGATGTTTCGATGATGCTCTTTAAATGGTGCTTGCTCAGATGCAGCGCTTCCGCCGAGCGTTTTTGCTCCGTGATGTCGCGGACGACGCAGGCCACGGTCGACGGGGTGCTGGCACTCGCCGGAATACGGCTGAGGATTGCGGAGAAGTGCCGAAGCTGCCCATGAATCGTCAGTGAATACTCGATGGCTTCCGGTTGTCCTGAATTGAGCACCCGGGTGAGGATGTGACGGTACCGCTCGCCAGCTTCTTTTCCGTGTAGGTCGGCCAGTGTTTTCCCGACGATCTCCTCCTTCGGCAATAGGAGGATATCCTCGTTCCTGGTCCACACATTTAAATAGGTGCCCTGATTATCGAATTCAAACGCCAGGTCGTCAAGTGCATTCAAGAAGGACCGGAGCCGTTCTTCACTGTGTAGGCGCGCATCTTCCGCCTGACGAAGGTCCGACTGATCGACATAGAGGCCGACCGCCGTCGACAGTTGGCCGGCAGGATCTTCGACGAACACCGGCCACAGCAACAGGTCCAGGAGTTTCCCGTCTTTCCGCTGCCGGCGGAGCGAAAGCGGGCCACGGATCTCGTGGTGCATGCCGTGGTTCCAGAGGGCATCGGCTTCTGTTTCCTGTCCGGGAGGGACATACGGAAGTTCCCGGCCCAGGACCTCCTCTTCCGTCCAGCCGAACAGTTTGGTGGCGGCCTGGTTCCAGCTGGTGACCCGTGCCTCGGCATCCAGACTGACAATAGGAAGGGGGGACTCCTGCACCAGGGTATGGAGGAACTGCATTGTGGCTTGTAATTGCTGATCCCGATTCCGGATGAGCTCTTGCGTCTGCCGTTGTTCCGTGATGTCTTCACAGACGATGAGAATGATCGGGCTTCCGTCCGGTCCGGTGATGGCCCGCGCCCGTTCCTTGACCCAGAGGCGTTGTCCGCCCTTCCGTACTTTCTGGATTTCCCAGTCGAAGGTCCGCCCCGGGCTCTGTGAGCAGACGATCAGTTGTTCCAGGACGGTATGGTGATCCGCGGCTTGGAACACGGCGAGCACCGATTGCCCGACTAATTCGTTCTCGCGATAGCCCAATTCTTCTGCCCCGAATCGGTTGACGGAGAGGACGGTGCCGTCAGGCGTCAGGGTGAAGTACATCGTGGGGTTCTGTTCGTAGAGGGCGTGATACCGTTGTTCGCTGGCTTTCAGCGCGGCCTCAGTTTGGCGTCGCCGCCCGATTTCCTCTTGAAGATCCCGCACGGCTTGTTCAAGTCCGGCGGTACGTTCACGCACTCGTTGTTCCAGGGTTTCTTGTAGATCAATCAGGGCCAGCTCGGTTTCTTTCCGGCGGGTGATATCTTCGGTCGTTCCCGCCATGCCTGCAACGTGGCCGTCTGAGTCCAGCACCGCGCGGCCTCGACAGGAGACCCATCGGATGATTCCGTCCGGAGTGATGATCCGATGGTCGAGGTGGTAGGGCTGATGGGTTTCGATCGCGGTCTGAACCGCCGCCTGTAACTGTGGGCGATCTGATGGATGCACGAGGCTCAAGAATCCTTCGAATGTGCCGGAAAAATCGCCTGGTGTGAGCCCGAAAATGGCATCGGCCTGCGGGGACCACTCGACCCGTCCGGTGGCAAGCCGCCATTCCCATGTGCCGATTTGCGCCGCTTCCACGGCACGATGGGCAGGGGAAGAGGTCGACAGCGCGGCCTGTTCCGGCGTGATGTCGTCGCTGGATTGCGTCGCGGTTTCAGTCAGCGAGGAAGGGCGGGGACGGTGCATAACGCTTCGTGCCTCGGTTCGCTGGTCAGCCGGGGTGGCCACCTGTCCGCCTGCGGGGTGATTCAATCCAATCCCTGCGACGGCCAGGGCGGAGTGTCTAGCATAGGGCCTGAGACCCCTGAATTTCTAGAGGGCATGGGAGCCAAAGAAGGGGGAATGCTCAAGACCTAGAATCGGGAGTCTTCCGACGATGCCTGAGTCGTTCGGATATACCAGCTCACGGCTTCGGTGCGCCGTTTGACTTGCAGTTTGTCGAAGATATTGGCGAGGTAGTTCTTGACGGTTTTATCGCTTAAGCGGAGATCGACTGCAATTTCTTTGTTGGTTTTGCCTTCAGCGAGCAGGGGCAGAATGGCGCGCTCTTGCGGGGAAAGGCGTGTGAGGCGATCCGGGGAGTGACCGGAGGCCGGGTGGGATCGATCGCGGATCCAGTGCAATGTCTGTTGGGCCACGCGCGGGTCCAGGTAGCCGTGGCCGCTTGCGACGGTGCGAATAGCCTGAATCAGATCCTGGGCTCGGACATCCTTGAGTGCGTAGCCGTGTGCCCCGCCTTGAACGGCCTCGACCACCATGGCCTCCTCCGAAAAGCTGGTCAGCATCAAGACGCGGGTGGCCGGCGTGGTTGCGAGAAGCCGGCGACAGGCCGCGATCCCGGATCCGTCGGAGAGTTTCACATCGAGCAACACGACATTTGGTCGGAGACGTGCCGTTTGTGTGACGGCCTCCGCGACCGACGCGGCTTCACCGATGACCCGGAAATCCGGCTCAAGGTCCAGGAGTGTTCGGAGACCCTGCCGGACGACTTCGTGGTCATCGACGATGAGAAGTGTCGTGGGTGCAGGTTTCATACAGGCGCTAAAATCGGTTCCAGTAAAAATTCCGCGGTAAGGCGAGTGCCCTGGCCGGGCTTCGAGCGAAGCAGCAACCTGCCGCCGAGTTTCTTGGCCCGCGCTTCCATATTCATCAAGCCATATCCCTTGGGATGCGCGCCTGTTTCAACAAATCCCTTTCCGTCGTCGCAGATACTGATACGCACTCGGTTGCCGTGTGTCCTGATCGTCACCTCGGCGTGAGTCGCCTGCGCATGGCGGACGCAATTGCTCAAGGCCTCTCGCACAATGTTCAGAATTTCCTGCTCTTCTTCCCGGGTGAGAACGTCGAGTGCCGACGGCTGCAGGCTGAGCGTGATAGTGACATGACTGAGTTGCTCGTAACTGCCGGCCAACTGTCTGAGTTCCTCAGACAGGTCCATGTCCTGAACCGATCCATCCGCAAGCCCCTTGATGATGCCTCGCACCTCGTGAATCAAGCGATTGAGCTGATCCACGGCATGGCTGTAGGCGCGATCGGCTCCTGGTTGTGGTGAAGTATTGGTACGGTGGGAGGTCTCCAGGCTGAGCCCGATGGCATAGAGCGACTGTAGGACTGAGTCGTGGAGGTCTCGGCTGATGCGGCTTCGATCCTCTAAGAGGCTGCTCAATCGGGCCTCCGTTGCGCGTAGCGACATAATCAGGTCGCCGGATGAGCGCGGCGTCTGGCGCATGGTCGGATTCATACGAGAGCCAGACACGGGGGATGGCTGTTCTATGTCAGGTCTTCGTTGATCCGAACCATGAATGAGACGCAGCCCTTTGGAGTCCTTCTCCATTTTCAAATCCCTCGCAAGAGATGAGTGCCATGGTGGCTCCCCTACGCTGCAGGAGCGGTGAACAATTAGTTGTCATCATAGAAGGTTTGGGAGGGGGCACGTCACCTGGCGCATGCGCCAGGGTGTGCGGAAGGCCGGCCGGTATGGTCTAAGTGGTAAGGTCGAAAGCCGGTTCAACAAGGCCTGCGATGAGCAGACCTCGAAGGCCTTTCTTAGCGGACACGCGTGTTTGCCCAATCAGGCAGTCACGTCAGGAGGCGATAAGTCCTGCTCCCAATGCCCGGGCCACTGCTTGCGTGCGGGACGTGACATCCAGCTTCTCGAAGATGCCGCCGACGTGAAAACGAATGGTCCGCTCACTGAGCCCCAGGATCTGGGCGATCTCCCAGTTGGTCTTTCCTTCCTTCATCCATAGCAGGACGGTGAGCTCTCGGGGAGATAGATGGCAGGTATTGTTGGGAATATGAGTGTGCCTGGGTTCGGCGTCGAGTCTCGTTTGCATTTTCGTGAGGCAGGAAAAGAAGTAGCGCACAACACGGTGAGAATAACTCCCCTGTACCGGCGGCGTTGCCATCCTGTGGCTCTCATTCGGAGTGTGCCGAGGCGAGAGTTTGGAGCCGGCGGCCTCGCGGCGCAGCTTGGACAGTGAAGTCACGATGTGTTCCACATCCCTCTTTCTGTCCGCGTCAAGAATCTGGTGCATGAGGGATAAGGCCATCAGCAGTTCTTCTCTTGAGAGCCCGCCAAATACGTCTGCCACAAGAGATTGAATACATGCCTCTGAGGTTGCCGGGTGGTGTTTCATGTGTGCCCTCGTTTCTCCGAAACAAACAGGTCCAGTGGTCCTAATTCGACGCTCTGAGATTGAGCGGCAATTGCTGATAGCCGTACACCATCAGGCTCGTTGTTTGGCGAAGGGCCGGCTCGCGGCCTCGTTCGATCACCGGGAAGCGATCAAGGAGCGTATTGAGCGTAATGGAGGCTTCGGCTCGGGCGAGAGGCGCTCCCAGACAGTAGTGAATCCCCATTCCGAAGGCGACGTGGTTGCGTAAATCTCGGTCCAGCCTGAATTCATCAGGATTGGGGAACTCGGCGGGATCCCGGTTCGCTGCGCCGTAGTAGATGGTCACGAGGGACCCTTGTGGAATCGCGACCCCGGAGAGCGCTGTGTCGCAAGTCGCAATGCGGGACAGCCGCTGGAATGGACTTTCGATTCGGAGCGTTTCTTCAATCACTCTATCAACCAGGCTTCGATCCGCCCGCAGTTGCTGCCAGAGATCAGGGCGGTCAACCAGAATGCCGAGCATGTTACCGATCAGATTGGTGGTCGTTTCATTTCCGGCGATCAAGGCCAGCATGCAAAAACCGATGATCTCAGCATCTGCAAGAGACTCCCCATCGACATTCGCTTCAACCAGGGCGGTAATGAGGTCTTCCGCAGCCTGTGTTCGTCGATCGGCAGCCATCTGGCCGAAATACGCCATCATTTCCTGGTTGCTCTTGGCGCGCTCTCCGGGGGTCATTGAGCTGAAGGCGAGGAACGTGTCGCTCCACAGTTTGAATCTGACGTAGTCCTCTCCTGGAATGCCGAGCATTCGCGCGATAACCTTTACAGGGAGAGGAATCGCGTAGGCCTGCATGAACTCGGTTTCTTGCGAGGCCGCCATCTCGTCGACCAACTCATTCACCACGGTCGTGATCCATGGTTTCAGTGTCTCAATCCGCTTCAGCGTGAACGCTTTGTTGACCAAGTGGCGAAAACGAGTGTGGCGTGGAGGATCGTCGTGAATAAGCGCAAGACGGGGAACGACTTTTCCCGCGAGCGAATGATTCGATGCGAAAGTTTCATGGTTCCGGAGGGCTCCGTACACATCGGCATACCTCATCAAGGCCCAGGCCTTCACGGGTTCATTCATGCCGGAGACGGCTCCTGCTGGAAGAAACTCATAGTTCAGAGGCGATTGCTCGCGCAGCTCGTGATACCAAGGATAAGGATTGGCGATCACGTCCGGCGTGGACAGTTGGTCTGCGGTGATTGGTAGCGTGCTCATTTTACAATCCTCCCTATGATCCTGAGGGCGACGCGCAAAAATACGGGCGCACGTCGATTGCATTCACTCACTGAATCAGATCCGTGCTCGGAGACTTCGCCAACGCCGGAGCCGCAATCGGCTCGTGGTAGAGCGCGCCGACACCACCATGGACCAGTCTGTCTTGGGACGCGGCGACGTCTACTCCCGATACGGCAAGGACAATGTTCTTACCGCCGAAGCCGAAACTATTGACCAAGGCCCGCTGCATCGTGCGCGGCCGTCCTACGCATGCCACGTAGTCCAGGTCACATTGAGGATCCGGCTGTGTCAGGTGCAGTGTCGGAGGGATGAACTGATGTTGCAGCGCCAGAACGGTTCCGATCAGTTGAAAGGCCCCGCTTGCCGCAAACGCATGTCCAAGGGCTGATTTAAAAGAACTGATCGGGAGGCGATAGGCCTGGGAGCCCATCGCAGCTTTGATCGCCAAGGTTTCAATCAGATCCAATTCAACGGTTCCCAGTCCGCAGGCGTTGATGTAGTCCACCTCTTCTGGAAACCAATGGGCCGCTGCGATCGCGCGCTCAATCGAGCGGCGATGTTCTTTCCCGGTTTCTTCGGGACGCGCCATCGAGAAGGCGTCCGTGGTAAACGCCCAACCTTCCAGCTCGGCGTAGATCCGTGCGCCGCGCCGCTCGGCATGCTCTGCCTCCTCAAGAATGAGGCATCCGGCGCCCTCTCCCAAGACAATCCCGCAGCGTGTTTGGTCGAAGGGGCGGGGAAGGTTGCGGATGCTTCCGCCATGGTCCGGTGCCAGAGTTCGGCCTGCATCCATTGCCGAAAAGATGGTCGGATGCAGCGGGGCTTCGGCTCCGCCGGCGATGACGATGTCGACATCATGGCCCTGAATCAAATCGTACGCGCGCCCGATGGCGTTCGCCGTAGAGGAGCAGCCGATTGAGTAGGTTTCGCATTCGCCGTGCGTCCCCAGGGCGATGGAAACTTCCGCCGACACGGCGTTGGGGAACGTGGTAGTCATCGTGAAGGGATTCGTATGTTTGTATTGTTTTGCGATCATCGAATCGTGCGCTTCAAAGGCTTCCTTCAATCCGCCCACCGATGTGCCGAAGCAGACGCCCACACGATCCCGGTCCTCCTGGTCCAGGTCGAGCGCGGCATCTCGACCGGCCATCAGCGCCGATGCCACGGCAAATTGTGAAACCCGACCCATCCGCCGGGCTTTTTTGGGGTGAATAAAATCGGTCGGATCGAAATCCGTGATTTCGCCGGCGAGCGAGGCGTTGAAGGGAGAGGTGTCAAAGCTGGTGATGGGCTTGATCCCGCTTTCGCCACGGCTCAACAGGTGCCAAAACATGCTCAGATCGCAGCCCAGCGGCGATACGATCCCCAATCCGGTAATAACGACACGACGACGATGTGTCATGAGAGCACCTCCTCGTGCATCGCCGATATGGCGGCGCCTTCATCAAGATGGCTCTGATGCCATGCGGCGAAGTGATCCCGTTGTGCCTGAGGGACTGATTCGTTCGGATAGAACTTGTCGTAGAACCCGACGTCTACGTGATGGGCTTGAAAGGCAATGACGGTCTTGAAGGCATCGGCATGGGCCGGGAATCGCCCGTAGGTGCGATAGACGTAATTGCAGAACTCAATCACGGCCTCGATCGTACGTTGTTCGTGCGGTACGATTTTCGATCCACCATCGGGATTCATCCATGGCCGGCTTGTGGGAGTCGTGTAAATGCCGCCGAGCCCGAATTTTGAGTCGACAAGGCTGAGCACGGCCTCTTCAATTGAAGAGGTGAATGGCGGGCACGGCCCTTCCCATAGATTCGCGATCCCGACGGGGTTCGAACGTACTCCCGCCACGCTCGATGGCTGAAACGAAAATCCCAGGCCTGAAAATATCTGCGGCTCAAGGCCAAGCAGGTGGCGCCCGCTGCCCACGCTTTGGATGCCGCCGCCGAGGCCGACCGCCTGGGTCATCAAGAACAGGTTCTGGCAGACCAACCCTTGTTCTTGGAGCGCCGTATCGTTGATCGCTGCGTCGAGATCCCGAAGGGTCATCACTCGATTGGTGGAAGGATCATCGTGCAGATGCCCGCCGCGACTGCGACGGAAGGCATCCAGCCCGCAGCCGGCGTTCCCGTTGTCGGTATCAACGAAAAAGTAGCCATACTCTTCGCTCAGGAGAACCAGTAGGAGATTGATATAGACCCGCGCCACTTCCGTGACGGGGATCATGTAGAGGGTGCCGGGGCGGTTGGTGTACCACTGATTGAACGAGAGCATGTAGGGAAGTCGACGGGGAATCTCGAGCCGGCGTTGCTGCAGCGTCACCAGTTCGGGCGGAATTCCGCTCTCGGGATGAGAGACCGATGACGCAAAATAGACTCCTTCGTCGTCGGTGAGGAAGAGTTTGGTTGTATTGGCGGCACAGGCGCTGGCCACGGTTCTGCCCTGGAAGTTCATGATGGCCATTCCTTGACCGTCCTCGCGGCCTGTCCGGCGGACGTATTGCATGTCGGCCAGATGGCGCCCGGTCTCGCCGACGCCGGCGAACAAGAGATAGCGAATTTCTTCTTGGCTCAGAGGAATCGGAGGCATGGTGCTTCGGTAGCGGAGGGGCCCTCCGGGCAGTTCCATCCCGCATCCGAACCGGCGTGTCTTGCGTTGCTCTAAGAGATCGAGCAACGTGTGTACTGCAGCAGATTTAGCAATCTGACATTCAGCGGTGATCATGGGCGCCTCCTTGGTTGGTGCAGAAGATAGGGGAAGTGCGACAAGAAGGGACCTACCCGGATGGGTAGGCCCCCCACGTGGACCAGTTTGGTAGATGAGCACGCGTGCAAAGACACGAAGGGGCCAACCGGTCTGCAATCGGACACGTGATCTGAGGGGTGTTGGGACGATAGGGAGGAAACGGGAGATTGTCGAAGGCTTGGAGAAGCGTTCCCGAGCGGGTAGTACTACATGAACCGAGTGTGAGGTGAACTATGTCTCGTTATCTGGTGAGTCGGGGAACTGGATTTCTGTGGAAGCATATTGCCATTGCGCGACTGCCGACCAGCGGTTTTCCACCCCTCCGAGCTTCTGATAGATGTTCTTGAGGTGAAACTTAATGGTGTTCAGGCTCACTTTCAGAATCATGGATATTTCCCAGTTGGTCTTGCCTTCCGCAACCCAACGCATAATTTCTTCTTCGCGCGCGGTCAGATCTATCCGCTTGGTCGATGCATGAGTTCCCTGAGCCCATGTCGTCGCTCTCATATAGGCCAGATGAAAATGCGGGGCCAGAATCTGCATCATGCTCCGAAGCTTCCAGATCTGGCGTTGGTCGAAATTGCTGAGTGCAAAGTATGTACAGGCGCCGAGGACTCCACGGACGCCAACCGAAAGGCAGGTCTTGACGCCGAAATCAAGCTTCAGACTGGTTACTTCTCTTGGAATGGTGAGTTCCGGCGAGTCTTCACTTGAAACGGTTCCAATCTGAGTGCGATCGAGCAGTTGGATAGAGGGGTCTGTGACGTAGCCTTGCGAAACGTATAGCTCGTTGAGTTCTTTGTTAAAGGACGTGTAGGCGACGTGCAAGGCACGTTTCTGAGTGTTATACAAACCACATGCAGCAAATTGGTGCGGAATCAAAGGAGATACAGCTGAGGCAAGGGAAGGCAGTTGATCGCGAGTTTGTACTCCTCGGACTTGGTACATGATTTCAGCCAGATGCTGAAATTCTTTGCGAGACGGATACTGAAGACTTTCAGGACCGCGAAAAATCACTGCACCACCTTTAGGCTCGGCACGCTGTTCCCTCTCCGCCAACCGGTGGGGTAGAAAGCGAAGACATCAAGCGGACACGATAATAGCACATGCTCGGGGAGTGTCTTGACTCCTCGCTGTGGGAGTTTGGGATGGATATAAGGCCGTTGAGTCCTCATACCGTCATGACCACGAGGGGGAATTCAAAGAACCAGACGGCTCTAGTTAAGCACAATGGAAAGGACGAAATCCAGCTCGATCTATCGGGGTAGGGCCATTCGCGTCGCGAGTGCAGGATCCCATACCAGTGCAGGCCCCGGGGACGGGGCTTCGTGTCTATGGCAATGTAGAACGGAGCTTTGCGATGGTCTCTTCGGCCAATCCCGCTGCATGAAGGGCGGCATCTGTGGCCTCAGCGATCCCCTCCACACTCCCGAATTCCTTGAGCAGCTTGGTACGCGTGATTTTCCCGATTCCGATGATCTGATCCAGCTTGGAAGCGGTGAAGGCCTTGCCGCGCAGCTTGCGATGATAGGTGATGGCGAACCGGTGGGCTTCGTCGCGGATGCGCTGAACGAGGTGCGTGGCAGGGGCGTTCGGTCTGAGCAGAATGGGATTCTTGCGGCCGGGAAGAAAGATGCGCTCGTCTTTTTCGCCACGGGCCTTGGCCAACCCCATGATTGCCTGATCGTGATGGCCGACCTGCTTCAGTCCTTCCATAGCGGCGGCCAATTGCCCTAAGCCGCCATCAATCAGGATCAGATCCGGTCGGGCGAGATGTTCCGAGTCGCCATACCGCCGGGCCACCACTTCCTGCATGCTTGCAAAATCGTTGGCGCCGATGACCGTCTGGATTTTAAAGCGACGATAATCCGCCTTTTTCATCTGGCCGTCTTCCCACACGACCATCGAGGCAACTGACTGATTGCCCATCGTATTCGAAATGTCGAATCCCTCGATGCGCCGGGGCGCTTTCTCCAGATGCAGCAGCCGTTTCAGATCTTCGACGGCCTGCCGGTCGAGGGCTTCATCCCGCAGGTGGTTGGCTACCGAGGCGGCCGCATTTTCTTCGGCCAGCAGGACCAATTGGTGCTTCGCTCCGCGTTCCGGGGCGAGGACCTTCACGCTTGAGCCCCGTTTGTCACTCAGCCATTGTTCGATGAGCTCCGCGTCGGCAAGCGCGGTCGGTACGAGCAATTCTTTGGGTGGCTGACCGTCCTTGTTGTAAAACTGCTCAATGGCGGACCGGACCAGATCTTCGTCGCTGACATCGGCCGATTGCGGCCAGAAGAAATCCTTACGTCCGATCAACAGTCCTCCACGCACAAACAGCAGCTGTAGATCCACAGCCGTGCCTTGTCGCGCCAGGCCGATCACATCCTGGTCGGTCGCCGCCGTTTGCGTGATGCGCTGCTTTTCCAGCGTGCGTTCGATTTTGAAGAGTCGATCGCGCAGCCGGGCGGCTTCTTCAAACTCCTCCCGCTCGGCGGCCGCTTCCATCTGCGCGCGAAGATCGTCTAAGAGCTCATGGTCGCGGCCTTCGAGAAACTGGCGGACCTGACCGACGATCTTGAGATAATCCTCCTGCGATTGGTTGCCGGTGCAGGGTGCCATGCAGCGTTTGATTTCAAATTCCAGGCAGGCCCGCTCGGCGGTGCCGTCGATTTCGATAGTGCAGGTGGCGAGGGGGAACGATTTTTTAATGACCTTCAGTGTCTCGCGGAGCGCGCCGGCCGGTGTATAGGGGCCGTAGTACAGCGCGCCGTCTTTTTGAACTCGCCGGACGATAGAGAGACGCGGGAAACGGTCTTTGATCGGCAGACGGAGGTAGGGGTACTGCTTATCATCGCGCAGCACGATGTTGAAGCGCGGCCGGTGGCGCTTGATGAGATTGCTTTCAAGGATGAGGGCTTCAAGTTCCGAGCGGGTGACGATGGTTTCGAGATCGGCAATCTGGCCGACGAGCAACGTCGTTTTGAGAGAATGGTCGGCGCCGCGCTGAAAGTAGGAGCGGACACGGTCGGCGAGCGAGGCGGCTTTGCCGACGTAGAGCAGCTCACCGGACTGGTCTTTAAACAGGTACACGCCCGGATTGTCGGGCAGGTGATCGAGTTTGGATTGGAGTGCGTCGGTCGTCATACGTCATACGTCATCCGTCAATCGTAAGAATAGCAAGAACCGCAGTCCTTTATCTTCCGGTTTGACGAATGACGCGTGACGGTGATCGCCGATCTTACTTCAGTGTGCGGAGGAACGACGGGCTCAGGGTGCCGCGCGCGACTTCGGCGACCGGCCCTTTCATCGTGAGCGAAAAGTCCTGCGCGACCTCGATATTCAATGTCCCGCCCGGCATCTTGACCGTGACCGGACTCTTGACCAAGCCTAGGCGGACGGCGGCGCTCGCAGCCGCGCAGGAAGAGGATCCGGAGGCCTGCGTCTCCCCCGCGCCACGCTCCCAGATGAGGATGAAGATTTCTTTGGGACCGGTTGGGACAGCTAATTGGACATTCGTCCGTTTCGGGAAGAGGGAGTGGTTCTCCAGGACAGGGCCGAGCTTCAGCAGATCTTCGCGCGACCAGGATTCTCCCGCTTGCTTGAAGACCACGCAATGGGGGTTCCCGACGCTCACACCCGTGAAGGACAACGCACGCCCGGCCGCTTCAATCGGCTGCTGAATCAATTCATCGACTGCCATGGTGCAGGGAAGCGCCGCCGGCTTGAACGTGGCCTGCCCCATCTCGACCGTCACGGCACTCGCATCGCCATGGCGAT
>JABFSU010000033.1 GCA_013140455.1 Nitrospira sp. | reverse complement strand
GTTCCTGGTCCGCTGCTTTTCTCCGACCACAGTTTAAGCACGCAAACACTGTGATCGCAAGTCCTGCGTCCAAATCCACCGCCCGCTCTGGCAACATTGAACCGCGGCATTTATCGCATGTCTTCATAAGCGCACTGTAACATTTGTAAAAATGGATGCATATCCTTCTGAAGTACTGGATGGAGCGGGCAAGAGTCCTCTTTGACCTGTGCTGTACTAGGCCATTTGGCCATTCCTGTACAGCGTGCAGCCTTCGTAGCAGGATGCTCAGCCTTGACAGCTCTCGGGCGCTTCCATAGGATTGTGGTCGGTTTGGCAGGAACACACTATGTATAGATTATTTCTGATCTTGGGCTTACTGATCGTGCTATTCGTGCTCTTGAAGAGCGTCTATCGGAATTCCAAGCTGGCCGGTAGACCGTCTGGACCACCATTAGATGGAGATCAGATGGTCCAAGATCCGGTCTGCGGGGTGTTTGTTCCTAGAAAAACTGCAATCGTTCAGCAGGTCGGAGGGATCTCCAATTGCTTTTGCAGTCAGGAATGCGCCGAGAAGTTTCAGGAACAGCGAACGAGCTAGCAGCCCGAGTAGCTATAGTCCGACAACTTTTCTTCCTTGTCGAACTTCAGCAGGATCTGACATTGGTTCGGTGAGAAATTAAACAGAGGGGGGCCGGACTTTCCGCCGGCAATGCGGTAATACGTCCACGTTTCGCCGCCGAAGAAACGGGAGGCTTTTCCGTCCGGGGTGCCCCAGTTTTTCTCAAACCAGGCTTTGTCTTTTCCCTGGAGTTCTGCCGGTTTGAGTGAGGCTTCAAGGTAGGGATTGCTGGAGCTACAGGCGGTCAGAGCCAAGCAGCTGATCAAGAGCACAGCAGAGAGACGCATTGGTGAGTTCCTCCTCAGATGCGAGACACAACGTACGAGGCGTGGCTTGGTTGACGCGCAAATTCTAACCTCCGTCAGGAGGGCTGTCAAACCACGGTGTCGCGTTGCGTCGTGCTTGAGTTCCCCCTAAAATGGCAGATACAGATCATGCGCAGACGTCATCTCGATAATGAAAGGATGTTCCTATGAAATTCTATCTCGATACGGCGAACGTGAAAGAAATTCAAGAAGCGGCCAGTCTCGGGTTGCTCGACGGGGTTACGACCAATCCCTCGCTTGTGGCAAAAGAGGGCCGCAGTTTCAAGGAAATGCTCGTCGAAATTTGCAACCTCGTCGATGGGCCCATCAGTGCGGAAGTTGTCAGCGTTGAAGCGGATGCCATGGTGAAGGAAGGAAAAGAGCTGGCCAAGATCCACAAGAATATTGTGGTCAAGGTTCCGCTTATCGCAGAAGGATTGAAGGCGACCAAGCGGATGGCCGCTGAAGGCATCAAGGTGAACGTCACCCTATGCTTCTCGCCTACTCAAGCGCTGCTTGCGGCGAAAGCCGGAGCCTGGTGCGTGTCGCCTTTCATTGGGCGTCTCGACGATATCAGTTCCAACGGTATGGAACTCATCCGTCAAATCCTCACCATCTATAAGAATTACGACTACAAGACATTCGTCTTAGTGGCAAGCGTCCGCCATCCGCAGCATGTCGTGGAAGCGGCATTGGCCGGCGGGCACATTTGCACGATGCCGTTCAGCATCTTTCAGCAAATGGTCAAACATCCGTTGACGGACATCGGGCTCAAGAAATTCCTGGCCGACTGGGATGCTCAGGCGAAGAAATAAGCTTGGTGGTCACATGGCGGGATGGGGTTTGCCGAGTTCGCGGCGCGCCTGCGCAAAGACCGAATGGAACATGGGTCGTGTCAGCGTTCCGGTAAACGTATTCTGCTGACTGGGATGATAGGACCCGAGCAGGAGGTCTCCCCATGGAAGACGATAGGCGACGCCGTGTCCGAACTTGGGAACGGGAGACGGGATCTTGTGTCCGTCTGTCCTGTAGGCTTTTAGATAGTGATCGAAGGCAATCTTCCCGAGTGTGATGACGACGCGCTTTCGTTTGAGGAGGCGCATTTCATCACGTAAGAATTGGCCGCATTGCTCAAACTCATCGGGCGATGGTTTATTCGCCGGAGGAGCACAGCGGACGGTTGCGCCGATATAACAATTTGTGAGTGCCAAGCCATCACCGCGATGAGTGGATGATGCCTGGTTGGCGAATTCGAAGCGATGCAGCGCCTCATAGAGCCAGTCCCCGCTGCGATCGCCCGTAAAGACCCGACCGGTTCGATTCCCGCCATGAGCCGCCGGTGCGAGCCCGAGCACATAGAGTTCCGCGTCCGGGTCGCCGAATCCTGGAATCGGCTTTCCCCAGTACGTCCACTCAAGATACTGTCGGCGCTTGGTCTGCGCCACAGACTCCCGGTAGGTCACCAGGCGGGGACAGGCGGTGCAATCGGTGATCGCGTGATTCAGCACAGTAAGTGAGCGCATGACAGGACCACTGTATCATGAACAAGAAGTCATTCGTGCTTGCCGGGTTTCCACCTTGCTGTTAGCATGACGACAAATCTTGATCCTTCCAGGAATAACAGAGGAGTATTGCGGATGGCAGAGTCTGGTGCACGAATCGGATATTGGGTCCTTGCAGGTCTCCTCAGCTGGGGGGCAAACCAGGCCTGGGCAGAATCGGTCCAGGGGCATCCTGAAGGCATGGATGCGGCAAAATCAGAATCTGGATTTCGCGATCTCATCCTTCCTGAACCGCTGGACAATCAAACCGAGCCGGAAGATCGATTGGTCATTCTCCCTGAAATTAAACGAGAAGGGGAGCGGCATTTCCTGAGTTCGTTCAAACTCCCTGACAAAATTACATTCGGAGGGGTGCCGGTTCCGCTGGATAATTGGCAGGTCCGAGAACGCATTGAATACGAGTTCTACCAATTTCTTGAAGACCAGGGCGAAAGTATCATCCTGGCGAAGCGCACCGGACGATGCTTTCCCCCGGCCGAAAAACAGCTGGCCGATGCCGGGCTCCCGGACGATCTGAAGTACATGTTATTGGTCGAGAGCAAGTGTATCGCTGCCGCCTATTCCAAGGCCAAGGCTTCCGGCCCCTGGCAATTCATCCCGTCTACCGGGAAGCGGTATCGCCTCAAGAGCGACTCAGTGCTCGACGAACGCCGCAATCTCGAAATGTCAACCGAGGCCGCGGTGAAGTATCTGAAGTATTTGAAAGATTTCCAGCAGAACGATTGGTTTTTGGCGATGGCCTCCTACAATGCCGGCGAAGAACGGGTGCGCAAGCTTCTCAAAGAACAGAAGATCGCGGATTACTGGAGAATGAGCGGCCCGCGTGAAACCATGCGCTATGTGCCCCGGATCATTGCCGCGAAGGAGATCTATTCGCAGCCGGAGAAGTATCTGGGCTTGAGCAAGAAAGATCTTTATGTGCCGTTGGAAACCGAGACCGTGACGGTCAACGTGAAAGAATCGCAACGGGCTTTGACCTCGATTGCCGAAGAGTACGGGACCTATTTCCTCGAATTGAAGATGCTCAACCCTGAGTTTAAGAAGGATGTCCTTCCCCAGGGCACCTATCAGATCAGGGTTCCACGGCAGACCTGCCCGAGCCGCTGTTTTAAACAGGCGAAAACTCCGTAGCCCCCATGCCTCTTGCGCTGCCCGCATCTCCCGCCCGATCTATTCTCCGTCGTGTGATCGGAGCGGGGTTGCGGGCGGCGGATCCCGCGCACGCTCTGCTCAACCGTGTTCATCGAACCGGCCATCGCTTACAGGTGGGCCGCCGCAGTTATGATCTGCGATCATTCGATCGGGTCGTCGTGGTCGGGGCAGGAAAAGCCTCAGCGCGAATGGCTCAAGTCCTCGAACGGGTGTTGGGTACATATCTCGACAGTGGGCTCATCGTCGTCAAAACCGGCCATCGTCTTCCCACCAAACTTATAACAGTGATCGAAGCCGGTCATCCGGTCCCGGATCGGGCCGGGCTGAAAGCTGCCGAACGACTGCGCGACCGAGTGGGTGAGTTAGGCGCTCGCGATCTGCTCATCGTGTTGCTCTCAGGCGGAGCATCCAGTTTGATCCCGGCTCCGGTCGACGGCGTCAGCCTTGCCGACAAACAGACCCTTACACAATTACTCTTGAGAAGCGGCGCGACGATTCAAGAGATCAATGTGGTCAGAAAGCATCTCTCGACGATCAAGGGGGGACGCCTCGTCGAAGCCTCTCGCGCACGGATTGTGACCTTGATTCTCTCTGATGTGATCGGCGATGAACTGACGGCCATCGGTTCCGGTCCGACGACTCCCGACCCTTCGACGTATCGCGATGCGATCGCGATCATGAAGCGGCGGCGAATCTGGACGAAGGCGCCGGCGTCGATCCGCCGACATCTCCAGCGCGGGGAGCGCGGTGATGTCAGCGAGACGCCGAAGCCGGGGGCGGCCAGATTCCGAAGAGTGCAGCATGAGATCATCGGGAATAACGAGATGGCGCTCGTTGCCGCCGCGCAAGCGGCTCGACAAGCGGGACTGCGAACCGTTCTGTTTTCGACGCCGCTTGTCGGCGAAGCCTCCGGAGCCGGAACGGCGTTCGCGTCACTGGCAAAGCGCTTGTCTGAGGGGAAAGGAATTGTCAGGCGGCCCTACTGCATTGTGGCTGGCGGGGAAACAACGGTTACCGTCACAGGGCGTGGCAAGGGAGGCCGTGCACAGGAGTTCGCGGCGGCAGCGGCCTGTGAAATCGCCGGGCTGCACAAAACCTGGGTTGCGGCAGTCGGGACTGACGGGACTGACGGTCCGACAGACGTAGCCGGCGCAGTGGTGTCCGGAACCACTCTTGATCAGGCCAAGAGGCAAGGCGTCAATCTTCGTCGCGCACTCACGCAACATGATACGTATCCAGCGCTGCACGCACTCAAGAGTCACATCGTGACGGGGCCCACCGGCACCAATGTGAACGACCTGTACCTTCTCCTCGCACTCTAGCTAGCAGGCTGTTGACAAAGGCCGCCAGCGGCGTTCTCGCGTCGCTCGGAGGCTCAACGTACCACAAGGGTACGCCTCGCCTCTTCGCTAGCTGCGGCCTTGCTGGACGGCCTTTCTGAACAGCCTGCGAAGAATTCAGAGCGAGTCTGTGTGCGCCCTGGTTCCTCAGTCCCAGAGTGTTCACGTAGTTTGTCAAAAACCTGTTAGTATCCGCTTCATGTCTCCCCCACTCGTCCTCCTTCTCGACGCTTGTACCGATCGATTCTTGGCCGGCGGGAAAGCGGCAGGCTTAGCGCGCCTGATGGCTGAAGGGTTTCCCGTTCCTTCCGGGCTCTGTCTCACCGTCGAAGCCTACCGGCAGTTCCTGCGTGATCAACAGATCGATGCTGAGGCGCTCTGGAAGCAGGCGCAGAATGCCAAAGGGACAGCCCGTGCAACTGTCCTCGAAGACTGTCGGAAACGCATTCAGCAGGGCCGCCTCTCAGGCGAGTGTCTGTCAGAACTGGAGCGGCACCTTGAGGTCTTGCGGCGGCCGGTTGATCAGCGCTGGGCGGTGCGATCCTCTGCCACCAATGAAGACGAGACTCACGCCAGCTTCGCGGGGCTGTACCACACCGTGTTGGGAGTTGCCGGAGCGCAGCTGGCGACAAGTGTGCAAGCGGTCTGGGCCTCGCTCTGGGACGAGCAAGTAGCAACCTATTACGAGCGGATCGGGTGGAGCAACCGCCCGCCGGCGATGGCAGTGGTGATTCAGCCGGTACTCGACGCCCGTGCTGCCGGCGTGCTCTATACGATTCATCCTGTCACGGGGCGTGACGATCAGGTCGTGGTGAATGTGGTGCCGGGTCTGGCGGCGGGTCTCGTCGGCGGCACGATGACTCCGGATCAGTTCACCTTGCAATGGGATGCCTCGACCTCACGCGCCGGCGTACGTGAACGGGCGATTGCAAAAAATGATCGTGCCTTACGGCTGGGGGCGGCCGGCGTATTTGATCAGGAACTCGCGCCATCCGAGCGTGAGCGACCGTCGGTCACGGATAAAGAGCTGGAGGAGCTGGTTCAGCTGGGGAAGCGAGTGGAGACGGCCCTGCATCAGCCGGTCGACGTCGAATGGGCCCTAGACCGGCAGGGACTCTGGCTCTTGCAGGCCCGTCCAATCACAGTCGTGCCGACACCGCCTTCGCGCCTCGGTGATGGCTGCGAATGGTCCCGCACCAATTTCAAAGAGACGATGCCGGATGTGCCCAGCCCGCTCGGAATCTCGTTTCTCGAACAGTTTATGGATCTGTTTCTGATGGGGCCGTATCGGCGGTTGGGGTGCCAGATTCCTCTCGGTATGTCATCGGTTCGAATTTATCGAGGCCGCCCCTACCTCAATGTGAGCCTGATGCATGCGCTGATCGAACAGCTGCGCGGCAATACATCGACGCTTGCGGAGCATATGGGCGGGCATACGGTCTCCCGGCCTCTTCCCATCAAACAGCTTAGTCCAGGGGCCTTGCTACGGGCGGGCTTGCTGGTCGCCTGGCGGATCCGCCAGGCGGCTTATCAGTCGGAGGACTGGTTTGCCGACATGAAGCGGATGGGGTTGGAGCATCATCGCGAGGCGGTGCAGGCGCTGACGCTGGTCCAGGTCCGTGAACGGATCCAGGCATTGAACGAGGAATTTCTTCGTCGGGAAATGACGTTCGGCATCGCCGGCGGTGTGACGCAATGTTTACAGGCGCTGGGTTTTCTGTTGCCGCGATGGCTGGGAGAGGATTGGCGCGGGCTGCTCAACGCGGCACTCCAAGGGCAGGCGCAAGCCATCAGCGCACAGCAGATCGTCAGGCTGGCTGAATTGGTCGAGGTCGCACGTCGTGAGGAACCGGTTCGGCGCACGTTTGAAAGTGCGGACTGGGACGGGCGGGCAGCGGGTCAGATGCTCCGCGGAACACAGTTCTGGGGGTTATTTGAGCAGTACCTTGCCGACTACGGGCATCGGGGGCTGGCGGAGTCCGATATTATGTCCCCGCGATTTGCGGATCAGCCGGAAATTGTGCTGGACGTGCTGCGCCATCAGATCAGCGCGCCGACGGCGCAATCGCCGGCAGAAATTGCGGCGCGGCAACGGAGGGTGCGTGAGCAGGGCTGCGCAGATATTCGCGCCCGTTGTGGGTGGCTCCGTTGGGTGGTGTTCTCCTGGTGGTACCGGCGGCTGTGCCGGTTCTATGCGCTCCGGGAAGCCAACCGGCATCATCTGATGTACTACGCTGGCGCAACGCGCCGGCTGTTGTTGCGTGCCGGCGCATTGCTGACGGAGCAGGGTCTGCTGGATCAGGCGGAAGATGTTTTCTTTGTCCGCATTGAGGAGCAACTGCCGTTGCTCAGCCTGGAGGCTCGTGATTGGCGGGCCCTGGTGCAGTCGCGCAGACAGGCGCGTGCCCGCGATGTTCAGATGGTGGCGCCGGATCAGTTGATCGATGGAGCGGACGAGGCCTCGGCGGAACGCTCGCCGGATGCAGCAGGGTGGCGGGGAGTGCCGATCAGTGCCGGTTTCGCGACAGGCCCGGCGCGAATTATCCGAACGCTGGAGGACTGGAAGAAGGTGACTTCCGGGGACATCCTCGTCGCTCCCGTGATCGATCCCGGGATGGCGCCGTTGTTCGGGATTGCGGCGGGACTCGTCGTTGAGATGGGCGGGACGTTGTCGCACGGCGCGATCATCGCTCGTGAATATGGATTGCCGGCGGTGGCCAATATTCCCGGAGTCACGACACAGGTGCGCGATGGTGAGATTGTCGAGCTTGATGCGTCCGCCGGGACTGTGCGACGCCTGGTTCAATCTCAAGACCCATCTCTAGGGTGACGGTGGTGCCGAATAACGAACGGCTCGTGTGTGGGAGCGTCACGGAGAGTGCCAACTCTAGGGCCGAATGACATTGGGGCTTTTCGGTGCTTGACCTTTTTTGACGTATCTCGTACGCTCCAAAAATTCTCCAGGCCGTACTTTACCACTCAATAGATTCTTTGCCCGTGAGGATGCCGCGCGTCAGAAGACGGAGGGGATAGCACAATGGATGTGACCGGCATATTGCTGGGAATTGTCATCGGTCTCGTCCCTGGCGCGCTCGTCGGTTGGTTTCTTGGTATCGGTCGATTCTCCCGACAAGTGCAGCAGCACACGGTCGAACTCAGCGCACGGGCCGAACGGTCGGAGTCGCTCGAAGCGGAGTTGCGCCGCCAGCTGGAGCAGGATCGCCTGGAAGGTGGGCAGCTTCGGGCAGACCTGGCAACCGCCCAGCAAGCGCGGGCTTCAGCCGAAGTCCGTACGGAAGAAGCGCTGAAGCACGTGGCCGAACAAAAGCAATTAGTCGATCAATCCCGCCAGCAGTTGCTCGAATCGTTCCAGGCACTGTCGAACGATGCGCTCACAAAAAACAATCAGGCCTTCTTAAATCTGGCTCGCGTGTCGTTCGAAACGCTCCAGGCCAAAGCCGAGGGCGAACTGTCGCAACGGCAGCAGGCGATCGATGGCCTTGTCAAGCCGCTCCATGATTCGCTGCAGCGCTACGACGAACAGATGCGGTTGCTCGAACAATCGCGCCAATCGGCATACGGCGGGCTGGATCAGCACCTGAAGTCGCTGGCGGAATCTCATCAACGTCTCCAGCAGGAGACCGGCAACCTGGTCAAGGCTCTCCGTGCGCCGACAGTCCGCGGTCAGTGGGGCGAAATCACGCTGAAGCGAGTGGCTGAATTAGCCGGGATGGTCGATCATTGCGATTTTTTTGAACAGGAAAGCGTCACCGGCGAGGATCGGCGGTTCCGTCCCGACATGGTGGTGCGGCTGCCGGGTGGCCGGCAGATCATCGTCGATGCGAAGACGGTCCTGGCGGCCTATCTCGATGCTCATGAGGCTCCCGACGATCAGCATCGGATCGAAGCGCTACGCCGCCATGCCGCACAGGTACGCAGCCGGATGGATGAGTTGTCGCTCAAGGCGTACTGGACGCAATTCGAGCGGGCCCCTGAGTTTGTGGTGCTCTTCCTTCCGGGCGAGCAATTCCTCGGCGCGGCGCTGGATCATGATCCGCGTTTGATCGAGGAAGGGTTTACGCGCGGCGTCGTGCTTGCCACGCCCACCACATTGATCGCGCTGTTGCGGGCCGTGGGGTATGGCTGGCGACAGGAGCAGATGAATGCCCATGCGGAGGAAGCCGGCCGGCTCGGCAAAGATCTCTATGAGCGCATGGCGGTCTTGGCTGAACATGTGAATGATGTCGGGCAGGCGTTAGGCAAGAGCGTATCGGCCTATAATCGGGCGGTGGGTTCGTTGGAGACGAGAATTCTTCCGGCGGCGCGCCGGTTCAAAGAACTCGGGGTGGCGTCAGAAAAAGAGATTCCGCAATTGGAGCCGGCTGAGCTGGTGCCGCGCCGGACATTGCCCTTTGACGGTGAGTAAGGAGTACGCATGACGGACGAGCAGTCGATGGTCGAAGAATTCCATAAGAAATTCGACATCCTTGTGCAGGCCAGCCCTACAGACGCCAGTGAGGAAACGAAACGTCTCCGCATCCGTCTGATTCAGGAGGAGTTTGACGAACTCAAAGAATCCATGGCGGAGGGCAACCTGGCCGCACTGGCCAAGGAAATGGCCGATCTGCTCTATGTCGTGTATGGAACAGCCGTCTCGTATGGTATTGATATGGAACCGGTGTTTCGAGAGGTCCACCGGTCGAATCTCAGCAAAGTCGGCGGATATAAGCGCGAGGATGGCAAGTGGGTGAAGCCTCCGACCTATTCACCGGCCAAGATCGAACCATTGTTGGCGATGCAAATGAGCGCTTCCGAAGAAGCGCAGAGGCCCCTCGGGGGTGTTGAGGAGATGCTGCGAGGCGCATGAAATCGCTGCACTGTCCAAGTTGCGGAACGTCGTTCGTTCGGGTGACCTCAAATGAGGGCATGGTTGAGAAAGCGCTCAACCATATCCGCATGTTTCCGTTTCGCTGCCAGCTCTGCACCAATCGCTTCCGCGCCTTCTACCTGAGCGCTCGTCAGAGCACGCAGGAATTTGATCGCCGTCAGTTCAAGCGTCTCGCGACGGCGATGGACGCCCAAGTGATCGACAGCAAGCAGTTGCCCTTTACCAATCGCATTACCGATATTTCAATGGGGGGCTGCGCGATCCTGGCGGGGGGATTGGCCAAGGGAGCGTTTGTCGAGCTGGTGTTGAAATCGAGTACCGAGGGCGAGGAAATCCGAATCGAAACAGCGATGGTCTGTTCCGTCAGATCGGAGTCAGTCGGGATACAGTTTCTAGAGTTCCATCCGGATGAGCAGCGCCGTCTGAGCCAAGTCGTGCTCGGGCTGCTCGTCGGCCAGGGCGGGCAACCGAATACGTACTCCTGACGGTATCATTCCGGGCGGGGCTCTAGCGCCGTCCTCGTTTCGCCGGTCTCTTCACGAGTACATTATCGATGAGCCGCACGTTTCCGATGCGGATGGCTCCCAGCAGGACCGCCCGTTCGCTCACGGATGCGAGTGGCGCGAGGGTGTCCGGATCGCACACCGCAAGGTAATCGACGGTTGCGGCGGATTCCCGGCGCAGCACCTGTGTCATCATCGATTGAATCTGCCGGCTCGCTGTTGTCCCGTTTTTGATTGCCGCCGCCCCGGCCTGCAAACTCTTGTAGAGTATGGGGGCGAGTGTACGATCGGTCTGGGACAAATACACGTTTCGTGAACTCATCGCCAGTCCATCTTGCTCGCGTACGGTGGGATGGACGATCAGCTTGACTCCCAGGCTGAGGTCTTCGATGACGCGGCGGACGAGGGCGGCCTGCTGAAAATCCTTCTGTCCGAACACCGCGATATCCGGTCGCACCATCCCAAAGAGCTTCGTGACCACTGTGGCCACGCCGGCAAAGTGATGCGGACGGATGTCCCCTTCCCAACGCTGCGCGATTCCGGGGACCGTGACGACCGTTTCAAAGCCCTCCGGATATATCGCCGTGGCGCCGGGCTCGAAGCAGATATCGACCCCTTCCGCACGACAGAGCGCACGGTCTTTGGCGATCGGCCGCGGGTACTTGGCGAGATCTTCCGTCGGTGCGAATTGGGTCGGGTTCACGAAAATGCTGACGACGAGCGCATCGCATTGCAGCCGGGCGGCGCGTATGAGCGCGCGGTGGCCGTCATGCAGCGCTCCCATTGTCGGGACAAATCCGATCGTGACCCCTTCACGGTGGAGCCGCCGACTCCAGTCCGCCATGGCCTTGGGGGTCCGAAGGATGTTCATAAGTCCGGACGAGGGCTACAGGACGGGCGTGAGCCGTAGCGCGTCGACGGCTGGGGAAAGAGCAGGCGGACTTCCGACTGGTCTTTGGCGGTTGCGAGTAATTGCGTGGCCGTTTGCTGGAGTGAGGGGTGGATCAGGAGCGGATCGAGTTCGTTCAACGGCATCAGGACGAACCGCCGGTCATGCAGCCGGGGATGCGGTACCACGAGATCCGCTTCATTGATGAGACGACTGCCATAAAACAGGATGTCCAGATCGATGGTTCTGGGGCCCGAACGATTGTCCTCGTCGCGTCCCAACGACCGCTCGATCTCGCGCAAGACCGTCAGCAGACTGCGGGGCGTGAGGTCAGTCTCAAGCTGCACGACGCCGTTCAGAAACCAACCGTTTCCCGGTTGCGCATGGTCGAGCACCGGCTCGGTTTCGTAGAGCAGCGAAATGCCGGTGACCTGTGAATGCGGAAGCAGGCTCAACAGGGTGACCGCCCGATCGCAGAAATCCAGGCGATCGCCGACATTTGATCCAAAGCCGATGTAGACCGTTTCGCGCATGTCCTACTCAGAATCCCGCCTTCTTGATCCGCTCCACCGCTTCCGCCAGTCGTTCCTTGGTCGTGCAGACGGTCATACGGATGTAGCCTTTATCTGATTGCTCCGAAGCCGATGTAGACCGTTTCGCGCATGTCCTACTCAGAATCCCGCCTTCTTGATCCGCTCCACCGCTTCCGCCAGTCGTTCCTTGGTCGTGCAGACGGTCATGCGGATGTAGCCTTCGCCCGGCGCGCCGAATCCGTTGCCCGGCGTCGTGACGATGCCGGCCTTTTCCAGCAGATGCGCGGTGAATGAGGCGGAAGAATAACCCTTCGGCACGGTCACCCAGATGTAGAAGGCGGCCGGCGGCGAATCCACTTCGAGGCCGAGCTTCTTCAGCCCCGGCACCAGCGTATCGCGTCGTTCCTGATAAATCTTGCGCAGTCCGTCCGTCACCGAATCGTCCAGCCCCAGCGCTGTGATGCCGGCGGCCTGCACGGCTTCGAACACGCCGGAGTCCAGCTGGCTCTTCACCTTGCCCAGTCCGGCCAGCACGTCCTTGTTCCCGACGGCAAACCCGAGGCGCCAGCCGGTCATATTGTAGGTCTTGGAGAGCGAGTGGAATTCCACGCCGACATCTTTCGCGCCATCCACTTCCATAAAGCTCGCTGGGCGTTTCCCGTCGTAATAAATTTCCGAGTAGGCCGCGTCGTGGCAGACGATGACCTGATTTTCCTGCGCAAACTCGACCACCCGCTTGAAGTAGTCCTTCGTCATGATGACCGACGTGGGGTTATTCGGCGAGTTCAGCCACATCAGCTTGGCCTTCTTCGCCACATCTTTGGGGATCGCATTCAAGTCAGGCAGGAAGCCATTGGCCTTCGTGAGCGGCATGATGTGTGAGACACCGCCGCAGAAACTCGTGCCGACCGGATAGACCGGGTAGCCGGGGCTGGGGACCAGCACGATGTCGCCTGGGTCGATGAACGCCAAGTGGATGTGGCCGATGCCTTCCTTCGAACCGATCAGGGTCAGCACTTCGTCGGCAGGGTTCAGCGTCACATTGAACCGGCGCTTGTACCAATCGGCCACCGCCGTACGAAACGACAGCATGCCTTCATAGGAGGGATATTGATGATGCTTCGGATTCTTGGCGGCTTGAGCCAGGCTCTCGATGATCGGCTCGGGGGTAGGCAAATCCGGATCGCCGATGCCGAGGTTGATGATATCTACGCCCTTGGCAATCGCCGCCTGTTTCATCTTGTCGATGGCGGCAAAGAGATAAGGGGGCAAGGTCTTAATACGGGTTGCGACTTCGATCGGGAAACCAGCCATGTTGACTCCAACTCCTTTTGTGGGGATCGCATTCAGCCGTCAGCTATCAGCGCTCAGCCAACATCTGATGGCTATACCAATACGGTCGGTTAGAGTACTTCAGAGCAGTGTCGGCAATCAACGCCCAGGAGCGAGTAAGTGTCCGATCAGCCGGTCGGCGAATCGGTGTAGGGTGGGGAGGTGTGGAGTGGCCGCAGCTTTGACATCCTGCGCAGTGAGCTGCGTCTTCGTAAGATCTGAAGCGCATTTCCGGCACAGCGCATCGATCCCGGCCTGTTCCATCTCCAAGTGAAACAGGAGCCCGTAGGCCTTAGCGCCATAGCGGAAGGCTTGCAGCGGCGCAATGATTGAAGCTGCCAGCGGGACGCAGCTTTGAGGCAAGTCGAAGATTTCGCCGTGCCATTCAAAAACATCGAATGTGTCGGGAAGCGTCTTGAACACCGGATCCTGTTGCGCGTCGGGTGTGAGTCTCACCGGCGTCATGCCGATCTCCAGCGCTTTGCCAGGACGCACCGTCGCGCCCAACGCCTTCGCCATGAATTGGCTGCCGAGACACACGCCGATCACCGGTGTGCCGGCCAGCAGGGCGGAGCGAATGAAAGCCGTCTCCTCGGAGATCCATGGATCGGAATCGTTCACCGACATCGGCCCGCCCATCACGATCAGCAGATCGCCCGCATCTTTCGGTAAACCGACTTGCGGGACGAGGTATTGATCGAGTCTCACGCCGCGATCAGTCAGCGCCGTGGCGAACGCCCCGGGACCTTCGAAGGAAACATGTTGGAGACAAACAGCGCGCATGCAGACAGTAAGTCTCATAAACCTAAAAGCGCGGTCAAGGCGTGTGTTCGCACATAGCTAAGGGAGACGGGAGTATCCGCTGCTGTTATGGCTCAAGGTAAATTCCGCTTCCCCTCTTCAGCTTTCACGCTAAGTCGCCGAAAAGTAGTACATGATTGCCGAAGTCGATTACCCGGTGCAGGCCGCTGAAGAGATGCTGCCGGTCGTTGCTACGCCTGCGCCACGCTATTCGCTGCCTCAGCGGCTGCGCTCCGGCTATCACGCCTTCTGGTACTGGCTTGGCGAAGGATTGGAATGGTCGCGCGGTTTGTATCGTGAACGGCCTGTGGGGCAGCTGACGCATCTCAGCGGGAGCCAGCAGGCGCGGATTGCGGTATTGCGGCGCCAGTTCGATGTTCGGTTTGAACAACATTGCGCCGCGCTCACGACGCTGAAGAGCTATGACTACCTCGACATTCTCGATCAGGCCTGGACGGCCTGGGGGCAGCCCCGGCCCGTCGGCGGCGTGGTGCATGATGTCGGCGCGTCCAACTTCTGGTATGCCCGTGCGCTGCACGCCTTTTTCCTTCCCTCGGCCCTGACCGGGATCGAAGTGGAAGGCCATCGCATTTACTACAACGGCTACAGCCGTCACGATTATGCGCAAGGCTACGTGCACAATCTGCCGCAGACCGAATTCGTGATCGCCGACTATGCGCAGTATACGCAGCCGGCCGATACGATCGTGGCCTGGTATCCCTTCGTGACTCCTGCGCCGGTACTGGCCTGGCGCATGCCGCTGGCGTTCCTGGCGCCGCAGGCCCTGTTCGCGCGCGTTGCGATGAATTTGAATCCGTCCGGTGTATTCGTGATGGTCAATCAGGGTCGGGAAGAAGCCGACGTGGCCGCCGGCCTCTGCAGGCAGGCGGGACTGAGGGGCGAGAGTTCCTGTGAGGTGCGAGTCACATTGCGCCGCCGACGGGTGGCCCCGGTGGTGTCCTGGTGGCGGCGTCCCTAGTAGTCTGGTAGCCGTTAGACATAAGGCTAGGTTACAATCCATGGATATGCAACACGCAATCAAGACGGTCGAAGACCTCCGGTGGCTGATGGCCCACACGGGCGGCTTCCGTTCTGGCTATGTGACCGACATACAGATGTCAAAGCGCCGGCTGTTCGACGAAGAGTCCGGGCGTGATGTGCTGGCCGATACGACGGTGACCATGACGATTCGCTATCAGCTGCGCGGGATGGTGCGGGTGGCGAAGCTGGTGATGAGCGGGGTGACGGATTTTTCGATCTTCGAGCAGGAGGGGAGCGACTCGTCGGCGCTCAGTGTGATTCAAGCGGAGCGTAGCGACGGGCGTCTGCGGTTCTGGTTTGATCCGCAGGGCGAGCTCTATGCGGTCTGTGAAGACGCGCATCTCGAAGAGATTGCCACGCCGATTCTTGCGGAGCAGGTGCTCCCGGAGCTGGCTCGCTGGACGTTCCAAGGGCATTCCGGGGAGGCCCCCACCATCTCTTGGTTTTTAATGGAACTGGAAGAAGCAGGTGTGCCTTGCTCCTGGGCCATCTCGAAGAAGCGGCGTGCGAACGGCACGTCGGCGCGATGGGAGGGAGATCTGACTCCGGCCGGCGACGGCAAGAGCCAGCGCGGGAATGCCGTGCGCGTGTTGGTCTACGGAGCGCAGGACGGCGAGGGCTTCGGTGTGGTCCTTCGTGCGCTCGGCGCATCGGACCGACAGGTGAGCCGTGTGCTGACGGTCTTGGCTGATCGTATTACGCAGCGGTATGCGGGAAGTTGTCTTGTGGGAACCACGATTATTCCGGGACGGGAGTGGGAGTCGTGGCGATCCCGAGGCGACGCCAGGCCGTAGGGGCTGGCACCTTGCAGGTCTGTGTCGGACTAGTGCGAGTGACCGTTCGCGAAGTGGCCGTTGGTGCTGGTGTGGTGCTCGGTCGCATGGCCATTGCCGTTTGAATAGACTGCCGTGCCGTTCCCGTTCTTGACAGCCTGCCCGTTCTTCCCGTTCACACATTCCACTAACGCCCAGAAGCGCAGCGGGTTCACGTTCTGCTTACGCGCGACGTGTAATGAGGTGCCTTCCAGGACGGTATGCAGAGACAGGTCCGTGCGCCATCCCAGGTGCTTCGTGAGCGGAGAGATGACTTTCTCCATCGCGGCGATGATCTTGTTGCCGTTGCTGAAGTGGTTGAGCATGATGATGCGGCCTCCGGGACGGCAGACGCGGATCATTTCATTGACGACTTTGCGGTGGTCCGGCACGGCGGTGACGACGTAGGCCGCGACGACGGTATCGAAACTGCTGTCGGCAAATTCCATGGCGCCGGCATCCATGCGATGGAGCTGCACATGCGTCAGACGATGCATCTCCGCCCGCTCTTTTGCCTTGCCCAGCATGCCTTCGGAGAGGTCGATCCCGGTAATCTTGCAATGCCGCGGGTACATCGGAAGGGCGAGACCGGTGCCGACGCCGACTTCGAGAATCTGCTCGTTCGGTTGCACGTTCAAATTGCGGATCGCCGATTCGCGCCCTTCGTGGAATACCTTGCCGAAAATCTGATCGTAGACACCGGCGTAAGACGTGTAGACCCGCTCAACTTTCTTCAAATCCATGAGTCCTCCGAATCCCGCATGACTTGGGAGTAGCCGTGCCTACGGGAGCAGGCTGGCGTGGAACCCAAACATCTGGGGAAAAACAAAAGGCGGGAAACCCGTGTGAGACGTGAGAGGCCCGCCTGAATTGCAAACGGCGCTACTGTAGCCAAGTCATGGAGGTGAGTCAACAGATTCTTGGAGAGAATTCAGCCCTGGCGAGAGTTGGAAGCGATCTGGTATGCGTGGCCGTCTTGATTCATGCCGCGCGCCTGTGGGATAGGTACGCGCCATGATGCTTGCAGGATTATTTGCCGGGGCGCTGTTCCTCGGGTTGCTCGTGGGCGATCGCTGGTACTTCCGCACCCTCTCCGCCGAGGCGAGCCGCTACGGCTGCAAGGTCGGGCGTGGAGCCGCGCGGTTGGAAGCGGTCAATCTCGCGCAGATCCATACCCGCTTCGACACACTGGGGCTGCTGCCGATGCGGCACGGGGTGGCCCGGTTGTTCATCGAGAGTAATCGCCTGCTCCTCCGCCCCCGCTATCCGACCCTCTGGGCGTTTCTCTGGATCTGGCCGATGAAGGCGACGATCGATCTCCAGACGGACGGCGAGGCAGTGGTGCTGGCGATGACGAAGCGTACGCCCTGGGCGTCGGCGATCCTCACCGGTGCCTGGTTTCTCATCGTCAGCGTCGGGACATTGGCCACGATCGTCAGCTATGTGATGGAGGGGGGCTTGGCCAGTTCCAGCGGGGTCTTGATGGCCAGCGGGATTCTTACCCTCGGGTTGTTCTTTATTTTTTCAGGCCTGGTGACGGTGGTGATGGCCTATCGCATGGAGAATAACCGGCTCGCCGTGCTGCAGCAGGAGTTCGAAGACGTGTTGACCGGCCGGGCTGCGGCTACGCGCTAAACAATCCTAAAAAATTGTCGAATTCTGGAGGTAGATCCAGCGCCGAACGATTGCGCGCGAGCCCGGCAATGATGCCGCGATGTTTCTTGCTGAGGCCGGACTGATCGAACGCCTGCCGAAACTGTGCCCAGCGCCAGGCCGGATCGGTCGAGAGCCGCGCCTGTTCCGGTTTCGGCAGTGCATGGACGGCGGTCGTCAACGTCCGGATCGCTTTCTCGACGCTTTCATAGGGCGGCGCGAGTTTGAGCTGTGCGTAGAACGTCTCCAGATGAGACCGGAACTCCTCGCGCAGGCTTTGCAAGGGATCGAGTGATGGAACAGCTGGTTCAGGCATGGTCGTGACCCGGATGATACGGTATGATGGTTCCGAGTCACAAGTCCCGCGGATGTGTTCGTGCATTGGCTATTACAGGAGGTAGGTATGACCAAGATGCGTTGGATGGTGTTGTCGATGGTCGGGATGTTGGCGTTGGGCGGCTGTTCCTCCCATCATCATCACGGAACGATGGAGTCGGGCAAGAGCGACGCCTATTGGCAAAAAGGGCAGCAGGACATGGCGGGGCTGATTGACCGGACGGTGAAGGATCCGGCCAAAGCTACGCAGGTGAAGGCCCTGGTCGGTGAGATCGTCACTGAATTGAAGGCGGGCCGGGAGCAGGAGCGCGCCTATCATCGCCAGCTGTATACGCTCAATGCGAGCTATACGGCGACCCCCGAGGAGTTCACCAAGATCCTCGATGAGGCGAACAATCAGCGCATGAAGACATCGGCGAAGATTCTTAGCCTGCGGTTCAAGATGAAAGAGTTGATGACGGCCGACGAGTGGAAGGGTCTCTCCGACCAGATGCTCTCGTACAGCAGCCGGTATCAGCATGGCAGCGCCGGGGCGAAGAGCAGCTACTAGAGACTAGTTTTTGGCGGCAGCGGCTTTCAGCGGCATGGGCGTCCAGCTTGTGCCGCCGTCGGTCGAGTGATAGAGGCCGCTGCCGTTGGTGCCGACGAAGAGGTCTTGCGGATTCTTGGGACTCATGGCCAGCGAACGGATGTTCAACGACGTGAGTCCCGTATTGATTGCTTGCCAGGTTTTGCCGCTATCCAGGCTTTTCCAGACGCCGCCCGGTCCACCGATATAGAGTTGGGCCGGCTGTCTCGGATCGATCAGCATACTGCTGACAAAGGGATCTTTCAGCGCTTCTCCGATCCGCTCCCAGCTGTTGCCGCTGTTCGCGGTACGGAACAAGCCTTTCGTTGTTCCGGCATAGACAATGTTCGGTGTGACCGGATTAATGGCAATCGCATTCACGCCCAGCGCCATGGCGCCCATCAGTTCCGAATCAGGAATGAGCCCGTTATTGATCTTCTTCCAGGAAGCCGCTCCGTCGTCAGACCGATAGACCCCGCCGGTAGTGCCTGCATAGAGGATGCGGGGGTTCGTGGGGTGAATCGCGATCGAGACGACGATGTGCACCTCTTTCATCCCTGCCATGCGCTCTTCCCATTCCCGCCCGCCGTCTTTCGTGGAGAAGGCGCCGACGGTTGTGGCGATGTAGATCTGTTCGTTATTAGTGGAGTCGAACACGAACTCATTGATGAAGGAGACGTGTTCTTTGAGCCCGACGTTATGCGGGAGCCAATGTTGCCCGCCGTCGGGGCTTTTGTAGACGGCATCGGCCATGGTGCCGGCGTAGATCGTGGCCGGGAACTGCGGGTCGATGGCGAGCGTCGTCACGCGGCGCGCGCTGAAACTCGGGAATCGCTCCCAGGACGAACCGGCATCGCGGGACTTGTAGACCGCGTCGTTCGTGGCGACGTAGAGAATCTGCGTATTGGTCGGGTGCAGCGCAATGGAGACAATCGATTCGCTCTCTTTCTCACAGCCGAGGCTGAAGAGGAGAAGCGCGAACGATGCCAATCTGAAAGCGGTGCGAATCAGCATGACAGGGGTGGACCTAATCATAGGCGTTGTTGTTGAGTCAAGAAGAAGGGGGGGGGAGGGAGGCGCGGCCTGGGCAATCTCCCTTGCTCGCGCCCCGCGCACGCGGG
>JABFSU010000012.1 GCA_013140455.1 Nitrospira sp. | reverse complement strand
GGCCAGACGCCCGACCAGGTGTACTATGACAATCTGACGACAGGGCTTACGGCTGCGTAGTCAGCAATCCGCCAGGCGCCACTTAAGAATGGGAATAAGCTGTCCAACCAACCGGAGCCACCTCTCTTCTCGCATCGAAAAGATTGTCGTGAGATCCTTGATGACAAGACATTTACCATCCAACTCAGGAAGGAGCTGCTGTTTTGGTCCCTCCCCAGATTTGGAGTCTACATAGCCACTGGCAAGACTATTTTCAGTCATGGCGTCGAGATATTTGATGCTTTGAGCCTCTTTCAGTAGCAAGACGGCCTCGGTCTTGCCTGATGAAGGTGCTCCGGCGATGAGAAGCCAGATTGGTGCTGGATGCTCCTTGCCATAGAGCGGCAGGCTAGTGGCCGTGGCTAACGCTAATTCGACAACGTCATGGCTATAGGGAGAACTAGTCAGACTCCCTAAGGTATTGTGTATTTGGACAAGACGTTCCGCTTCTTGATTCATAACGAGAACTCCTTTGAGAGGGTAACTGAGGTTTAATTAAACGCAGCTAAAGGCCGCCTCATGAGCCTTGGCTGACGGGGTAGGGCTATAGCAGAAACTATGAAGTGGGATGCGAGAGGAGCTTATATCTATTGTGCGCAGGCTGAAGGTTCAATCAAAGTCATAGGGGGAAGGCTCTTCTTCGCTATCCTCCTCTTCCTGTTCATTCATTAGATCGAGTAATTGTTGCTCATCCTGCCACCAAAGAAGAGTGAGCACTAGGCCAGAGGAGACTCGAATAGAGTCCTCTTTCACAGTATAGAGGCTTGCCTTTGGATGACTAATCCACTGGGCTGCGTTCACTTCAGTCGGACCGGGAGGGATAGCCATCTGATTTCGATGCAATTCAAACGCGACCGTATCTCTGCCTAGAACCTCATGGGGCCGTAGAGCTTCTGGAAGAATTTCACTCCGCGTGAACCATTTACGTCGTCTTGCATCTGAGCAAATCACCATTGATGGAAAGGCCCCATGCTCAACTAAACGAATGGCTGTTGCAGTTATACTGGTTTGGAATGTCGTTGTCAGCTCGTCAACGGTACTAAAAATAATAGGTCGGTTGTCGGCTATAGGCTTAAACATGAAGACTGGCATGAGCAGATCAGCTGCGTAACGATTTGCCCGTTTTTCTGGATTATCAGTGAACCATTCCGATGTGAGCTGAATATCTGAACAGGCAAGCGCCTTCCCCCGATCATGCATCCAATGGCCTAGCTCATGCCCTCCAGAAAAGCGCCGACGTGAGAATGAAGCGGCACTATGAATTGTAATAATCGCACGGTCATGATATCCGATGATGCGCGCTTCACAGCCCGTGAGTGGCGCATAGACAATCGTAGCGCCACAATATTGGGCGATAGCTTCAATGTCGATATCAGCAGGACTATCGATACCTAGCTCTTCTAACAGTTGAGCCGGCGAGATGGGTCTTGGCAGCGGAGACATCTACCTGCGGTTGTCTTCTCGGGGCATATTGTCTAGAGCCCCCAATTCTTGGAGTTGTTTCAACATCAGTTCAACATCGTTGTCTGTCAGTGCTTGAAAATCCCTCGCTGCTGCGGTAACCAGACCTCGCAACTCTGGTTTCATTGTGAAAACAGCCGCAAGTAGCTCTCTTTGTTTTAGAATGGACAGGGGCAAAGAAAACACTCTTTTCCATGTGGAGCTAGCATGAGTCTCATACTCTGCCCTTGCCTGGCGAAGCTTCTGTTGCTTGTGCCGTTTTACTGCGTCGGTTAACACCATTTTCGTCCTGCTCGCAATAGCCTCAACGTCTGCTCCATCCTCGCGGTATTCAGTCCATAAAACTTCAGCTGAAGTTTCCGCAACTGACTCAGCGATGGCATTCATGAGCAAAAACCGATCGCGCCCGTAATCTCTAGGCACGGATAGCCCTCCTCCCTTCATCGAGAATGTTTTTTTTACGGCGCATGCGCCTCATGCGCGTTTCATACTCTGTCTGCGAAATGCCAAGTAACTCTTGTGTTTCAGGTCCATTAAATCCCTCTTGCAATGCCTCTATAACCTGGGACACCTCTTTATCCTCTTTAAATGCCTGTTTCATGTAATCAACCTTCTGATGCGCCTCCAATATACGGTCTGGCCCAGGCCTGCTAGACGGATGTTGTTCAAGCGGGCTTACAACATCCCCTTCTTTGGTAACTTGCATAACTTCTGACTCAAGGTAGGTACTGACATTCCGATTACAAACTGACTCAGCCATATGGGAAGAAAGACTTTTCATCACGCCGATCAAATGACCGACTATATCAACTGCAGTTTTATTCCATTTCCTATCCCCTTCAAGCGTGCGTGTTACTGCCTCACTCAAAATGTCTTCAGCGGCATAACCTTCAGCGGCACCCTCGATTCCCTCAATGCGAAACCTTGCATATTGATACAGCTTGTGCAGTTTAGGCTTATCAGAATAGAGTGCTTCAATTGCCGCCGCAGCTTCAGCAATGGTGGCCGGATGAGCGGGTACTTGAAGGGGATTTTTTTCGGGCACCGATCCTCCAGCTCCCCCCCTAATACAAGCATGCCGGGATTTAAAGCCATTCGGACAAGCGCACAAAAAAATAAAAGGTGTCCGAAAGGGGTGATTGATCGGCATTTTATATTAGAGAAAGTCGATAAAGCACCCATACTTTGGGGGTGTTCCGATGGCTCGAAACCTTACCACGTCACGCCCAGGAGACTGGAAGGTCAAAGGTGAGGGGAAACAGCCGTGCATCAGGCGTTCATGAGAACAAAGCAGACACGGTTGATCAAGCTAAAAACCCAGCTAAATCAAAGCCTTTGGGACAAGTGATTATTCACCGTCATGATGGAAAGATTCAAGCGGAACACACGCATGGCTCGGACCCATATCCGCCGAAAGGATGAATGGCGTCAATGGCGTTGGTTCGGGATGAGTAGTTCTCCAAGAACCCGGCGCGCCTATACCGTAAGATAAACCCTTGACAACGCGGGGGGGGGGTATCTTCTTGGATTTATTGCCTGCGTTACTTATGCGCATCGAGAGGGGGAAAGTCTCTTGGCGTTTCGAGTACTTAGCATCGACGGTGGTGGCATGCGGGGGATTTATTCCGCCTCATATCTCGCCTCCCTGGAGCGGGCCTCTTGCGCGCAAAGAGGTGCCAAGAGTCTCGATATCGGCAAAGCGTTTCAGCTGATTGTTGGAACGAGTACCGGGGCAATTATTGGATGCGCCCTTGCCAAGGGAGTCTCGCTCGATCGCATCGTTACTCTCTATAAAGAAAACGGCGCACGCATTTTCCCCCAGAAAATGCCGTCATCCTTCGGGACGGACCTTCTGCTTCAGTTAAAGCAACGCCCTTCATTGTTGCACAAGGGTACTGAAGCCCTTCGGGAGGCACTTACGGGCGTTTTTGAGCAGATGACCATAAAGCAATTGTGGGACGAGCGATGTATCGCGCTCGCAATTCCCGCCGTGAACATGGCTACCTACCGGGCTTGGGTCTTCAAGACTCCTCATGACGCGCAAACTAACCACCGAGACGATCAGTTTTCACTGGTGGATGTATGCCTAGCAACTAGTGCCGCACCCCTCTATCGGTCCCTTGCCGGGATCGCAAATCCACAGGGTGGGCATGAGGTCTTCGCGGATGGAGGGCTTTGGGCCAATAACCCCATTCTAGTGGCCTTGGTTGAAGCACTCCGCATCCTGGAACACCGCGAGGAGGAAATTGAAATCTTTGCCCTGGGAACTTGCGGCAGACCGGAGGGAGAGATTATCCCACTCGAAGCCCTCGATCGAGGCATTCAGGACTGGAAGTTCGGCGGTGAAGCGGCCGGAGTGTCCATTGCGGCGCAAGAATTTGCCTTCGACATGATCGCGAAACTCCTTCGGCCACACCTCAAGAAACGGGTACAGATCATCCGTTTTCCATCGGATAAGATTCCCGCAGCATTGCTCCAATATCTGGATCTTGATGAAACACGCCCGGAAGCCTTGAACGCATTGATTCAGCACGCACAACGAGACGCCGATTTGACCAACAGTGGTATTCAACAGGGGACCGCTGAAGGCCATGCCATTAAAGCCCTGTTAAACAGCATGACGCCGCGATCGGTGTAGGAGTTCAATCATGCCTAACTGCTCAGATGATGTATTGGCTTTTCATGACGATGAGGTCACCCTGCCGCAAGCCCAGCGTAATGCAATGAAGGATCGACGCAATGCAAACCGGGATCGCTTAAAGGATCACCTGAATAGAGACGGGAAACCGATGCCCTATGTGTTCGTCAAACAAGGATCATACGCGATGCTGACGATGGTCCAGGACCCAGACAACGATTACGACATTGACGATGGCGTGTATTTCACGCAGGCGTCGCTTAAGCGAAAAGACGGCACGGAGATGTCACCCACTGAAGTCAAGCAGATGGTGTGTACGGCGCTCCAGGATGATCGTTTTGAAACGAAGCCGCAGGTGAAGCGGTCTTGCGTACGCATCTATTACCAGGGTGGCTACCACGTCGACATGCCTGTGTATCGTATTCGCACTTCCGACGGCCAATACGAACTCGCAGACGACAATGGATGGACGGTATCCCGTGCGGCTGATGTTGAGGACTGGTTTGACCAGGAAAACGAGAAGAGTCCCGATAGGAACAATGGCTGGCAATTCCGGCGCCTGGTTCGCTGCCTCAAAAAATTCGCTCGAAGCCGTAAGGAATGGAAAGACCAAATCGCTAGCGGGTTCATCATCACGAAGTTGGCCGCGGATTGGTACGTGCCCAACAAGGATCGAGAGGATCTGGCACTGCGCGATACGATACGGAAGATTTACAATCGCCTGTGCGTCTCACCTCAGGTATATCATCCAATCACGAATAACTTGGAGATTACTAAGGGTCCGGCTGACTCCACGACGACATTTCTTCGGGATAAACTCAGGCAGGCCCTGGTCGATCTGGCGGTGCTGGACTCTGTGACCTGCACCAGGAAACAGGCACTGGCAGCTTGGGACAAGGTATTCGGTACAGATTACTTTTCCAAACGTCTTGATGTCCTGGCGGCAAAATCGGCTCCACCGTTGCCAAATCGTGCTGGAGCAGAAACGCTTTTGCGGCCCGCTGCAGTGGCGTCGGGCCTCACGTTCCCCAATCGCCCGGTGGTACCGAACAAGCCAGCTGGGTTCGCCTAATGTTCTGGGGATTAAAACATCCTGATCGATTGCAGCATGAGCGTGCTCAGATTGAAGAGTTGGCTGGAGCAGTCGACTGGATGGGGACAAAACAGTGGCGACTTGACGACGAGCTGCGATTCACGGTTGATGTCGACATCGTAATCAACGATGTCACCTATGAGGTCGCACTGGTTTATCCAGCTCAATTCCCAGATACGCCAGCATTCGTTCGCCCCAGATCAACTACAACCACACGCTGGTCAGCTCATCAGTATGGACCAGGAGGAACTCTGTGTCTCGAGTGGGGACCTGACAATTGGCGTCCGGAGATTACGGGAGCATTGCTGTTGCAAAGCGCCTACCGATTGCTGGAAGCGGAGGCGAGTGCAGTGTCAACGCCGGTAGACCTGCCATCAAGACATCGCCAAACGTTAGGCCAGGTTGTGCGTGGTCAAGGCTGTAGGCTGGTGGTCTCAAGCCATCTGCGCGAATGGCTCGATCGGTTTCCGATTGAGAGTCAAGCCAGCCTGGTGACGCACAATATTTATCACGGTTCCACAGATGTGTTTTTTGTTTCAGAAGCGAAGCCGGGTGCGGACGACTCCGTCGTTTTTACTGATCTTCCAGCCGGCATATCGACTCGCTTCCCTCTTTTTGTCACGAAAGGCACAGGGTGGGTATTTAAGAGTGCCCGCCTCACTGGGGGAGAGAAGATCGGGGATCTACAGTCCCTCCTTGCGAAACTGCATGGAGCGGGCTTCGCAGGATTTGCGCTCCCCGATACTGATGGAGATACAGAAAGGAAGGCAGAGTACATTTTTGTTTTACTGGGTTCCGACACTACATGCCGGGCGTTTTGGTATATGGAATCGAATGGCGGCACGATTAAAGAATGCGCCATTCTAGGTCTTACCTCGACCATCAACGACCGGATCCCTTCTCAGTATGCTGAACTTGTCGGCAAGAAGGTCGGTATCGTCGGACTGGGCTCGGTCGGGGGTAAGATTGCTGTCTCGCTGGCCCGTTCGGGCATACGGAAGTTCGTCCTCATTGATGACGATTTGATGCTCCAGGAGAATGTGTGCCGGCATGAACTGGATTGGGTATCGGTGGGACTCCATAAGGCTGACGGGGTGAAGCAAGCGATCAGCGTCGTCGCTCCGGAAGCTGACGTTCAAGTTTGGAGAATCAGAATAGCTGGACAAGAATCACCCACGTCGGCGTCCACCGCACTGGATACTTTGGTAACCTGCGATGTAATCATAGATGCCACCGCCAACCCAGAGGTCTTTGTTCAGTTGGCCGCGATTTCCAATTCGCAAGAGCGCATACTCATTTGGGGAGAGTTATTTGCTGGAGGAATCGGAGGACTACTAGCACGGAGTCGCCCAGGGAAAGATCCCGACCCGTTAACGATGCGAGCCGGGATTCATGATTTCTTGGCTTCAAAAGAACCCGCTCCATTTGTTCATGCTCGTACGGGATACGATGTCGAACGTGAGACGGCGCCCCCTCTTATCGCCATTGATGCAGAGGTTTCGCAGCTTGCATCTGTGATGACCCGCTTCACGCTTGATGCTTTACTCGACCGAGAACTATCAGAATTTCCCCAGTCGGCCTATCTCATTGGGCTTAAACAGGCATGGATCTTCTCAGCACCATTCGATACACATCCAATTTCTCTGAAGGGCGAACTGATGGCGTCTCGAGGTCCATTAAGAATGGATGAATTACCCCAGCGAGAGGCGCTTGAATTTATCAGCGAGCTTGTGACCGAGCGGGGCAATGCTGACTCTCGTCCTACCGAGTGAGATTACCGAACAGATAGAGCGGGCCCTGATCCGAGCCGGGACACGTGAAATTGGCGGCCTCATTATGGCCGAACACGTTGGAACGAATCGGTTCATCGTTCGAGACGTTACTATCAATAGAAGAGGAACGTTCGCTTCCTTCGTGCGCCGAATTCAGGGTGTATGGTCCAACCTCCGTCAGTTCTTCGACCAAACAAAGCATGATTACACTCGCTTTAATTACATCGGGGAATGGCATTCACATCCCTCTTTTAATCCATGTCCTAGCACCAAGGATCATTCGACCATGAAGGAGATAATTGCTGATAATACCGTAGGCGCGAACTTCGTAGTGCTGCTCGTAGTGAAACTGGGGGCTGCACAGTCTTTGATAGGGACTGCCCACACATACCTACCCAGTGGCATGCACGAGGAATCGGAAGTTGTGATACAACGCCTTCTGGGTTGCAGATCGAGAAAATAGAGGAACAAAGAAGTCTGAATCTTTTCACATTGCTGAATGGTATCAGGACACATTTCTTAAGGTCTCACCCTGCTGATGGGCATCGGGTGGGGGCAAGTCTTCGAGTCAGTGGACCGTCTCAGGCGGATGGGAAAAGTCTCGTTGGCTCCCGTGTACCCCAGTGAGTCCCGCGTGTCAGTCGGTACGGCAGTTCACTAAGGTCATCCGGCCCCCCACCCTTCCGTCCACACCACAGCGCCATAGATGAATGGCTAGGCGTGGGGGTCTACAAACGGCCCCCCGCCTGCCGATCAAGGCTACCTAGAGTATTAATCAAGTGTCTGCTCAAGTTTTTTAGAAATCTCCCAAAGTTTTAGAGGCTCTTTTCTATACAGCCGTGCATGCTGCTTTACCTGGCTGCCAGTGGCGTGCGTGCAGGGGCCCCAGCGCAAGGGTGGGGTGCCAGGGGGGCTGTCTCTGCGCCTTCGTGAACAGGTGTTATTCCAGTGTTAACGAGAGCGACAAACCTGGCCGAAACAGACTGACTGGCAGCAAAGAGAACCAACTCACCAACTCCGCCGCTGGAGCGGAAAAAGAAGGGGATTGCCCAATCATCAGTGACTTGAGCAACCCCGCGATGACCGATTTGTAAACCGCAGGTTGGAGGTTCAATTCCTCTCGCCAGCTCCATAAATATAGCGGTTTGAAATCACGAAGAAACTAAAAGCTAACATGATGGGCTCTGACAGGTAAATGTCTACTGATCGTTTACCCGCACCCCTCATTCATATGGCTGCCCAACTCCTCACTACGTGAGCTCACCTGAAAAGTAGACACGCAAGAGTGTACTTACAAGAGTGTACTTACATGACATGGGAGATGATTAGGACAAAAAGAAAGGGCCACGCCTGACAAAGACGTAGCCCTTAGTTACTCACCGCTGAGTCTCGATATCAGACAGACTCTCGTGTTCTACCGGTCCGCTTCCATCAGAGTCGATTCATCTTCCAGCTCTTCGATATCAGCCTCGATCTTCCCCTTCGTCGTCGAGGGGTGCAATCCGTATTTCCGTAACATCTTGTAAAAGTCTGCCCGATACCGGCCGGCGAACTGGGCGGCGCGGGAGATATTTCCACCGGTCAACTGGAGCACATTCTTCAGATATGTCCGCTCGAATTCTTCCTTCGCCTCGGTCAAGGGCTTCAGCGGCGTATCCGGAGACACTCCCACGGACGGCAGGAGGTCCGGCGTAATCATATCCTGCCGGGTCATCACCACGGCTTTCTCGATGGCGTTTTCCAGCTCGCGCACATTGCCCGGCCACGGATTCACCATCAAGCGATGCAACGCCGTCGGCGTAAACCCACGGACATCTTTATTCGCCCGCTGGTTGCTGATCTTGAGGAAATGCTGGGCGAGCAACGGAATATCGTCGCGACGGTCCCGCAGCGGCGGAATGAAAAGCGGCACCACGGAAATCCGGTAATAGAGATCGTTGCGGAAGCTGCCGTTCTTGACCGCTTCGCCGAGATCTTTGTTCGTCGCGGCAATGATGCGCACATCAATCTTGGTCGAGAGTTCAGAGCCGACTTCGCGGACTTCACGCTCTTGAACCGCACGCAGCAGCTTCACCTGCATCGATAACGGCATTTCCCCGATTTCATCGAGGAAAATCGTTCCGCCATTGGCGCTTTGGAAGAGTCCTTTTTTAGCGCCATGCGCGCTGGTGAAGGCCCCGCGTACATGCCCGAAGAGTTCGCTCTCGAATAAGGTTTCAGGAATTGCGGCGCAGTTTAACGCGACAAAGGGCCCTTTGCTCCGGCGGCTGTTGGTATGCGCCACCCGCGCCATTACTTCTTTGCCGGTTCCGGTTTCGCCGAACAGAAGAATGGTGGCATCGGAATCCGCCACTTGGGCAATCTGCTGAAAGAGCCGTTGCATCGCCGGGCTGCGCGCCACGACATTTTCAAGGCCGTAGAGTTCCTTGACCAAAGACTTGAGCCGTTGAATTTCCTTGCTCATACGCTGTTGCGCCAGCGCCTTTTCGATCGTGGCTTTCAGCTCTTTGTCATCGAACGGCTTCGTCAGATACCCGAACGCGCCGCGCTGCATCGCCTCGACGGCATTCGGAATACTGCCGTGCGCGGTCAGGATAATCACCGGCAACTGAGGATGAACCCGCAGCAGTTCCTCCGTCACATCCAGGCCATCTTCCCCGCGAAGGCGCAAGTCCGTAATGGCTAGATCGAACATCTTCTTTTTCGCCTCCACCAGAGCTTCGTGCCCGGTGGTGCAGGAGGTCACGGCAAATCCCTCTGCGGAGAGCCGCATCTTCAACAGATGCAGCAATCCTTCATCGTCATCGACTACTAAGATTTGTTCCTTGTCCATAGGCTCCTTACTGCGCTGGTGCGGGTTCCGGCACGGGAACAGGCGCACTCGCTGATGGCGGGCGAATCGGTCGAACCTTCTCTCGCATCTCTTGGTCGATTCGCTTCAGCGCCTCCAATTGGCTTGATAGCTCTTCGATCTTCTTATCCCGTTCCATGACTTGTTTCTGAAATGTTTGGACTGAGCCTTGCTCGGACGCCGTTTTCGGACCGTCTTTGTCCTTCTTCGATGTCAACGTCTCGATCTTCCGTTCCTGGTCGGCAATCTGCCGTTGTAGCGCTTCAATCGCTTGTGCATCGGCATCCTTCATCCCGCGAAGTTGCTGCATGATTACTTCACGATCAAGCAAGTCTCGCACCAGGCGGTCTACCGCTTGATTTAAAGCGCTATTCGCATCGGCCATGGCGGGAGCCGTTAACACCGCCTGCACCCAGGATGGGTCCTTTGAGCCATTCCCATCCTGCAGCAGTTTTAGCCAGGCTTTACTGGAGGCGGCTAACTGACTTTTTGGCGCAACGGCGAGGACTTTCCCAAAGTATTTTTCAGCAACTTCGCGGCTTTCGTACAATCCTAAGAGGCCACGGGTGAAGTAGGCATGATCGCACGAACTTGTTTCATGGCATTTCTGGACTATGGCGTCCTGCTTCTTTGCAAGTGTCTGATAGAGCTTGGATTCTCCTGAATCAACATGGAAAAACGGCTGATTCAACGGCAATGGCGACGTCCAGCTCGCACATCCGCTTACCACAATAGAAAGAATCCACAATACGGCACTCTTCATAGTCACCCTCAGCTTGTCCCGCCTGGTTTGGTCAACCGTAGGATAAACCGTACAGTCGTCCCCTTTCCAGCCTCACCTTCAATCCAGATCCGCCCACTATGGGCTTCCACAATTTTCTTTGCCAGCGCCAATCCAAGTCCGCTCCCTGCGGAGGCATTCTTGGCCTTATTTCGTCCCTGATAAAACCGTTCAAAAATATGAGGAAGATCTTCCGAATCGATACCTGGCCCGGCATCAGAGACTGATATCTCTAAGACTCCCGCCTTGGGATCGGGAGCCATGTGCAATTTGACGATGCCTCCTTCGGGACTGAATTTCAAGGCGTTCGACAAGAGATTATCTAACACTTGTTCAATGCGCAACGCATCGGCCTTCACCCACAACCGCTCTTTCGGGTGCTCTGTCAGAAGCTGAACGTGCTTGGAATCTGCCAAGAGTCTGACCTTATTGACTGAAATATCCGCAATGCGATTCAGATCGATCGAGACAATGCGATATTCCATCATCCCGGCTTCCATCTTAGAAAGATCGAGAATCGTCGAGATGAGGTGAATCAGCCGTCGACTACTGTCGGCCATGATCCGAAGCGTGGTCCGCTGCTCTGGTAGGAGCGGTCCTGGAATTTCATCGAGGAGCAGATGGGTCCCTTCCTGAATCGAAGCCATCGGCGTGCGCAGCTCGTGTGACACGTGGGCGAGAAATTCCGACTTCATGTCGTCCAGCTCTTGGAGCTTGCCCCCCATCCAGTTCACGGTGTCCACCAGATCGCGAAGCTCCGAGGGCGCGGTAATCTCCAAGGGTGTTCCAAATTTTCCTTGCCCGATCAGCTTGATATGTCCCTGCAACTGACGAAGCGGCCGTAGAATACTGTAACTGGCGATCCCCGCGAGTCCAAGCCCGAATACCAAGGCAACCAACACCAACTGCTCCGTGACAGCTTCCGCCCGCGCCGCGCTGGCGCGTGATTCGCTGACCCCCACACTCACGCGAGCTTCATGTACGTCGATATAACTTTGAATCGTCGCAGACATCCGATCCATGATGGCATCTCGACGATTCTCGTAGCCTACCTCATGCCCGCCGATCCGATCGCCGGCTTGCTCGAATTCGTCATGAAAAAGGACCAGACGCTCCTGGAGCAGCTGCCCGGCTTCTTGAAGCAACGTAATGGCATGAGGAGCGATTTCTTGATCACGGAGATGCTGAAGGTTCCGCTGAAACTCTTCAACCTCTTCATTAAAATTCGTCAGGAACGTCCCGTCTTTCGTCGCAAGATATTTCTTTTCACTATTAAGTTGCGCAAACAACGATTCTTGAAGCCGCTTGGCCGCCTCCACTGCGGGATAGTGAAACGAAGCCATTTCTGTACTGAGAGCCGTGAGCTGGCGAAGCTGGAACAAGGCATAGAGATTTACTCCCGCCATGACCACAATAATCACAAGGCATGTGAGGACCAACCGCCAAAATATGGAGAGTCTCATGATCCGAGAAGCCTTCGTCTGATGAGCGGGAGTCGCTCAATTACCAAGTGTAGGCAAAACCATACACTATTTCACTCTCTGTCACAACTGCTGCGGTACTGTTTCCCGTGAATTTCAGAATATTTTATGAAGTTTCAAGCTCTCGCACCGTCTCAACCATGGAATCGGCGTGAGTTCCGCACCGGCAGTCGCAATCCGATCAGCTATCGACCATCATCAAATCGACGGGCGAACTCGCGCTGCCGGTGAGATGAGCCATGGAGTAATGCAAAGAGATGGCCGCGGAACAGGAGAATGCTCATGGCCACAGGAGGAGTAAGAAGAATCGCCAAAATCAAGTAGGCATCGGACGGGAGTCCCAGATAGCCAAACCATCCGCCGAGAACGGTAAACGGCAGAATCAAGAGTTGGAAGAAATCGAGCCCGGCTCCTCGACCAAGACGACTTGATAAGCGGACAAACTGTTCAAGACCAGACGGCGATACCACCACGGGAAGTATCAGCAGTCCAAATGGCAAGAACCATTCGATCCAGTTTTCCAGCACAAACTCATAGCAGGTCTTCAGCACGTCCAGCGGAGAATCCTGCCGCACCTGATAAATCACCTCCGGCGCCGGATTCAGCAAAATGAAGAGCAGAAGGAGCGCCGCCGACGAGAGAAATTGGCCATAGGGATTGGCTTGAGTCCCCATATCGAGCGCCATGATGGGAAGCCACAACACGAACCCCACCCCGATGACTTCCCAAAAGTAGCAGCCTAGACTCTCCTGAATGTCCTGCAGTTGAAGGGAGCGGGCGCCGCCAAGCGAATGCTCGATCAGCGAGAGGGTCGCTCCCACCAACAGCGCATTGAGGGCCCCGAGGAGAAATCCACCGGCAATCCCCAATGAGCCTGCCACCTGCGACACTCCGACAAACAGCAGCGCGAATCCCACCAGCGCGAGCATGGCGATCCAGCCATGACGGAGCGAACGTACGGTAGACCGAATCGCTTGCCGATAGAGTTCAAACAGTGAGGAAACGTGACTGGGCATCTATAACTCTTACCGCCTCATCTTACCTTTAACCTTGCGGACAGACCGGCTTTGCCGATCGCATCGACTATTCGATGAACACAATACTGCACGAGGTCGCACCATAATCCTGAACAGCTGGTTGGTCAAGAACGGACCGGAGAAAGGAGATTCTCCCCTCTCATGGCTTGACACGTGCTGACCGATGATTATTAGAGATCCATCAGCAACTCGCGCACCTGTCGAGGAGGGATTCCCGTGGATATGAACACAATGACCATGAAACTCCAGGAAGCTCTGCAAACGGCTTCATCTCATGCCATGCGCCGCAGTCACCAGGGTATCGACGTCGAGCACTTGCTGCTCGCGCTCCTCGACCAGGAAGGTGGAACCACATCCTCACTGCTGGAACAAGCCGGCGTGGCACTCTCCGCCGTTCGTCAGGCCACCGATCAGGCGCTCGGTAAATTGCCTCAGGTACAGGGTGCGAGCGGTGGGCCGGGACAGGTACATGTCACCAATCGTCTGAGCCAGGTGCTCAGCAAAGCCGAAGATGAAAAGACCGCATTGAAGGACGACTATCTCAGTGTCGAGCACGTATTGCTCGCCATGGTTCAAGAAGGCGGCATCTTCAAGAAGCTGGGAGTGACGCGAGATCGCCTTCTATCCGGTTTGCAGCAAGTGCGCGGCAATCAACGGGTGACCACGCAAGATCCCGAAAGCACCTATCAATCGCTCGAAAAGTATGGCCGTGATCTGACGCGTGCTGCAGGCCAGGGAAAGCTCGACCCCGTCATCGGACGCGACGATGAAATTCGACGGGTGATTCAGATTCTCTCCCGCCGTACCAAAAATAACCCCGTCCTGATCGGCGAGCCCGGCGTAGGCAAAACGGCCATTGTCGAAGGCCTGGCTATCCGGATTATCAAAGGCGATGTGCCGGAAGGCCTGAAGCAGAAACGAGTGATCACCCTGGATATGGGGTCGCTGGTCGCCGGCGCGAAATTTCGCGGCGAATTCGAAGAACGGCTCAAGGCCGTGCTCAAGGAAATTCAATCCTCGCAAGGACAAATACTATTGTTCATCGACGAGCTGCACACGGTCGTCGGAGCCGGCGCTGCCGAGGGTTCGATGGATGCGGCAAACCTGCTCAAACCCATGCTTGCGCGGGGCGAGTTGCACCTCATCGGAGCCACCACGCTTGATGAATACCGCAAACATATCGAAAAAGATGCCGCGCTTGAACGGCGGTTTCAGACCGTCCTGGTCGATCAACCGTCGGTCGAGGATACGATCTCGATCCTGCGCGGTCTGAAGGAGCGCTACGAAGTTCACCATGGCGTGCGCATTAAAGATGGCGCCCTGGTGGCGGCGGCGAAGCTATCGAACCGTTATATTGCGGATCGCTTCCTGCCCGATAAAGCCATCGATCTGGTCGATGAAGCGGCAGCAAGACTGCGGACGGAGATCGATAGTCTGCCGGCTGAGCTGGATGAAGTCTCCCGCAAAGTGCTCCAGCTGGAGATTGAGCGCGAAGCCCTTCGGAAAGAAAAAGATCAGGCGAGTGCCGCTCGATTGACCACGCTCGAAACGGAACTAGCCGAAAAGCAGAGTGCCGCTCAGGTCCTCAAGACACAGTGGGATTCAGAAAAGGCCTCGGTCGGACGTCTCCGGAAGACCAGAGAAGCCATTGAAGAAGTGAAACTGAAAATTGAGCAGGCCGAGCGGGCCTACGATCTCAATCGCGTGGCGGAACTCCGCTATGGAGACCTCCCCCGTCTGGAACGAGAACTCGCCATCGAACAAACGTCCTTGGGGAAAAAGCAGGATCAGAACCGGCTGCTCAAAGAAGAAGTCGATGAAGATGAGATTGCCGCCGTCGTGAGCCGCTGGACCGGGATCCCTGTCTCGCGCTTAATGGAAGGCGAATCCGACAAACTGCTGAAGCTCGAAGATCTGCTGCATCAACGGGTCATCGGTCAAGACGAAGGCGTACGCGCGGTGGCCGATGCGGTATTGCGGGCGCGATCCGGCATCAAAGATCCCAACCGGCCGATCGGGTCGTTCCTCTTTCTCGGTCCGACCGGTGTGGGGAAGACCGAGTTGGCGAGAGCATTGGCAACTGTGCTGTTCGATGATGAGAGCAACCTCATTCGCATCGACATGTCGGAATATATGGAGAAACACACGGTCGCCCGTCTGATCGGGGCGCCTCCGGGATACGTTGGATTTGAAGAAGGTGGTCAGTTGACCGAAGCGGTGCGCCGCCGCCCGTTCTCCGTCGTACTCTTCGATGAGATCGAAAAGGCGCACCATGACGTCTTCAACGTGTTCTTACAGATCCTGGACGATGGTCGGCTGACGGATTCTCAAGGCCGGACGGTCGACTTCAAGAATACCGTTCTGATCATGACGTCGAACATCGGCAGTCCGCAGATCCTCGAGGCCCAACAGACCGGGGCCTCCTATGATGAGATGCGATCGGTCGTCTTAGGAGAACTCCGGCAGCATTTCCGTCCGGAGTTCCTGAATCGCGTGGATGAAACCGTTGTCTTCCATCCGCTGGCCACCGAGCAGCTCGTGAAGATTGTGGAGATTCAGCTGGAGCGGTTGCGGGGGCGACTTGCCGAACGGCGCATTCAGCTAGCCATTACCCCGACGGCGCTCGCCTATCTGGGAGAACGCGGCTACGACCCGGTCTATGGCGCGCGGCCGCTCAAGCGGCTCATTCAGCAGGAGCTGGAAACGCCGCTCGCACGGCTCTTAGTGAAGGGAGAATTGCGCGACGGTGAGACCGCGTCGATCGACCGGAAAGAAAATGCCCTGGTGATTATCCCGACGGTGACGGCGGAGGGCTGACCGCTGATTGGCCGTCGGACTTGCGCTACCCGAGTCTGATCGCGCCGCCCTTGGCATCCTGCGTCGTGCCGCTGGCTCGAAGTTTGTCGATTTTCCATTCTTTCGCAGACACTTCCAAGAGGTGGCCTTTCATCGTGGGGAATTCACCCTTCGAAAACACCACCACGTTCGGCGCCTTGACGTCGAACTGGAGCAGAACTTTCCCCGAGGCCGATTCTTTCAAGGTGACCGTCTTGGGTGTTTTCGTCACATCGTACGCGCGCCGCTCGTTGAACATGATGGTGCTATCCACCAGTTTCACGAGCATTCGACCGGTCGGGTCGAACAACGCGAAATTCAGCAATATCGCTCCGGTCGACGGATGTTGTGCGACTTGAATAAGCGGCACACCTTCGACTTCAATCGTGCCGTCTGTGTTGCGATAGACATTCGATCCGACTTCAAGATCCATGTTTCCCCTCGTGTGACCAACCGTCAGTAAAAGTGTATGAGGCCGTTACGATTTCTTGATGCGATCGAGAATCAAGGCGATGCAGCCGCCGAGCAGCCCCCCGCCGATAATGGTCGTCAGCAGCTCCGCCAGCTTGAGCGTCCAGACGGAGCCCTGCGCCTGCATGACATCACGGATGCCGCCTTGCAGCATCAGGACCGAGAGTGCCATCGTCGCCCCTACGACGAACCACCAGAGAAAGACTTTCATTGTCATCAGCACAACCTGTCACACCTCAATCGCCCGATCGAGCGCCCGATACTGAATAGCTTCCGCGACATGAACGGTCTCGATCTTATCAGAGTCCGCTAAATCAGCAATGGTCCTCGCGACACGTAAAATCCGTCCATGGGCGCGGGCCGACAGATTGAGCCTCGCCATCGCCTGCTCCAGTAATTCTTGAGGCCCGGCCGCGAGCCCACAATACCGCTTCACGAGTCTGGGCTTCAACTGGGCATTCGTATAAATCCCGTCGTCGCGATATCGCACCTGCTGCCGCCCGCGCGCGGCCAGCACACGCGCACGAATCGCGGCAGAGCTTTCCGTCGGAGGCTGCTCATGGCGCAACTCACGAATCGGCACCGGCGGCACCTCCAAGTGCAGATCCAAGCGATCGAGTAAGGGACCGGAGAGCTTGGCGCGATAGCGGCGGATCTGCGGCACCGTACAGACGCAAGGCCGCGACCGGTCACCATAGTATCCACAGGGACAGGGATTCATGGCCGCGATCAGCATGAAGCGGGCCGGATACCGTATCGTTCCGCTGGCCCTCGTGAGTGTCACATGACCGTCTTCGAGCGGTTGCCGCAATCCTTCCAACACGGGACGCTTGAACTCCGGCGATTCATCCAGAAAGAGCACGCCGTTATGCGCGAGCGACACCTCGCCCGGTTTCGGAACGGCCCCACCGCCCACTAAGCCGGCATCGGAAATACTGTGATGCGGGGCTCGAAACGGCCGGATCATGAGCAACGGACGATCCGGCGGCAGCTGTCCCGCCACACTATGGACTCTGGTTGTTTCAATCGCTTCATCCAGCTCCATGATCGGGAGAATCGACGGAAGACGACGTGCCAGCATCGTCTTTCCTGACCCCGGCGGCCCTACCATCAAGAGATTGTGGCCGCCGGCCGCAGCCACTTCCAGCGCCCGTTTCGCGTGATCCTGTCCGCGTACCTCGGCATAATCCTCATCATCCGCCGGTCGTAACGACTCCAGATGGTTCACATTCGATGGGAGGGCTTTGAGCGTCTGGCTCCCCTTTAAAAATTCGACGGCTTCGGGCAGCGTATGGAGTGGATAGGCATTCACTCCTTCGACCAGCGCCGCTTCGGTTCCATTGGCGGCGGGCAGCAGGAGGTCATAGCCTTTGCGGCAGGCCAGTCCAAACGATAAGGCGCCGGTGATGGGTTTGATGCGGCCGTCCAGTGACAGCTCACCCAACAAGACCCGCCGGTCCAGCGACTCCTGCGGGATCACCTCCTCCGCGACGAGAATCCCGATGGCAATGGCCAGATCGAGTCCGGAGCCTTCTTTCTTGATGCCCGCGGGAGCGAGATTAACCGTAATGCGTTTGGCAGGAAAATGAAAACCCGTGTTCTTCAGCGCGGCGCGGACCCGATCGCGACTTTCACGCACGGTCGCATCCGGCAATCCGACCACTGAGAATTGAGGAAGCCCTCCGGAAATGTCGACTTCGACGTCGACAAGATGAGCATCCAGCCCCACGAGTGCAGCACTCGCGACCTTGGCCAGCATGGAACGTCACACCTTTCTGTGCCCGACGAACGCGGGATTATAGAAACTCTTCAATAGTGTTGCAAGCGAATGATCGTGCTCGCATCACGCCGGTAGCTGCCCTCCCCGTAAGACTGTATAATGCCCGGCATGCTTCTCACTCTTCGATGCCTCTCGCCCATACCGCGACCCTCCACATCCATCACAACGCTATTCCTTGTCTCCCTCGTGCTCGGCGGACTCGTCGCGATCATTAAAGCCGCGCCCGCAGCGGCAGATCCGGCCCCGAATCCGATGTTGACCCAAACCGCACGATCCGCTAAAACCGCCTCGCCTCACATCGGTTCAGCGATGGCCGCGCTCGCCACTTTGCAAGACGCAGATGTCTTGCCGCCTGAAGGCACTCCTGAAGCGAACCACATCATCCGATTCGTGATTCAATTTCAGTCGGTCTTCACAAAAAGCGACGACCCCGCGGTCCAGGAGTTTGCTCGACAGGCGCTGGCTCACAAATACGGCGATCAGGCCGCGGACATCGTCAAAGGTCTCCGTACGACCGGATGGACAGCGGACGTTTTGGAGCGGCTCTCCGATGAAGAGGCGCGTCACTCGTCTGAAAACCTGCACACACTCGCTCAAGGGTTCGCGCCGTTTAATCTGTCGGTCGAGGAGTTTCACCGGTTCATGCAGCTGGTGAGGGACGCCCGGCAGGCCTTTCGCACACGCGGGCTCGAGTTTCAGCACATATTTTCATCACGCAGAAAGGAGATGCCTGGAGCTGAATCAAGTTAGTATCCGATGAGGTGTTGGGGATGAGTTCATGCAGCACACGAAGGAGGAAGTCATGGCAACACGCGCGTACATCCTGATTAAGGTCAAAGCCGGCAAGACTAAGGACGTCGTCCAGGCACTCAAAAAAATTACCGGAGTCGAGCAGGCCCATTCCTGCTTCGGTCGCCCGGACATTTTCGTCTTCATCAACGTCCAAGACGAGCGAACCCTGTCCGACGTCGTCATTACAAAAGTTCATGCCATTGAAGGAGTCGAGGAGACCGATACCCATATCGTGGCGGACGCCTAGCACCCGGCTGGTGCACTGAGACATGCGAGCCGTAACCGGGATGAGATGGGGCTAGATTTTCAATGGGAGAGTGACGCTCACACCATCCGCCTCGGCGGAGCGATAGCAGGCTTCAGCGATCTCCACCGCACGGCAACCGTCTTCCCCGGTAATCGGCATGGAAGTGTGTTGCTGCAGCGCATGCAAAAACTCCCGCAGCGTGGTGAGAACGGTCGGGCTCAATGCAGTCGACCACTCCTCGCTACGGGAGGCGCTGTCTGTATACCGAATGTGCCGGTTCGTCCAGTCGGCTAGAAGTCGGCCATCTGAGCC